>NZ_WTLD01000001.1:0-519941 GCF_011379025.1 Polaribacter sp. 11A2H
AGTAGGTCGCCGCCTTTCTTTAAACCTCAATTCTTACGAATTGAGGTTTTTTTTTGTGCTAAACTCAAAGTAGAATGCCTAACTGTGTGAAAACGGATTATCTGTGACGGTACTCGTTACAAACGAGCACTAGCCTTGCGTGAATCTTTATTTTTTATCGATCTTAATTTATTATAGGTTTACCTTAATTCTATGGAATTGAGTTTTTTATGTGCTAAAATGAAAGCATAGTCTTTTTTTTTATCACATTATATAAAACTATTTAAATGGTCATTTCGACGGCAAGAGATATCTCATATCTTTGATTACAGAATACTTTACATTGTTAGATGATTTCTCTTTACATTGTTAGATGTTTAGTCTTTTGGTAGTATTTAATTGAAGACTAAACAGCTTTTAAATAGTTTTTATATCCTTGCTTTCTTTCAACAACATTAGTTTTCATGAAACATTAACTGATATTGGTTTTTAATTTAGAAAAAACAAGTTAATTAAAAGACAAATACCCTTTATAAATGATCTCGTATTAGTAATAAAACATAGATATGCTTTACTACAAACAAATGGTTAAATATAATTCTTTAGTAGGTCTATTGTATATGATTTGTTATGGGAAACTTATTTTGAATCTGAAGAAGATTTAAAAGAAGAAATTTCATAATATTAGTGCCATTATAATCAGGAAAGACGACAGCAATGTATAAAAACGGTGCAAGAACTAGTAAATTTAATGAAATCTGTCTACGAATTAGTTAAATTTACAGTACTGATTTATTTTTTATTCGCATTGCTACTAATAAACATTTCGTTTTTTTCTTCGGAAATAATAGCTAAAAGTCTTTCGTAATGTTTGAGGGCATCAGAAATTAGTTCATCTTTAGTAAAAAGGCGTACGTCATATCCTTTTCTGTAATCACCAAAATAAGTTATAGGAAGGTACGAACAATCTTCTTCAAACCCTCCAAGGTTGTCTTCATCAATTAAATATTGAGAAACTAATTTTGATTGATTTTTTACACCATATACAAAATTATTAACGACATCATACTTAATTTCAATCTCTACGCTTTTGGGTTTTTCGGAAAAATGAACAGTTGCTTCAATTCCATTATTTACAAATTCTTGTTGTAGTTCTTTAAAGGCTGGTTTAACCGTATTTTCTATAAATTCATTAACAGATTTTTGATCATCATAAGAAATAATTTGTTTTAAACGTTCTTTCCAAAATAAACCAGACCATGGAGTTACTTGAAAATCACGTTTGTAATAATCATTATCTATAGCGAGTGCTTTTACAAGGCTTACAACAAATAAAAGAATTATTATGGAAAACGGTAGTGCTGTAATAAGCGTCATGCTTTGTAAGGCTTCAAGTCCACCAGCATTTAATAAAAATAGAGCCAGAACAGCAAGTAGAATTCCCCATCCTGCAGTTTGCCATTTTGGTGAATTTTGTGAGTTCTTACTAGAGATACTATTCATTACAAACATCCCTGAATCTGCAGATGTTACAAAGAAAATAAGAATGATAGAAATAGCTAATAAACTAATTAACTTAGTGAATGGAAGGTATTCTAAAAAATTAAACATCAAGGCATCAGGATTACTAGATAATTCACTAAGTAGTCCATTTGCGACATTCATATCAAACCAAATAGCACTATTTCCGAATACAGACATCCAAATAAAATTGAATAATGTTGGTATAATTAATACTGCTGAAATAAATTCTCGTATAGTTCTTCCTTTAGAAATTTTAGCAATAAAAAGTCCAACATAAGGAGACCAAGAAATCCACCACGCCCAGTAAAGTATGGTCCAATCGTAAAACCAAGGCAGTGTTTCTTCTTCATAAATATGTGTGTTAAATGTTAGTTTAAAAAAGTTATGAATATAACTTCCCATTCCTTCGGTAAAACTGCTTATTATATAAACAGTTGGGCCTAGAAATAAAACAAATAATAATAAAATAACAACACTAATAATATTAATATTACTCAGTATTTTAACACCTTTATCTACGCCGGTTACAGCAGAAATAATGGAAATAGAAACCAATACACCTACTATTATAATTTGATAGATAAAACTACTTTCGGGTACTATGTTTAGGGTTTCTAATCCGGAATTTATTTGAACAACACCAAAACCAAGTGTGGTTGTTATTCCAAAAAAGGTACTACAAAGAGCGAATACATCAATTGCGTTACCCCATTTTCCTTTAACCTTATCTTTTAGTATTGGATATAAACAGCTTCGTAATGAAAGTGGAAGTTTGTATCGATATGCGAAGTAGGATAATGATAATCCTACAGTACCATAGATAGCCCAGGCATGAATTCCCCAATGGAAAAAAGTATATAATTGAGCATTTTTTGCAGTACTAATGTTACTATTGCCCATTAATACTTCATTGGAGTAATGTTGCATCGGTTCTGCTACACTAAAATACATCAACCCAATTCCCATGCCTGCGGAAAATAACATTGAAACCCAAGAAAAGTAAGAATAGTCTGGTTTGCTATCGTTACTTCCTAGCTTAATGTTTCCGTACTTACTAAACATTAAATAAATTAAGAAAATAACAAATATTGTAACAGACCAAACGTATACCCAGTTAAAGTTAACAAATATGAAGTTTTTAACCTTATCCAGCAGGGTTTCTGTAAATTCAGGGAAAATAGCAGAAATTAGACAAATGGAGATTATAAAAATCAGACTAGGTATAGTTACGCCTTTATCTAAGGTAGTTTTGGATCTAAAAGAATTACTCATATTGTAGTTTTCGTAAAATATATAGGTTAATTTATTTAGTGGCTTGTTTAATACTGTTTTTAAGAGGTAAACTTTAATGTGTAGTCAAGATAAAACTTATAAGAAACAATAAATGTAGAAAAACAGTTGTATGGACGAAAATACAATAAATAATAAGGAATCAAAAATATTTCAGTACTCAATAGCCTTTGTTTTTAATAAAGTATAGTTGATTTTCTTAGTTTTGAAGCGTTTAATATAATATGTATTCAGAATAAGTGGCTGTCTCAATATTATACTTTGTACTGTACCTTTTAAAGATAAATATTATATGCAATTTATATTTTTAGAAAATTGAGTAAAGAAATATAATAGGTCTTATGTGTCTGTTGAGTATCAAAATTAATTATTATGAAATTATAAATATTTCTCACGAATAATATTCAGGATTATTTAATAATGATATTTATATGAAAATATTTTATAGTTTTAAATAGTAATTTTTATGATGCTACAACGTTATAAAGTATATTTGTAAATTGAAACTAAATTAGTTAATGATTAAATTATTTTTTATTTCTATTTTATTTTTTTCTATCTCTTTAACTGCTCAAGTTGGAGGAGAAGAAGTGTATCAGTTTTTAAATATTTCTACTTCTGCGAGACAAGTAGCTTTAGGTGGTGAGGTTTTAACACTTTTAGATGATGTAAACCAACCTATTTGGAATCCTTCTGTGATTAGTGTTGAACTTGATAATAAAATATCTGCAAATTACACGAGTTATTTAGCTGGTATAAATATTGGGTCTTTAGCATTTGCAAAGACTATTTCTAGAAGGTTTGGAACGATACATGGAAGTATTAAATATATAGATTATGGTTCTTTAATAGGAGCTGATGAGCAAGGAAAAGAAACAGGTAATTTTAATGCAAGTGATATTGCAGTTTCAGCTGGTTATGCTTTAAATATACCAGAATCAAATATTTTTGTTGGTGCTAACCTAAGGTTTATAAATTCTAATATAGACAGTTATAGTTCTGTTGGTGTTTCTGCAGATTTAGCCATTTTATACAATAACCCTTACAAACCTTATACATTTACTTTAGTTGCTAGAAATATTGGTACTCAGTTACAAACATATAATGGTGTAAAAGAAAAAATGCCATTTAAAGTTGCATTAGGAGGTTCTTATAAATTAGAATACGTACCATTAAAATGGTATGCAACTATAGATAACTTACAAAAATGGGATATTTCTGTAGCAAATCCTTCTGATCAAATAGCCGATTTTGAAGGTAATGCTACTAATGAAGACGTAGGTTTTATAGGAAATACTTTTAGACATTTTGTAATAGGAGGTGAATTGTTTCCTGAGAGTTTAATTAATTTAAGATTGGGATATAATTTTAGAAGAGCAGCAGAATTAAAATTACAAAACGCTAGAACTTTTAGTGGTTTTTCTTATGGGTTTGGAATTCAATTGAACAGATTAAAGTTTAATTATGCATATTCTAAATTTCATTCTGCAGCAAATACAAGTACTTTTAGTTTATTAATAGATTTAGATAGTAGAAGGTAATATGAATAAAAAAATTATAATAGCTATTGATGGTTTTTCATCAACAGGAAAAAGCACCATTGCTAAATTATTAGCAAAAAAATACAATTATATTTATGTAGATACAGGTGCAATGTACAGAGCGGTTACTCTGTTTGCTATGAATAATAATTTTGTAAGTAAAACTCATTTAGATGAAAAAGGACTTCTTTTAAACCTTAAAAATATTTCTCTTACTTTTCAATTTAATAAAGATTTAGGTTTTGCAGAAATGTTTTTAAATGCTATTAATGTAGAAAAAGAGATTAGAACCTTAGAAGTTTCTCAACTAGTTAGTAAAGTATCTACTATTTCTGAAGTAAGAAAAAAGTTAGTTGCAGAACAGCAACTTATGGGAGTAAACAGCGGTATTGTTATGGACGGTAGAGATATTGGAACAGTTGTTTTTCCGAAGGCTGAATTAAAATTATTTATGACTGCTTCTGCAGATAAAAGAGCTACAAGGCGTTATAAAGAATTAATTGATAGAGGAGATAATGTAAAATTTGAAGATATTCTTTTTAATGTTGAAGAACGAGATAGAATAGATTCTACAAGAGAAGATTCTCCTTTAATGAAAGCGAGTGATGCAATTGGTTTTGATAATTCTGATATGGGAATTACAGAGCAATTTGAGAGAATTTGTACCTTAGTAGATAAAAAACTCACTGATTAGTTATTGTTTTATAAATACGCTTAGCCCTGATTGAAATGGCATCCTTTTTATAGCCTTTTAAATGTGATGATATGTTACCTTAAAGGAGATAGCCACAGTTTACAAAAAAGTAAACCTGGCAATGATAGTTATAAAAAGATATAATGAAAAGCAGGAAACAGCTTCTAATAAAAATATAAAGTACCTGAATATTATGGAATATTCAGGTATTTGTGTGTTTGTAAAGAAATTTTCCATTTTGGATTTTTCATTACATATTCTACAATTTCTGCTGTCATTTTTTCTTTTTTACTCCATTCTGGTTGTAAATAAAGTTGACATTTTTCTCCGACCTTAGCAGCTTCTTGTTCTGCAAAATCAAAATCAGATTTGTTATGAATTATCATTTTAAGCTCATCTGCTTCTGGATAACATTCTGCTAAAGGCATTTTTGTTTTCTTTGGCGATAGGCAAAACCAATTCCATTTACCCGAAAAAGAATACGCACCAGAAGTTTCTATATGCGTTCTAATATTGTTTTTTTGAAGTAAATCTGTAATATAATCCATAGACCACATTAAAGGCTCACCACCAGTTATAACAACGGTTTCTGCATATTTTTTAACATTATCTACAATAGTGTCTGCTAAAGTTGGTGGGTGCAATTCTGCATTCCAACTTTCTTTAACATCGCACCAATGGCAACCTACATCGCAACCACCAACTCTAATAAAATAAGCGGCAGTACCTGTATGAGCACCTTCTCCTTGTATGGTATAGAACTCTTCCATTAACGGAAGCATTATTCCTTTATCTACTAAATCTTTTGTATTTTTATCCATCTTCATTAAAATCTACCTAAAAGGTTTTAAGGGTGCAAAGGTAGTTTTTTGTATATCAACAATAAAAGGAATAATAAATTAATTGTAAAGTGTTATAAATCAAAACATTTTTGTAAATTTGCACTCCTTTTTACGAGAACAGATTTATAAAAGGAATATTTAAAACAATTTATAAAAACAACTCTTTGCGTTTATATCGTTAAAATCTGATAAACAATAAGATACAAAATTATTATTCAGAAATGTCTGAAGAAACAAAAAACACTGAAGAGCAAGTAGTTGCTGCTGAAGTACAAGAAACAGCGACTCCTGCTGTAGATCCAACACAATTTTTAGCTGATTTTAACTGGCACAAATACGAACAAGGTATTGAAGCTGTTGATGAAGAAAAATTACAAGCATTTGAAAAAGCGTTAGAAGGAACTGTAGGTTTTGTAAACGAGCGTGACGTAATTGAAGGAACTGTAATCAGAATTACTGATAGAGATGCAATCATCGATATCAACTCTAAATCTGAAGGAGTTATTTCTTTAAACGAATTTCGTTACAACCAAGGTTTAAAAGAAGGAGATACTGTAGAAGTATTAGTTGACAAAAGAGAAGATTCTTCTGGTCAATTAGTATTATCTCACAAAAAAGCAAGAGTTATTAAAGCATGGGAACGTGTTAACAATGCTCATGAAACTGGTGAAGTAGTTAACGGTTTCGTTAAATGTAGAACTAGAGGTGGTATGATTGTAGATGTTTTCGGAATTGAAGCATTCTTACCAGGATCTCAAATTGACGTTAAGCCAATTAGAGATTACGATCAGTATGTTGAGAAAACAATGGAATTTAAAGTTGTTAAAATCAACCACGAATTTAAAAACGTTGTTGTATCTCATAAAGCTCTTATTGAAGCTGATATTGAATTACAGAAAAAAGAAATTATTGGTCAATTAGAAAAAGGACAAGTATTAGAAGGTATTGTTAAAAATATTACTTCTTATGGTGTCTTTGTTGATTTAGGTGGTGTAGACGGATTAGTACATATTACTGATTTATCTTGGTCTAGAATCAATCATCCAAATGAGGTTGTTGAGTTAGATCAAAAATTAAACGTTGTAATTTTAGACTTTGATGATAACAAATCTAGAATTCAATTAGGATTAAAACAATTATCTGCTCACCCTTGGGAAGCTTTAAACAACGAATTAAAAGTTGGTGATAAAGTAAATGGTGAAGTTGTTGTTTTAGCTGATTATGGTGCGTTTGTAGAAGTAGAACAAGGAGTAGAAGGGTTAATTCACGTTTCTGAAATGTCTTGGTCAACTCACTTACGTTCTGCACAAGATTTCGTGAAAGTAGGAGATAAAGTTGAAGCTCAAATTTTAACTTTAGACCGTGAAGACCGTAAAATGTCTTTAGGTATCAAACAATTACACCCAGATCCTTGGACAGATATTACTACTAAATATCCTGTAGGTTCTACTCACACTGGTACAGTTCGTAACTATACTAACTTTGGTGTATTCGTAGAATTAGAAGAAGGTATTGATGGTTTAGTTTATATCTCAGACTTATCTTGGACTAAGAAAGTGAAGCATCCATCAGATTTTGTAACTGTTGGTGATAAACTTGAAGTACAAGTATTAGAATTAGATGTAGAGAACAGAAAGTTAAACTTAGGTCATAAGCAAACTCAAGATAACCCTTGGGATGCACATGAAGCTACGTATGCAATCGGTTCTAAACATGAAGGAACAATCAAAGAAAAGAATGATAAAGGAGCAGTTGTAACTTTCGCTGATGGCGTAGAAGGATTTGCACCAACAAGATTCTTAGAAAAAGAAGATGGTTCTAAATTAGAAAAAGGAGACAAAATCGAATTTGTAGTTTTAGAATTCTCTAAAGAATACAGAAGAGTTGTTGTTTCTCATACATCTTTATTTAAAGAGCAAGAGAAAAGAAATGTGAAAGTTGCCGTTAAGAAAGCAGCAGACGCAGAAAAAACTACCTTA
This sequence comes from Polaribacter sp. 11A2H, assembly GCF_011379025.1. Lineage (NCBI taxonomy): Bacteria > Pseudomonadati > Bacteroidota > Flavobacteriia > Flavobacteriales > Flavobacteriaceae > Polaribacter > Polaribacter sp. 11A2H. The sequence continues at coordinate 7,850 of NZ_WTLD01000001.1, forward strand.
GGAGATATTGGTGGTCTTGCAGCATTAAAGAAAAAAATGGAAGAAGGTAAATAATCATTTACATTTCTAATATATTTTAAAAGCCGATACAATTTGTATCGGCTTTTTTTGTGCTTTAAAATTTCTAATAACTTTGTAGATTTCCAGTATTCAAAAAATAAATTTTTTGAATACTGGATACTGGATACTGGATACTGAATACTGAATACTGCCAACTCTTTTCTGGGTGTTCCCTAAAAAGGTCGGTCTTTCCACTATATCTTTTTATAGCTGTCATTACGAAGTTTATTTTTTTTGTAAACTGTGGCAATCTCATCATTAATTAACAGTTTGCTTCGTTCCTCGCAATGACGCTTTTTAATAAGTGCTATAAAAAGGATGCCGTTGCAATCCCTAACGCACATTTTTGCCAACCAAAAGCAAATCAAAATTTACTACCTACTAATTTATTTTATCATTTAATAGAATTATATTTGTCCCGCTTAAAAAGACAACCAAAAATTATGACATTAATAAAATCAATTTCAGGAATTAGAGGAACCATTGGCGGAAAAACTGCTGATAATTTAACACCAATAGACGCAGTAAAATTTGCTTCTGCATACGGAGCATTTATTAAGGCTAGAAATCCTGGTAAGAAAAAAATAAAAGTAGTAGTTGGTAGAGACGCTCGTATTTCTGGTAAAATGATTTCTAGTTTAGTTGCCAATACTTTAGTAGGTTTAGGAATAGATGTAATAGATTTAGGTTTATCTACAACACCAACAGTAGAAGTTGCAGTACCTTTAGAAAAAGCAGATGGAGGAATTATTTTAACAGCATCTCACAATCCGAAAGAATGGAATGCTTTAAAACTTTTAAATGAAAAAGGAGAGTTCTTAAACGGAGAAGAAGGAGAGCAAATTTTAGCTTTAGCAGAAAGTGAAGATTTTTCATTTGCAGAAGTAGATGATTTAGGTTCTTATAAAAAGAATAAAAAATACTTAAAGAAGCACATTAAAGAAGTTTTAAAACTAGATTTAGTAGATGTTAAGGCTATTAAAAAAGCAAAATTTAAAGTAGTTGTAGATGGTGTAAATTCTACAGGAGGAATCTTTATTCCTGCTTTATTAAAAGAATTAGGAGTAAAGTGTGTAGAGTTATATTGTACACCAAACGGTGAGTTTCCTCACAATCCAGAACCTTTAAAAGAGCACTTAACAGATATCTCTGAATTGGTGGTAAAGAAAAAAGCAGATTTCGGAATTGTAGTAGATCCAGATGTAGATCGTTTGGCTTTAATTTCTGAAGACGGTTCTATGTTCGGAGAAGAATATACTTTAGTTGCTTGTGCAGATTATGTTTTAGGGAAATTAGGTGGTGGAAACACGGTTTCTAATTTATCATCTTCTAGAGCATTAAGAGATGTAACAGAAAAGCATGGAGGAACGTATACAGCTTCAGCAGTTGGAGAAGTAAATGTGGTTATCAAAATGAAAGAAACCAATACAGTAATTGGTGGAGAAGGAAATGGTGGAATCATTTATCCAGCTTCTCATTATGGTAGAGATTCTCTAGTGGGTGTCGCTTTATTTTTATCGCATTTAGCAAACAAAAAAATATCTTGTAAAGAGCTAAGAGATTCATACCCTAGTTACTTTATGAGTAAAAATAAAATTCAGTTAACACCAGAAATAGATGTAGACAAGATTTTAGAAACAATGGCGTCTACCTATTCTAACGAAGATGTAAATACAATAGATGGTGTAAAGATAGATTTTGCAGAAGAGTGGATTCATTTACGTAAATCTAATACAGAGCCAATTATTAGAATCTACACAGAAGCAAAATCTCAGCAAGCTGCAGATAATTTAGCAGTAAGATTTATCAATGAAATTAAAGCAATAATAGCGTAGTATTTTGAAAACAAAAATAATTATAGGTTCATTTTTATTAATGAGTATCTGCTCTTTTTCACAAGAAAATAGCACAGAGAATATTGATAATTTAAAAAGTGTAGATAAGATTACCAATAAGGGAAAATTCTTTTTTTATTGGGGATGGAACAGGGCTAATTATTCTGATTCTGATATTCACTTTACAGGAGATAATGGTAGTTATGATTTTACCTTACGTAATGTAAAAGCAAAAGACAGGCAAACGCCATTTAGTTTTAACGATTATTTAAATCCGGGTAGAATTACCATTCCTCAAAATAATTATAGAATAGGGTACTTTTTAAAAGAAAATTATACGATTTCTATAGGAGTAGACCACATGAAATATGTAATGGTTGCAGATCAAACTGTAAAAATTGACGGAAAGATAAATGCAGGAACGCCATTTGATGGTGTTTATAATAATGATAATCAAATATTATCTGAAGATTTTTTACAACTAGAACATACCGATGGTTTAAATTATGTAAATGTTGAGTTTAGAAGATTTGATGAAATTGGTCATTTAATAGGTCTAAACCATAAAAACTTTCAAATAAACCTTACGGAAGGTTTTGGTGCAGGTATTTTATATCCAAGAACAGATGTAACCTTATTTAACCAAGAAAGACATGATGAGTTTCATATTGCAGGTTATGGTAGTTCTGCTGTTGTTGGACTAGATTTTACATTTTTTAAATATTTCTATATTCAATCAGATTTAAAGTTTGGTTATATTTATATGCCAGATGTTCAAACAACTTATAATCCAAATGATGGAGCTTCTCAAAGTTTTACTTTTTTCCAAAGAAATATTTTAATTGGTGGAAGATTTAATTTGTAAAAGAAAAAAAAATCTACTAAAAGTGCCAAAAGGATTATAAAAATTCTTTTGGCACTTTGTCTTTATGTTTAAAACGTTTGTGAGACCATAAATATAATTCTGGTTGTTGTCTTATATTTTCTTCTGTTATTTTGGTATATTTATCTGTAATTTTATAATCATCAAAATCTTTAGGGGTTTCAGTTATTAATTGAAATTCAACTTCATAATAACCTCTCTTTACTTTTCTTGCTACATAGTTAATTACAACAAAGTCGAATTTTTTTGCAAGCATTTCTGCACCCGTATGTATTGGTACTTTTACACCAAAAAACTCGCTCCAATAATACGTTTTATGCGGTTGTGGAGATTGATCACTTAGTAAAATATAAGCAGCTTGTAGGTTATTATCAATATTTTTTTGAATATTAAGAATTGTTTCAGAGGTTTTATAACCATCAATTCCAAATCGCTTTCTACTTTTTTTAATAGCTTTTTCGTAATACTTGTTTTGTATTTTAGAGTATGCACCTAAAATAGTTGTTTCTAAAGCAAGTGGCATACTTGTAGACCATTCCCAGTTTGCCTGGTGTGCACCAACAATTATAATACCTCTTTTCTTTTTGTTATAATTATCTACTAATTCAGGATTTAGATACTTATAACGTTTTTTAATCTCTTTCTCACTAATAGAAAAGTATTTAACGCTTTCTACAACTAAGTCTGTAAAATGTTTAAAGAATTTTTTAGAAATTAATTTTATTTCATTCTCCGATTTTTCAGGGAAAGCAAGATGTAAGTTTGCCAAAACTACCTTTTTTCTGTAACGAAAGACATAATATACTAGAAAGAAGAAAAAATCTGAAATAATATATAAAACTCTCATAGGTAAAATAGAGAGTAGTATAATTAAGGGATAGGTAAATGCAAAACTTAAAAACTGCATATTTTTATTATTTATGATGTAGATGCCGGAACTTTATCTCTATGTTTAAAACGTTTGTGAGACCATAAGTACACTTCAGGCTGGTTTCTTATATTTCTTTCCGTTATTTCTAAAAATTTATCTGTAAGTTGGTAATCTTTATATTCTTTTGGGTTTTCTGTTATCAATTCAAATTCAACTTCATAATAACCTCTTTTAATTTTTCTTGTTGTCCAATATACAAAAGACATGTCATATCTTTTAGATAAAGTTTCTGCACCTGTGTGAATAGGTACTTTTACTCCCATAAATTCTGCCCAATAATGGGTATTCTTTATTTGTGGAGATTGATCGCTTAATAAAATATAAATACCCTGTTTTTTATTTACAAAATTTCTATGAAGATTTCTTATCGTGTCTGAAGTTCTATATAAGGTTCCACCAAACTTTGAACGAGACATTTTAATTACTTTTTCAAAATGTTTATTTTGTACTTTGGTATATGCAGCATAGAAATCTGGTTTTTTAATTTGTAAAGGTAAACCGGTAAGCCACTCCCAATTTGCTTGATGAATTCCTACTAAAGAAATACTTTTTCCATTTTTAGCAACCTCTTTTAATAAATCAATATTTTTATATGTAATTCTTTTAGAAATTTCTTTTTCAGAAATTGTAAAGGTCTTTATACTTTCTACAATAAAATCTGTTAAATGTTTAAGAAAACCTTTTTGAATTTTTTTAAGTTCTTCTTCTTCTTTCTCTGGAAAAGCTAATTTTAAGTTCTCTAAAACTACCTCTTTTCTATAGCCAATAATGTAGTAATTTAATAAGTATAATCCATCTGAAATGATGTATAATACCTTCATAGGAAGTTTAGATATTAACCAAATAAATGGGTATATAAGACTAAAAACAATTAAATGCATGGAGTATTATTTTGAGTGCAAATATCCGATATATATTTAAAATGAAGTAGCATTAGTAAATCAGATTTCAGTAATTTTGCTTTATGATGAACAATATAAATCAAGCAGTATTAATACTGATTATTGCCAATGTTTTGGTTTCTATGAAAGGGTTTAAGGATTATTCTTTTTTAGATAAATATAAGTTTCAAGTAGGTAAAGTTTTATCTGGAGAAAAAATAAGAACACTTACCTCTGGTTTTTTACATGTAGACTGGCTGCATTTAGGTTTTAATATGTATGCTTTATATCTTTTTGGAGATATTGTAGCTCATATTTTAGGGATACCAAATTTTTTAATGATCTATTTCGGGAGTTTATTAGCGGGCAGTTTGTATTCACTAAAATATCATAAAAATGAACCTTATTATAGTGCGGTAGGAGCTTCTGGAGCCGTTTCTGGTATTGTGTATGCTTCGATACTTTTATATCCTGCAATGGAATTGTATTTGTTTTTTATTCCAATACCAATTCCTGGTTATATTTTTGGAGTTGGGTATTTATTATATTCAATTTACGGAATGAAAAAGCAATTGGGTAATGTTGGGCATTCTGCACATTTAGGTGGAGCTATTGGTGGTTTTGCAATAACATTGTTGCTAAATCCGTCTTTATTTGAAACAAATAAAATCTTAGTAATCTCATTAGGAATTCCAATTATACTATTATTACTTTTTGGGGATAAATTAAAAAATTTATAAAAAAAGAATCTATTGCTTACTATGAAGAACTGCTGATATAATGATCTTGTTTCTGTATCTTAATGCATTAAATTTTAGTAGTTACAAGAATCTGAAATAAATTCAGATTGACAAACAAAAGTCTTTTGTATAGCTTTTTTTTTAAAGTGGGATATTGATACTATTTTAAATAATCAGAATTTATACCTATTTTAGAGAGAAACCTTTTTCATCTTGTTATTTTTGCAACAAATATACTTTCTGAAAAAAGCGATAATAAAATTAAGTCAAAATAAATAATGAGTTTAAAAATTGGAAATAAAGTAGCTGTTTTAGATGATGTTCTAAAAGGAAAAGTCATCGGGATTAATGGTGATGATATTTCTGTAGAAACTACCGATGGTATGATTTTTAAATTCAATGCATCAGAATTAGTACGAATTGATGTGGAGCAACATGAATTATCTAAGTTTAGTGATATTAATAATTCGATATTAAAAGAGAAGATATCGCAAAATAAACCTAAGAAAAGTTTATTTAAAAAAGAAAAGAAAGAAGTGATTTTAGAAGTCGATTTACATATTAGTAAACTGACTAAGTCTACAAGAAACATGGATAATTACGATATGTTAAACCTACAATTAGATACCGCAAAAAGTAAAATTGAGTTTGCCATATCTAAAAGAATCGCTAAAGTTGTTTTTATACATGGAGTTGGAGAAGGTGTTTTAAGATCTGAACTTTTAAGATTATTAAATAAATATCCTGTGAAATTTTACGATGCTTCTTACAAGAAATATGGCTTAGGAGCTACAGAAGTTTATATTTTTCAAAACCCTATTTAATTTTAAGTTATGAAAACCGTTTATTTAGATAACGCAGCAACCACTCAAATAGATGACCAAGTTATAGATGTAATGCATACGTCTATGAAAAATAATTATGGTAATCCATCCTCTATTCATCAATTTGGTAGAAAAGCAAAATCGGCTGTAGAAACTGCAAGAAAAAATATAGCAAAGCATTTTAATGTAACGGCGAGCGAAATTATTTTTACTGCAGGAGGTACAGAAGCAGATAATTTAATTTTACACAATGCTGTTTTTAATCTCGGCGTAAAAAGAATTATTACTACAAAAATAGAACATCATGCCGTTTTACATACGTGTTATCATTTAGAAAAAGCACATAACATACTTGTAGAGTATGTAAATCTTAATGAATTTGGAACTATTGATACTGTTCATTTAGAGCAACTTTTATCAGCAACAGAAGATAAAACATTGGTTAGTTTAATGTTTATAAATAATGAAATAGGAAATATTTTAGATGTTGATGTTGTTTCTACAATCTGTAAAAATAATAAAGCCTTATTTCATTCGGATACCGTACAAGCGATAGGTCATTATAATATTGATTTACAGAAAATACCGTTAGATTTTATGGTAGCTAGTTCACACAAGTTCCATGGACCAAAAGGAGTAGGGTTTGCCTTTTTTAGAAAAGGGTTTGGAATTTTACCGATGCTTCATGGTGGTGATCAAGAAATGGGTGCAAGGTCTAGTACAGAAAATGTTCATGCTATTTTGGGCATGGAAGAAGCATTGGAAATTGGTGTTTCTAATCTTGAAAAGGATCAAAAAGAAATAGGGGAGTTAAAAGAATACTTTATTTCAGAATTAAAAGGATTTTCAAAAGACATTGAGTTTAACGGACTTTCATCAGACATAGAAAAAAGTAGTTACACCATTTTAAATGTACGTTTTCCTTTTACCAACGACATGCTTTTATTTAGTTTAGATATGGCAGGAATAGCTATTTCAGGAGGAAGTGCTTGCCAAAGTGGTAGCAATAAAGGTTCACACGTTTTAAGAGAGATTTTAAATGATACTGATGCAGATAAAACTTCGGTTCGTTTTTCTTTTTCTAAATACACTACAAAACAAGAAATTGATTTTGTTGTAAATTATTTAAAAGAAAATATTTAGTTAGCAATGCAACTAACGTGTTTGACGATTAAATTATTTATAAAATTTATCCTCATTCCACATTAAAGGGTTGTTTGTAATGTAATTCTGAATGTTATTAAAAGAGATATTATTACGAATAATATGATCATGAAAACGAGATTGCCAACCAAAATATGGGTCAATTTTTCGGGCATTTTTTGACACAACAGATTTATAAGATCGTATAATGGTAGAAATAGAACCTGGTTTTGGTGAAATTTTTGCCATTTGTTCGTTTTTGGCACCAATATTTTTATCCCCCGTAGAAACGTTGCACTGCAACGTTTCAATTTGTTTGTCAATAATTTGTTTGTCAATAATTAGAATTCCATGGGTATGATTGGGCATTATCACAAAATTACCCAGTTCCACAAATGGAAAATGTTCAGGAATTTCCATCCAATATTTTTCTGCCAATTTTCCTATTTCATTCAATTGCATTGTAGGTAAATTGCTGGGCAATTTTTTTACAATTTCACCAAATAAATGTTGTCGATTGGAGGTACAAATTGTTATAAAATATGCACCATTGTTCCTGTAGTCCCAAGATTGCAAACGGGTAGAGGAAACGCGGTATTTATTTTTAAATTTGTCCAATTTTTTTGATTGATGTTTAATTTGTTTTTAATCAAGGAGACAATGCAATGTTTCCAAGAGAGAGACCTTGCAATGCAAGGTCTTTACGATATTATTTCAACTTTAAAAAAGAGATGTTATACTTTAAACCGAGGTTGATAAACGGGCTGCTTAGTTCTCCTCCTTTTGCTTTTACATAACCAGCAGCAGCTCTTAAATTTAAGGTTTTAGAAAGCTCATAATCGAATCCTAAACTTGGTTTAATAATAAATCCTTGTCCTGTACTTATATTTCCTCCACCTGCGGCACCTCCTAAAACTTGTATAAATAAAGAAGTAGAATTATTAAATAAAGGATTCGTTTTTAAACCTGCACCAACTAAACCTTCTGCATAAGCACCTGCATTACCAAAGTTTGCAAAAGAAGTTTGACCAGCAACATATACATTTTTATTTAAATCTAAATTTACTTGCAAAGAAATCTGATGCATATGTTCCGTTGGATCTTCCATTCTTTTTGCATTAAAGTACATGTCTTGTTTTACAATTACCTCTAAACCTTTAAATTTTCCTTGTGAAAAAGAAGTGTTCTCTGTTTTGCTACCATTTCTCTCTATATAATATTTAATTCCCACCCCAAAAGTAGAGGTGTAAAAATCCTTATTCGGAGTTAATAAATATCCCTTATTAACAGAAACATAAATGTCCTTAAATAATTGTTGTTCTATAGATAAATCAGGATATAATAAGAATCCACCTTTACTATCTACACCGCCACCGCCACCTGCACCAATACCAAATTTGGCTAAAATGTTGGTTCTGTTTCTGTTCATTGATAAATGATATCCTCCACCTAAAAGTACATCCATATAACCTGCTCTAATACCATCGTAAGCACCATCTACTTTTAAAAATGTAAACCAATTTTTGTTTAAATAAGAAGTGTATTCAAATCCGGCTAATTTTATGGTTTTACCTTCTAAAATTTTATCATCTGTAGATCTAGCCGTACTTAAAACTTTTAAGTTATTAAAGTGAACCATTAAGGAATTTCTTTTGGGATTTTGATTCCAACTTGTATTTTTAAACTGTTCTAAATCTATTTCTTTTTCTGCCGATTTATAATCTGCATATTCAAAATCTAAAGGAATTTCTAAAGCAACATTTAGTTGATGCCCTTTAATTTCTCCACCATCAAAAAAGTTAACATAACTCCAACCTCCATTTATTGAAAAATCTTTAAAGTCATAACCTAAATTCAAATGAGGTAATATAAAAGCACCACCACCATCTGGAGCACCTGCACCACCACCGCCACCAAAGTGAAAGCCGGTATCTACATATAATTTATTAGAAAAATATTTTTTAAGACCTGCATTTACTCCCAATGTAAAAAATCCGCCTCTAATACCGGAAACAGAACCATAAAGTCCAACACCTGTATAGAATTCCTCACCTAATAATAAATTATAATGAATCCCGGTAAATCCCATGTTTGGCTCATTAAAATTTAGTGGAGTTGTCTCTGTGATAGGCATATCTATGGAAAGGAAATCTATTTTGGCAAATCCTTTTTGTATAATTTTCTTCGGAATATTTTCTGACTGAGAAAATAATAGTTGATTTGAAATAAGAAGTATAAGTAAAAAAGTAATCTTTTTCATAAGGTAATTTTTATCTTTTTTTGATGGTAATAATTACTGTTTTAGAAGTAGGTGTATTGCTAATATCTGCCTTACTTTTTAAAGGGACTAATACATTTGCTTCCGGAAAATAAGTAGCTGTACATTGTTTAGGTATACTATAAGGAATCACTAAAAATCCTTTAGCTTCTCTTTCTTCATCATTAAAATGACTTGTTAAATCTACCAAATCTAATTTTTCTAAATGTAAAGATTTCATATCATCTTCATTCATAAAAATAACTCTTCTTTCATTTAAAACACCTCTGTACCTGTCGTCTAAACCATAAATAGTGGTGTTGTATTGATCATGAGTTCTAATGGTCATCATCATAAATTGATTTTTCTTTAATTCAATTTCGGAAGGTTTATTGATACTAAAATTTGCTTTACCAGTTTTTGTTGGAGTAAAATCATTTTCACGTGCATTATTTGGTAAGTAGAATCCGCCTTTAATTCTTACACGTTTATTAAAATCACTAAAACCAGGAATAGTTACTTCAATTTTATCACGAATATTATCATAATCAGAAATTAGTTCCGTCCAATTTGTAGTTGTATTTTTTATTGTTGCATTTGCAACTCCTGCTACAATTGCAGCTTCACTTAATAAATTTTTAGAACAAGGTTGCAATGTACCATGAGATTGTTGTACAACTCCCATAGAATTTTCTATAGATACAAATTGCTCTCCTTTTGTTTGAAAGTCTTTTTCTGTTCTGCCTAAACATGGTAAGATTAATGCTTTTTTACCTGTAATTAAATGACTGCGATTCAATTTGGTTGATACTTGTACGGTTAAGCTGCAATTTTGCAATGCTTTTGCAGTAAAAACAGTATCTGGTGTTGCGGAAATAAAATTGCCACCCATTCCAAAAAATACTTTGGCTTCTTTTTTATGCATGGCATCAATAGCTTCTACCACGTCAAAACCAAATTTTCTAGGTGCTTTAAACTGAAATTCTTTTTCTAAATTGTCTAGAAATGAAGCGGGAGGTCTTTCCCAAATACCCATAGTTCTATCTCCCTGAACATTTGAGTGCCCACGCACCGGACACGTACCTGCTCCTTTTTTACCAATACTTCCTTTTAATAATAAAATGTTTACAATTTCACGGATATTATCAACCCCATTTTTATGCTGTGTTAAACCCATTGCCCAACAAATAATAATATTTTTATTGTTGATAATGAGTGCTGTAGTTTCTTTAATTTGATCTAAAGTTAGTCCTGTTTGCGGTAATAACTCGGCTATAGAATAGGTGTCTAAATCTTTTAAAAGAGCTTCTAAACCCGCTGTTTTTTCTTTTATAAATTGATGATCAAAAACACTATTTGGCTCAGCATCTTCTTTTTCTTTCATTAACTTTAAGATGATTTTTAACAAAGCAACATCACCATTTATTTTTACGGGTAAAAATAAATCAGTTAAATCTTGACCAGATCCAACCCATTTTAATGGATTTTGTGGGTCTTTATAATTCATTAAACCTACTTCAGGAAGTGGGTTTATGGTAATTATCTTTCCACCTTGTTTTTTTGTTTCCCCTAAAGCTGTTAACATTCTTGGGTGATTTGTTCCAGGGTTTTGCCCCATAACAATTACTAAATCGGCATGATTAAAATCGTCTAAGGTAACAGAACCTTTTCCTATGCCGAGTGTTTGTGAAAGTGCAACACCACTAGATTCATGACACATATTAGAGCAATCTGGTAAGTTATTTGTACCAAACTGGCGGACAAATAATTGATATAAAAAAGCTGCTTCATTACTAGTTCTTCCAGAAGTATAAAAGATAGCTTCGTTAGGAGAGTCTAAAGAATTTAATTCTTCACCAATCATTTTAAAAGCATTTTTCCAAGAAATTTCTTCGTAATGCGTTGCGCCTTCTGGCAAATACATTGGGTGTGTAATTCGTCCACTTTTACCAATTTCATAATCAGAAAATTCTGATAGCTCTTGTACAGAATGTGTTGCAAAGAATATTGGAGAAACTTTGTTTTTAGTAGCTTCTTCTGCAACAGCTTTGGCGCCATTCTCACAATACTCAGCTAAAAAAGCTCTTTTCTCATCAGGATCTGGCCATGCGCAACCTGGGCAATCAAAACCATCTTTTTGATTTAATTTTGACAATAATTTAATTCCTTTTACAACACCAACTTCATTCTTAATATGCGTTAATGCAGAAACAATTGCTTTAACACCAACTGCAGATTTAGGAACGTCTGTTAATTGAATTCCTGTTCGTTTTTCCGGCGGTTGTTCTTTTATTTTTTTAGACATCGCTTTTTGTTGTTTTAACAAATGATGGATTAGAATAAATAGTCATTTTTTGTTCTCTTGTAAAACCTATTAAGCAAATACCAAATTCTTTTGCAAAATCTACGGCTAAAGAAGAACAAGCAGAAACTGCTACTATAATTGGTATTTTTGCAATAAATGCTTTTGAAACAATTTCGTAAGAAACGCGTCCGCTTACCAATAAGTATTTAGCATGCTTTAAATAGTCTTTTATCAACAAATCTCCAATTACTTTATCTACAGCATTATGTCTACCAATATCTTCTTTAACGGTTAAAAACTCATGGTTTTTATTAAAAAGTGCTGCTGCATGACTACCACCAGAGTTTTTAAAGGTATGCTGAAAACTATTCATTTTTAAAAACATTTCATGTAAAACAGTACTAGAAAAAGTAGTTGTTTGAGTTAGTTTTTCTCCTTCAACATTAATATCTTTTAGCTCTTTTTTTCCACAAATTCCGCAGGAAGAAACAGAGAGTAATGTTCTTTTATTTAAATATCCTTTACCTAATAGCTCTTTAGAAATAGTAACGTTTATAATCGTCGGAATTTCATTTTCTTCTTCAACTACTTCAAAAATTAAAGTTTTGTCACTTTTATAAATATCTTCAGCAAAAAGCAATCCTCTTATTAATGCTTTGTCATTATCTGGTGTTCTCATAACCACAGTATAAGGGGCATCATTAATGTTAATTTGTAAAGCAGCTTCTACAACCAAAACATCCTGAATTGAAGTCTGTGTATTTTGATTAATTTTTAGTGCTTGATAAGTGCTTGTTTGCATGTTTAGAAAGTTAAGCTTTCCTTACAAAATTACTGAAAAAAGTAGTGTAAAAAAACAAAAGTCTCGAAAGTGAATTCGAGACTTTTTATTTAAGTGTTTTAAGCCCCTATTCAAAAAACACTTAAAGCATTTGTAAATTTAATGAAAAAAGTTAATAAAATGTTAAATAATTAGGTTAATTTATTAACATTTAGTTGTTTAGTTTGATTTTAATCTGTTTTCTTCTTACAGCTAATAACAATATAATCATTGGTATTGTGTGTGGTGAAAAATAGGTATGAATTTCCGCCGTCTTTAATTTTGGTTTCTTTTCTGATTTGAGCTACCGTTTTTGGAAAATTTCTTGTGGTAATATTTGCTTTGTTTTCTACAACTAATTTTTTAAGTTTCTTTTTATCGTAACTTAAAACATTCTCTATTTTGAATGTCCTTCCAGGAAAATCAATGATTTCATCAGAAGTATATAAATGAGAATGTTGTTGTAATTTAAAAACCTTTAATTGTTGTGAAATTTCATGAAAACCTCCAGATTTTAAAATAGCAGCATTGGGTTCGTATAAATAGGAGCGTGGGTCAGAATATTCAGAATTTACTGCTTCTTTATAATTAAAGTTAAAAGTTTGTATTTCTTTTTTACCAATATTTACGGTTTTAATTTTTATTGGATCACTGTACTCTTTTTCCAATAAAAATAATAATTCTTTCACTTCATTATTCACCGCAATAATATGAATTTCTTTTACAAATTTTAATTCATTTATTGTGCTTGTAATATCTAAAATAGGTGAATTTTTAATGAGTATTTGATTGGTTTTTGTAAAAAGGAAATCGATGTTGTCGGGTACATTCGGCAAACAGTCATTTAGTAAGAAGACCTTTCCTTTTAGATCATTTCTTCTTGATGGATCTATGTAAATACAATCAAAATTTTCTTTGTAATTTTTCAGATATTCAAGTCCATCACCCGAAAATGTAGTTATATTTTTTACTTGTAGTTTCTGATAATTGTGTTTTACAATTTCAGATAGATCTTCATTAATTTCACAATGAATAACTTCTTTAAATTGTTTTGAAAAATAATAACAATCTACTCCAAAACCTCCTGTAATGTCTATAATTGAATTGCCTGAAACTAGCTTGCTTTTATAAGCAGCCGTAATTTCTGAAGAGGTTTGTTCTATACTTATTTTAGGCGGATAATAAATATTTTCTGTAGAAAACCAGCTTTTAAGTTTGTGTTCAGATTTTTGTTTAGCCACAATTTGATTGGCTAATTCTTGTACAGAAACATCTTTAAATGGACTTCCTTTTAAAATCAGTTTTGTAATGTTTGATTTTAAATTATCAGTAATAAATTGCTGAATTTCTGGACTTAAAATGGCTTTATTCAAAAGAAATTAGAGATCTTTAGTTAATGATTTTACTATTTTATTATCAGATAAAAACTCTTTTAAAATTACTTTTAACGCAGTGTATAAAGGTACAGCAGTAATCATACCTACAACACCAAAAAGGAGGCCTCCAATAATTATTATTAAGAAAATTTCTAACGGATGAGATTTTGTTGTCTTAGAAAATATGATTGGCTGACTCGCAAAATTATCAATTAATTGCGCTATTAAATAACCGATCATTACATACATGGTCGTTGGTAAAATTTCCGATTGAAAATCGAGTCCAATATTACTTGTCATCGATAAAATAAACATAATTACAGCGCCAATTAATGGTCCAACATACGGAATTAGGTTTAACAAAGCACATAAAAAAGCAATGACTACTGCATTATCAATTCCAAAAATTAGTAAGATAATTGTGTATATGATAAAGAGGATTGTAATTTGAGAAATTAGTCCGATAAAATATCTAGACAGTAAATTATTAATGGTATCTAAAGATTTAGAGAATCTGTTTTCATTGCCTTCTGGGACTATTGCCATCACGCCATTTTTAAGCAAGTGACTATCTTTCATAAAAAAGAAAGAGATAAATAAAACAGAAAATAACCCAACACTTATAGAACCTACAGCGCCTAAAACAGCATTTAAGAAATCAGGGATTTCTTTAAATTGAGAAATAAAATCTAGATTTTTTAATTCTCCTAAAACATCTATTCCTCTAGAAGAAAAATAGCTTGTTATTTGGTTGAAAATTTCTTGAATATTTGATTCTAATTTATCTACTTCTAACAAAGATAAATTTTGACCTTGCTCTGTAATTAAAGGGATAAACATTACAATTAACCCTGTTAATAGGCTTAACATAAAAATCATGGTAAATACAACAGCAAGGGTGTTAGGAAACTTTAATTTTGTTCTAAGAAAAATAATGATGGGTCTTGCAACCAATGATAAAATACCTGCAATTATAATATAGATAATTACAGATTGAATGGTGTATAAGAAATAGCCAAGAAGAAAAATTCCTAATAGTATTCCTATAGCCCTTAAAATTCCGTTGGCAATTATTTTAGATTTCATTAATTATATCCTTTTACAGCACCCATACTTAAATTTCTATCATTTTCAAAAATATGATTTGTAGGCAATAATGTACCACTTTTTGTGGTAACCCAATCTTGCCAAGTAGCAGAAACCCCGTTCATATTCATGCTTGGTACAAACATTTTATAGCTTTTAGGAATGTAGTTTTTATCTACAAACCAAAGGTAAGAGTCTCCTGGAGTTGTACCACCAGTGGTATATTTCACTAATAAAGCATCTTTGTCATCTACTTTTTGAATAGTTCTAATAGTTCCATTATCAAATAATTTATGAGGAGCAACCAACCAAAAAGAGTCATTATTAAAAATATCCCAAGCTTTTTTTACAATAATTGTATCTGCTTTTTCTTGGTGTATATTATTGATAAACACACTGCTATTTTCTTTATTTCTAGGATATAAATGGACACGAATGCTATCCCAAGAAACGTCTACAATATGTTTTTCTTTGTCCCATTTAAAATGTCTTTTTCCTCCAAAGCTCCATTCTATAAAACGAGTGTTTTTGTAAGCTTTATGTTTTATCGCTTTTAAAATATTATGAGCAAGAATATCTGCTTTACTATTTTCCGACGTTACTTCTCCCATGTCTATTTCTAAACCAAATAAAGAAAGTTTGTGTTTAGTTGGTAATTTGATACCCGTTTTGGTGTCTTTTAAATCAGACCAAGTGGCAGAAACACCACCAATAGGAATTATTGAAGTCCACATTTTAAAAGAAGTTGGTAAATAGTTTTCATCTAAAAACCATAAATAAGAATCTCCTGGAGTAGAGCCTCCTGAAGTGTACGTTATTAATAAGGCATCTTTATCATTGTGTTTTACAAGACGTCTTTCTGTTCCTGCATCAAAAACTTTGTAAGGAGCTACTAGCCAAAAAGAATCGTTATTAAAAAAGTCTTGTGCCTGTTTTATAATTTTTGGATCAGGATTTTTAACCTCAATTCCTTTAAAGTCCACAAGGCTTTTTTGCGGCTCATTTAAGAACAAATGAACGGTGTTTTCATCCCATTTTACAACAACAACATTATTGCTTTTATTCCATTTATAATGATGTTCATTTCTAAAACTCCATTCTAGTATTTCTGTGTTTTTGTAGGCATCAATATTTAATGCATTTAACATTTTATTTGCCAAAGCATCGGCTTCTTTACCTTGTTTTCCTTCTGGTAAAGGCTCATTGCTGGTAAAATAATAGACTCCTGCAGAAACAATTATTAGTAATAAAATAATTCCAATAATTTTAAAAAGCTTCTTCATTTTGTGATTTTATAATAAGTGGCTAAATTAATCTTTTTAGAATGAAGAAACTATGTGTTGCCTTTATTAAAAGTTAAAGAGGTTTTTAAAACGATAGTTCATTAAAAATTTTATTAAATTTCTTTGGAAGTTCTTTTGATATAGAAATTGGTGTTTTTGTAAAAGGATGTATAAAATCTAAAGTTGCTGCATGTAAATACAACCCTTTTCCGTTTAAAACTTTACCTTCTAAAAAATATTCTTTATCTCCTAAAATAGGATTTCCTAAAGAAAATAAATGTTTTCTAAGTTGGTGTTTTCTTCCTGTTTTAGGTGATAATTTTACCAAGTTTAAATGCTCAAAACGTTCTGAAATTACAGATTGTAAAACTTCAAATGCTGTTTCAGATTCTTTTTCATCAATAGGAAGTTTTATGGTTCCTTCTGAGTTCATTTTACCAATAGTAACGGCAAAATAGGTCTTCTGAATTTCTTTCTCTTTAAATAATTTTCCTAATACATTAATTGCTGTACTTGTTTTACCAACTAATAAGAGTCCGCTTGTAGGATAATCTAACCGATGAATTGGTTGTGGTTTTACAGCATCAGCTAAAGTGCTTTTTTTTAGGTTTTGTGCCAATCCATTTGCAATGGTCACAAACTTATTACCACTCACTAAAATACCGGCAGGTTTGTATACTATGGCTAACGTTTCGTCTTCAAATAAAACTTCAATATCTAGTTCTAACCTTTCAAATGTAGATGAGTTTTCAGATTCAAATAATTCTATTTTTTCTCCTCCAGAAATGTATTTGGATGTGCTAGCTAAACTTCCATCAATAAAAATAAGTCCTTTTTTAATCGCTTTTTTAATACCAGATTTTGTGGGGATTGTGTTAAAAATACCAACGCTATATTCTTGAAAACGAATTGGTTTTTCTAGCTTTTCAACAATATGAGTTTCTACTAATTGCATTATTTGAGATGTCTGGTTTAGCACAGTTGAAACGGATTTGTATTTTGTTACTTGTAAATTAACCTCTCGACTGCGCTCGAGGGGACATTTTATAATCTATTTTAAGAACCTTTTTACTTAGCAAATAATTGACTCATATCTTGAAATGCTTTAAACTCTAAAGCATTGTTTTCTGGATCTTTAAAAAACATGGTTGCTTGTTCACCTACTTTTCCTTTAAAACGTATACAAGGAGCAATTTCAAATTTTGTGTTAACAGACTTTAAACGCTCTGCTAAAGAATGCCAATCTTCCCAAGTTAAAACAACGCCAAAATGCGGAACCGGAACATCATGACCATCAACAGGGTTTGTAACAGCTTCTGTTGGTATATATTCTTCTTTCTGATGAATCACCAATTGATGTCCGAAGAAATTAAAATCTACCCATTGTTCTGTGCTTCTGCCTTCTTCACAATTTAAAATATCTCTGTAAAAAGTTCTACATTTTTCTAAGTCCTGAACAGGAATCGCTAAGTGAAATGGTTGTACTTGCATACGTTTAAAAGTTTTGTTGATTTATTATTTTGTCGACAATTTCTTTAGTCTCAATATTTTTACTTTTGCTAACTGCTAACTGCTAACTGCTAACTGCTAACTGCTAACTGCTAACTGTCAATTAAAATCCTACAGCAGTGTCATCTCCACGTTTGTCTGCTCCACCTTCTAAAGTAGCGTCGGGTAAAACCAAAATGGCAGAAACTTTACCAATAATTCTAGAAGTAGTTTCATCAATGGTGTATCCAATGTCTTTTAATTCGGTTATTACTTGTTTATCAAAACTATTCGGTTCCATTTTAACTACATCTGGCAACCATTGGTGGTGAAATCTCGCAGCATTTACAGCTTCTTGCATTCCCATTTTATATTCATGTACATTTAAGATAGTTTGTAAAACAGACGTTATTATGGTAGACCCACCAGGAGTTCCGACAACCATAAATAGTTTGCCGTTTTTTTCTACAATAGTTGGTGTCATAGAACTCAACATTCTTTTTTCTGGATGAATTTCATTGGCTTTTGCACCAATTAAACCAAACATATTTGGGACACCAGGTTTGCTGCTAAAATCGTCCATTTCATTATTGAAAAAGAAACCTAATTCAGGTGAATATAATTTAGATCCATAAGCACCGTTTAAGGTTGTAGTTACAGAAACTGCATTTCCGAATTGATCTATAATTGAATAATGGGTAGTTTCATCACTTTCTATAATTTCTATATTTCCATGAGAAACATCGGCTGATTTTGTTGCTTTTTCAAAAGAAAAATCAGACATTCTTTCTGTTGCATATGCTTTAGAAATTAATTTTTGTTGTGGTACGGTAACAAAGTCTGGATCTCCTAAAAAGAAACTTCTATCTGCATACGCACGTCTTTCTGCTTCTGTAATAACTTGAATAGATTTTGTTGTGTTATGTCCAAATTTATCTACATCAAAAGGCTCAATGGCTTTCATTATTTGTGCTAATGCAACACCACCGCTAGATGGAGGAGACATAGAAATAATTTTTAAATCATCAT
The DNA here is from genome assembly GCF_011379025.1 of Polaribacter sp. 11A2H. Lineage (NCBI taxonomy): Bacteria > Pseudomonadati > Bacteroidota > Flavobacteriia > Flavobacteriales > Flavobacteriaceae > Polaribacter > Polaribacter sp. 11A2H. The sequence continues at coordinate 26,791 of NZ_WTLD01000001.1, forward strand.
AGGTAAAAGTAACGGGAGTTCTCCATTTAGCCTCATATTTTGCTAAATCTTCTAACGTGATGATTCCTCCATTGGCTTGAATAAAATCGACTATTTTTTGAGCAGTTTCCCCTTTGTAAAATTCATCTAATCCATTTTGTTGAATACGGATTAACGTTTCTGCTAACGCAGGATATTTAATAGTGTCATTTTCTTTCCAGTTTTTATTAAAAGGAATGGAATCTTTATTTGCTTTTAAAAATAAAGATTGATAATTTTTGATTCTATCTTCTTGCTTTTTAGTTACAACAACACCTCGTTTAGCTAATGCGATAACAGGCTTTAAAATTTCTGACATTGGCATTGTTCCGAATTTTTTATGAGCAGTAAAAATACCTGCTAACGTACCGGGAACTCCAACAGCCATTGCGCCTAGAGTACTTTTTTCATTTACAACATTACCTTCATTATCTAAATACATATCTCTGCTGGAAGCTAACGGGGCTTTTTCTCTATAATCTAAAGCGCCAATTTCTCCATCAGCTTTTCGGTAGACCATAAAACCACCACCACCAAGGTTTCCTGCAAATGGGTATGCAACTGCCAAAGCTAAATCTGTTGCCGCCATTGCATCAAAAGCATTACCGCCTTTTTTAAGAATATCAGAGCCAATTTTAGAAGCTTCAATTCTTGCAGAAACAACCATAGCCTTTTGAGTGATTAAACCTGTAGTATGCTCTTTTTTCTCTGCAGTCTTACAGTTTATCATTAAAAGTGAAAGACTTAAAAGTAAAATTGTTTTTTTCATAAGGTTGGTATTAAGTTCTTTAATTTTTATTTAGATGGTCTTTTTAATCGGCTCTCTGCTTTGATTTTTTTTAGAAGGAATGATACTTCAATTTAAAAATTCTTCGTATTAGTTATGCAAAATGTATTCAACAAATATTACTCTTGAATTTCATTTGTATTAGAAACGCTAGTTATTTCTTTAAACTTATGATTTGTATGCTCAATTAAATCTTTAAAAAATAAGGTAAAATCTTCTTGAAGTTCATCTTCTAAAAGATTTAAATCTTCGATAGCTAAATTCATTTGAGATTTTCCTTTTGTTCTGGTATTCATTCCGTTTAAAACCTTTGCGATTCCTTCTTTATTCTGATAATTGAATAGAATGTTATATTCAATCATATATTTAATAAAGTTTTGAGATTTTATAGGCAATTCGTTAGCTATTTTACCAAACATTTTATTGATGCCATCTGTGTAAACCTCTAGAGGAACGTCTGAATAATCGGACCAATTCTTTGCTAAGAAATAATCATAAAAGATATCGATAATTACACCATCGTAATGTCTGTATCGTTCGTGCAAACGTCGTTTGCTTTTTCTTACAATTTTATGTGCGTCTGTAAACGTGTCTATTTCTCTATGTAAGAAAATACCTTGCTGAATTTCTTTAGAAAAACCTTCGTAATTATTACCTCTAATATGATCTGCAATAAAATTACCAATCATAATATTGGTGTCGTTTTGTGATAAATATAAATGTGCTAGGAAATTCATAAGGTAAATGTAAAGAAAAAACCACAATTAATTTTTAATCAATTGTGGTCTTAAATATTATAGATTCTTGTTTGTACAAGAAAGATATTTTTTTGTAATAAAAAAAGGTGTGTCTTAACTATTCAACATTACTGGCATTACCAACATAGTAACTTGTTCACCTTCGTCTGTTCCATCAATAGGCGTTAAAATACCTGCTCTGTTTGGTAAAGACATTTCAATTAAAACATCGTTAGAACTTAAATTGTTTAACATTTCGCTTAAAAAACGAGAGTTAAACCCAATTTGCATATCATCACCTTGGTAATCACAGCTTAAACGTTCGTCTGCTTTGTTAGAAAAATCTAAATCTTCTGCAGAAATATTTAATTCTGTACCCGCCATTTTTAAACGAATCTGGTGTGTTGTTTTACTAGAGAAAATAGAAACACGTCTTACAGAGTTTAAGAAAGAAGCTCTGTCTACTGTTAATTTATTTGGATTCTCTTTAGGAATAACTGCTTCGTAGTTTGGATATTTTCCATCAATTAAACGACATACTAAAACTACGTTATCAAATGTAAATTTTGCATTTGCGTCATTATATTCAATAGTAACATCACTTTCAGAACCACCTAAAATTCCTTTTAATAAATTTAAAGGTTTCTTTGGCATAATGAATTCTGCAGTTTGATCTGCAGTAACATCCGTTCTAGTGTATTTTACTAATTTATGAGCATCCGTTGCAACAAAAGTTAAGCTTTGTGAACTAAATTGAAAAAACACTCCACTCATTACTGGGCGTAAATCGTCGTTTCCGGCAGCAAATATTGTTTTAGAAATTGCAGTTCCTAAAATACTTGCAGGAACCACTGTTTTACTTGGTGATGGTAAAGAAACCGCTTTAGGGAATTCATCTCCACCAAAATAAGCCATGTCATATTTACCTTGATCAGAACTAATTTCAATTGCATTGTCACCTTCCGTTTTAAACGTTAAAGGTTGGTCTGGAAACGTCTTTAAGGTATCTAATAATAAACGTGCAGAAACAGCTATAGAACCAGAACTATCACTTTCTACATCTATTACAGAACTCATAGTTGTTTCTAAATCTGATGCAGAAACTTTTAATTGGTTTTCAGATAATTCAAACAAAAAGTTATCTAAAATTGGTAAGGTATTGTTGCTATTTATAACGCCGCCTAAAACTTGTAATTGTTTTAATAATTGCGAACTCGATACAATAAATTTCATTGATTTTTTATCTTAATTAGTCTTACAAATATAACCTTATTAAGTGATTCTGAAAATTAATTTATTAACAGGTTATGAGCATTTTGTTAATGAAATTAGAAACGTTATAATTATGTTAACAAATTTTAAAAACCCTCATAAAAAACTACATTTGTTTTTACATCAATCTTTTTTTTAAGATTGTCTCCTCGTGCGCAGATAAGAGATTTCTATTAAGTTTCACCTGCGTGCTACCGTACAACAATTGACCAATATCTAAATATGAAGAAATTTTTACTTTCTACACTAGCTTTTTTACTGATTTCTATTTCAGTATTTGCACAAAAACCTCAAAAATTAACCTCAAATCAGATTTACGAGAAAATTCAGAAACTGAATTTTCTAGGAACTGCGCTCTATATTGCTGCGCATCCAGATGATGAAAACACGCGCTTAATCTCTTATTTATCAAATAATGTAAAAGCAAGAACTGGTTATTTGTCTTTAACAAGAGGAGATGGAGGTCAGAATTTAATTGGCTCAGAACTTAGAGAATTATTAGGAGTTATTAGAACACAAGAATTATTAGCGGCAAGACGCATTGATGGTGGAGAGCAACTATTTACAAGGGCCAATGATTTTGGATTTTCTAAACACCCAGATGAAACGTTAAAAATCTGGAATAAAGAAGCTGTTTTAAGTGATGTTGTTTGGGCAATTAGAACTTTTAAGCCAGATGTAATTATTAATAGATTCGATCATAGAACGCCAGGTACAACACACGGGCACCATACAAGTTCAGCAATGTTAAGTGTAGAAGCATTTGATATGGTGGGAGATTCTACAAAATATACAGATCAATTAAAATATACCAAAACTTGGCAACCAAAACGTTTGTTTCATAATATTTCTACGTATTCTTTTAAAAGTCAGGCAGCATTTAATGAAGCAGCAAAAGATTTAATGTCTGTTGATGTTGGTGAGTATTATGCTTTAAAGGGCCTATCTAATAACGAGATTGCATCTATAGCTAGTAGCCAACATTTAAGTCAAGGTTTTGGGCGTTTAACAACCAGAGGATCTCAAAAAGAGTATGTGGAGTTTTTAAAAGGAGATTCTTTAAAAGTAGATAGTGATATTTTTTCTGGAATTAATACTACTTGGAGTCGTTTAAAAAATGGAGCTTCCATTGGAAAAATTTTAAAGGATGTTGAAGATAATTTCGATTTTGTAAATCCGTCTAAACACTTATCTAAATTAATGTTAGCGTATAGCATGATGAGCGATTTAGAAGATAATTACTGGAAAACAATAAAAGAAAAGCAAATTAAAGAAATTATAGCAGCTTGTGCTGGGTTGTATATAGAAGCTTCTGCAAATAGTTCTTCTGGGACCCCAAATTCTAAAATTGATATCAATTTTGAAGTCTTAAATAGAAGTGATGTAAACATGCAATTAACATCTATTGTTTCTGAATTGGATAGCGTTGAGATTTTTAAAGGATTTAATTTAACAAAGAATAAGAAATTTACATTTAAAGAAACAGTTACTTTAAAAACAGACACGTACACAGATCCTTACTGGTTGCGTAAAGAACCTAGTTTAGGTATGTACACCGTAGACAATCAAGAATTAATTGGGTTGCCAGAAACACCAAGTATTTCTAAAATAACCTATAAATTAATTATAGATTTTATTCCCATAACCTTTACTAAAAACATTGTAAGAAGATATGCAGAAAGAGATAAAGGAGAAATTTATGAGCCTTATGAGGTTTTACCAGAAGTAACTACACGAATTAAAAACAAAGTACTTGTTTTTTCTGATAGCATACCTAAAAATATCAATGTAGAAATTAGAGCAGGTATTAGTTTTGTACAAGGAAAGGTGAGTTTAAAAGTTCCAGAAAATTGGACTGTAACTCCTACAGAAATTAATTTTAATATTGAGCAAAAGGAAGATTTACAAACGGTTTCATTTTTAGTAACACCTCCAAATAATCCATCTGAAGGACTATTAGAAGTTATTGCAGTTTCTAAAGGAAAGAGTTATACGAAAGAATTAGTAGAAATTAATTACAACCATATTCCTAAACAAAGTGTTTTATTAAATTCTGAAGCAAAAGTTGTTCGTTTAAATATTAAAAAAGTAGGAAATATAATTGGTTATATAAAAGGAGCAGGAGATGCGGTTCCAGAAAGTTTACGTCAGATTGGTTATAAAGTAGAGTTGATAAAACCTATTGATATTAATGGCGAAAATTTATTAAAATATGATGCTATTGTTTTAGGTATTAGAGCTTATAATGTGGTTGATGAACTAAAGTTTAAACAAAAATTCTTGTTAGAATATGTAGCAAAAGGAGGAAATATGATTGTACAATACAACACCAACAGAGGTGTAGATGTTGCAGCACCTTATCCTTTACAATTGTCTAGAGATAGAGTAACAGATGAATCTGCAGATGTTTTAATATTGGCAGAAGACAATCCTTTAATGAATTTTCCTAATAAAATTACTAACGACGATTTTAATGGTTGGGTGCAAGAACGTGGCTTGTATTTTCCTAATATGTGGCACGAAGCTTATACACCTGTTTTATCGATGCATGATAAAGGAGAAAACATGAAATTGGGTAGCTTGCTAATTGCAAAATATGGGAAAGGAAATTATATGTATACAGGTTTAAGTTTCTTTAGAGAATTGCCTGCTGGTGTTTCTGGTGCGTACAAATTATTTGCAAATATGTTGTCTGTAGGAAAAGAGGTTTCTAAGTAGGTTTTTAGAGTTTCAAAGGTTCAAAGGGGCAAAGTTACAAAGGTGTTGGAGTACTGAGTTGTAGGTTGAATTATAAGATGTTCCTAGAGCACAGTTGAGAGGTTTATTTAGTGCGCGATTCTGATAGAACTGACGGTGAGTTGGCAAACAGGTTTAGCCCTGATTGAAACGGCATCCTTTTTTGAGGGACGAAAAAAAGATATAGTGGAAAGCAGGAAATAGCTTCTAATAAAAACAAGATAAAATGAAAGGACAGAAATACATTTGGAAAAAAGAATATTCAATGGTTTTAATTGCCAATGTAATTTACATTATTGCGTTTTATTTTATTTCAAATTATTTTACGGTTTAGTCTATGGAAATTGAAAGTAAATTACATTATATAGATTGGATTATTCTGTCTGTAACGCTTATTTTTATTGTGGCTTATGGTACGTATGTTACGCGTAAAAATGACAATGTAACCGATTATATAAAGGGTGGAAGTGACTCTAAATGGTGGACGATTGGTTTGTCTGTTATGGCAACACAAGCGAGTGCAATTACGTTTTTATCTACACCAGGGCAAGCGTTTCATAGTGGTATGGGGTTTGTACAGTTTTACTTCGGATTGCCCATTGCAATGATTATTATTTGCGTGGTTTTTATACCGATTTATCACAAATTAAAAGTCTATACAGCCTACGAGTTTTTAGAAGGAAGATTCGATTTAAAGACAAGGAGTTTAGCGGCAATTTTGTTTCTAGTTCAGCGTGGATTGGCCGCAGGAATTACCATTTTTGCGCCTGCAATTATTTTAAGTGCTGTACTAGATTGGGATTTGTTAACGCTAAATATTATCATTGGTTTCTTAGTGATTATTTACACGGTTTCTGGAGGAACAAAAGCTGTAAACGTAACGCAAAAACAACAAATGATTATCATTTTTATTGGAATGCTAATTGCGTTTTTTATGATTATGAGTCAGCTTCCGGAGAATATTACGTTTACAAACGCATTAGAAATTGCGGGTGCAAGTAATAAAATGGACGTGTTAGATTTTTCTTTCGATTTAAGTAATAGATACACCGTTTGGACGGGGATTTTAGGAGGTACTTTTTTAATGTTATCCTATTTTGGAACAGACCAAAGTCAGGTGCAGCGTTATTTGTCGGGGAAATCGGTTCGTGAAAGTCAATTAGGTTTAATTTTTAATGGATTGTTAAAGGTACCAATGCAGTTCTTTATCCTGTTAATTGGGGTAATGGTTTTTGTTTTTTATCAATTTAATGCATCGCCTTTAAACTTTAGCCCTACGGCAAATGATGCAGTTCATAACTCTGAATATTTAGCAGAATATCAAGAACTAGAAGCAGAACATACCATTATAGAAAACGATAAAAGACTGTTGTTTTCTGATGGATTTCAGGCTGAAGAAAAAGAACGAATTCAAGAATTAAATGCAAGAGATTTAGAATTAAAAGAATCGGCAAAAGAAATTATTAAAAAAGTTGATGAGAAGTCGATTAAAAAAATAGAATCGAACGACAAAGATTATGTGTTTATTCATTTTATTTTAAACAACTTACCAAGAGGATTAATCGGGTTATTATTAGCTGTAATTTTATCTGCAGCAATGTCTTCTACCGCGTCAGAATTAAACGCGTTGGCAAGCACAACTGCTATAGATTTATACAAACGAAATGTAAGAGAAGACAAAAGTGAAGAGCATTATGTAAAGGCCTCTAAATGGTTTACTTTACTTTGGGGAATTATAGCTATTTCGGTGGCTTGTGTGGCTAATTTATTCGATAATTTAATTCAGCTTGTAAATATTATTGGGTCTATTTTTTACGGAAATGTCTTGGGTATTTTCTTGTTGGCGTTTTTTGTTAAATTTGTTAGAGGAAATGCTGTTTTTGTAGCAGCATTAATTACACAAGCATTAATTATTACTGTATTTTTACTTGATTGGTTGCCGTATTTATGGCTTAACTTATTAGGGTGTGCGTTAGTAATGGGAATTGCAATTATTATTCAAACATTTATTCCTGTGGATAAATCCACAAGCTATTCGTAAATTCACAGGCTATTCACACAGATAAATTAAAGATTATATTCAATAGACATGGGCTTTAGCCTGTGTTAACAAAGAATTACATGATATTGGCTTTAGCCAAATTTAAAAATGTCAAAATTTAAAAATGTCAAAATTTAAAAATGTTAAAATGGAAAAAAAAACGATTAAATGGGGAATTATAGGGTTAGGTAATATTGCTCATAAATTTGCTGAAGATCTAGCAACAGTAGAAAATGCAGAATTAGTTGCTGTGGCGTCTAGAAGTCAAGAAAAAGCAGATAAGTTTGCACTAAAATACAACTCAAAAAAAGCCTATGCTTCTTATTCAGATTTAGCGAATGATGCTGAGGTAGATGCGGTTTATATTGCAACTCCACACAGTTTTCATAAGGAGAACGCGATACTTTGTTTACAAAACAAAAAAGCGGTTTTATGCGAGAAACCTTTTGCAATGAATTTACAAGAGGTAGAAGAAATGATTGCGGTTGCCAGAGAGAATAACGTTTTGCTAATGGAAGCATTGTGGACTTATTTTTTACCACATTATACTTATGTTTTAGAAAGTCTTAAAAATGAGAAATTTGGAAAGGTATTAAAACTAGAAGCAGATTTTGGTTTTTCTAGCACATTTGATAATGAGAGTAGATTATTTAAAAAAGAAGTGGGTGGAGGTAGTTTGTTAGATATTGGTGTTTATACAATTTTTGCAGCATTATCTACTTTAGGAGTTCCTAATTCTATAGAAGCAGATGCTACTTTTTTTGATAACGGAGCAGACTCTGCGTGTAATATGTTGTTTACTTATAATAACCAAAAAGCAATTTTAAAAACTACATTGATAGAAGATGCTGCTACAGAAGCAATTTTTACTTGCGAAAGAGGTATTATAAAAATAAACACGATGTTTCATATGCCTACAACTGTAACTATTACAGAAAATGGTAAAGAGGAAACCATCGATTTTAATTACAAAACGATTGGTTATAATTTTGAAACGGAACACTTTAATAACCTTTTAAGAGCAGGTAAAAAAGAAAGTGATATAATGACGTTTGATTTCTCTAAAAACTTGATTAAAACCTTAGATGAGGTAAGAGATCTTATTGGATTAGAATATTAGTATTTTTTTAATATGTATTTTCAATTAGAAGAGCTATAAAAATCAAAAATATACATAATATAATTTTGATTTTTATAGCTCTTTTTAATGTTTTAAAAGGTGTTTTTACCTAAGAAAGTAGTTCTCTAAATTTTAGGTTGCCTTTTTTATCTAAACGAGACATTATTTTTAAAAAGATAATTGCTGTAATAAAAGCATCTCCACTTGCGGTGTGTCTATCGCTTTTAGAAACATTTAATTCATCGCACAATTTATCTAAAGTATAACGCTCTTCTGGCAATGTGTTTTTATAAATAGTATGTTTAGATTTTCTATACAAATACTCTGTGTCTAGCGTTTTGTTTTTAAGACCTGGTAAGTTATTTCTTAACAATATTTGGTTAATCATAGCAACATCAAAACCAACATGATGACCTACCAATACCGAGTTGCCAATATATTTTAAAAACTGTTTTAAAGCTTCTAATTCTGTAATTTTTGTAGTGTTACCTTCCTTTAAAATTCCATGAATGTGTACCGTTTCTGGATTAAATATTTCTTGTTTTAAATACACTTCAAAGCTATCATTTACATTTAAAGTATTATTAATTAAAGCTACGGCACCAATAGATAGAACTCTGTCTTTTTTCTTGTCTAGGCCAGTTGTTTCTGTATCAAAAACTACAAACCGAGTTTCATTAATTGGCAGTTTTTCTGTGTTTAAAATACATTTTTCATATTCTAAAAAGAAGGCAGGTGGCACTTTTTTGTTTTTTTTACGAAACCAATTAAAATTCATAATTATATGATATTGGATAAGTTAAATTTAACGCTAAGTACTTCTTGAATCTCTCTAATTGGTTTAAAGCATCCTTTTAGTTGTAACTTTTCTTCTTTTGTTAAAGATTCTAATTGAATAAATTTACCAGAATCGTTGTGTAATATTCCTTGTTTTGTTTTAAATTTTAGCAAAGCTTTAAAAGCATAAGAGCAAGATTGATACAACTCTTTATTTTGAGGTTCTATTTCTGCTAATCTTTCAAAACGGAGAGCAGTATTGTTAATCTCGAAAATATTATTGGAGAGTGTTAAAAGTCTTGCGGCATTAATTAACGGCATTAAGGCTCTTTGTTTTATATTAAAAGAATCTTTGTGGTCTCCATTATTTTCTAATAAAAATTGTTTAAAAAAGCCTAAAGGCGATGGACTTGCAACGGCTTCTTTTGCTAAAAAAACAAATAAAAGACTCCTTTCATTTAGTGTTTTAAAAATGCTTTTGGTTAGCGCTCTTGCCATTGAGAAGTCGCCATAAATAGCATTAAAATCAAAGAAAATAGACGATAATAAAATGGCTTCTCCATCAATATTTAAAATCCATTCGTTAAATTGATCTTTCCATTCAGACAATGATAAACACCATTTAGGGTTGCTTGCCATCATTTCTGCAGGACAATATTCATAGCCAATCTTATGCAATGATTTAGTGATATGACCTGCTAGTTTTAAAAAATATTCTTTTGTTTCTGCGTACTGTTCTTTGCTAACATCTTCAAAAATAAGAGCGTTGTCTTGGTCTGTATATAAAAGCTGTTCTTTTCTACCCTGACTACCTAATGTTAACCAAGTAAATTTAGCCGGTGCAGGCGTTTCCATCTTTTCTAAAGAAAGCTCAATAACTCTCATGGCAACTCCATCATTTATTTCTGATATTATCTTAGAAATATGCGATAACGGAATATTTAGCTCTAAATAAGATTTTAAAAGTAGGTTTGCTTTGTTTCTAATTTCACGAATTTCTTTCGTTTTTTTAGCACGTTTAATTTCCTTTAAAATAATGATAGGGTTATTCCCTAGTGAAGTTAAAACATCATGGTTCGTTAAAATTCCTAGCAGTTTAGAATTACTAGTTCCATCTGCGGTAATACATAAATGGCCTACCTTGTGTTTTATCATTTGTAACTGAGCATCTAAAACAGTAAGATTTTTAGATTGTGTAATTACTGGAGATGACATAATTTCTTTTACAGAGGTATCTATAGAAAAAAGGCCTGTTGCTATTTTGCTTTTAAGATCTCCATTTGTAATAATCCCTAAAGGAACGCAAGCCTCATCAACCACAATAATATAGCCAATTTTTTGATTGCTCATTTTTATTGCCGCTTCTTTAACTGTAGATTTAATGGTACAGTTTAAAGGTTTTTTGGTGTAATTTACAGAATGTAAATTAGAATAAGCCAAATTATCATTCTCTATATAATCTGTAAAAACATTGTTATTTTGTTCATTTGTATAGGGATCAAAAGAATTAGAAGCAAAAGAAGTTAATAGGTATTTATTAATCTTTAAACTTTTTTCTGAGACAGCTTCAAAAATTTCAATAGGAATAGCATAAACAATAGATTCTTCATTGGCAATTGCGTCTAGTAAATAGTTTTCTTTACTAATTAAGGGTCTTAAGCCAAAAATGTCTCCACTATCACAAATATCTACCAGTACTTTTTTGTCATTAGAATTTTTATACAAGCTAATTCCGCCATTTCTTACAATGTAAAAATGTTTGTGAATTTTATCATTTTCGTTTAAAATAACTTTTCCTTTTTCTAAATAGATGATGGAAACTTCAGTAGCAATTTCAAGTATTTTTTTAGGAGCTAATAAGTTAAAAGGAGGGTAGTTTTTTAAAAAATCATACACACGTTCTGCAATTGAATTTTTCATCTTTTTTTTAGTTTTTGATGCGCTTTTTATACTACAAACAACAATACGTATGAAATCTAGAAGGTTAAATACTTTTGTTTAGAATTCGCTTTTGCTAACGGGTGATTTTTCTAAATCAAAAACAGCTGTAGAAATAGTCACTTCAAACCATTTTTTAAACATTTTGTAATTACGTCTTTGAGGCCATTCTGTTTTGTTTGTATGCCAACCCTCTAATTCGAGCATAAAATATTTATCAAATTTCTTTTTTAGATGTGCCTCAATATCTGCATAACTAGTGCTGTTAATTAAATAGATATTTATATCATTTAAGTCTGTTGTATCAATGGTAGCGTCTGTATAAATAGCATTGTGCCAATCTATAAAAGGTTGCAAGGGTTTAATAGAAATTGCAGATCTATTGATGTAGTTTTCATCAAACTCGTCTTCCGTGAGTTCTGTTTCTGAAGATTGAAGTAACACATTAGTCATGTATGTCTCTTCATTTTCTGTAACTACGGTTATAGAGAGTTTTTTATTTGTTGTTTTTATATCAAAGTCAATTATAAAATTAGAAAACTCTTCAAAATTTAGACTTTTATATGCAATCATCTTTCGCAATAAATCATAATTAATAGCATCATCTTTTGCATTAGATATTATTTCCTCGAACTCATCATTATCAAGAATAGAACTCATATTCCCAAAATTCCAAGCATTAATGGCAAACTCAAAAATATCTTCTTGATATTCAAAATTCACAAACTCTTTTGCAAATGGCGACATAAATTTTTCAAGTAATGCAGAATATTTTACTGCTGCATTTTTAATGTCTTTGTTGTTTCCAAATAAATTGATAACCTTATTTTTTTTCATTTTGATATACCTTTTTAAATGTAATTTATAATTTTATCATAAACCGAACAATAATACGCATGAAATCTAGGGAGTAAAACATTTTCTAGATTTTCGGTATTCTTTAAAGTTGATAAATCATCTAATTTGATAGCATCAACTTCTTCTTCTTGAATAGTTAATGTTGATAAAGGAACTTTTAATTCTGCGATAAAAACATGATGATGCTCGTTATCTTGAATTCCGTTTGCATGAGAAACTTGATGAATTCTTGTGCCAATTTTAATAAGGTCTTTAGTCTCTAATTGTAACCCGATTTCTTCAAAAACTTCTCTTTTTGCCGAGGTTAAAATATCTTCACCAGCAGCAACATGTCCTGCAACAGAAATATCCCACAGACCAGGAAATACTTTTTTTGTCGACGCTCTTTTTTGAAGCAATATTTTTTCATCCGAAGTAAATAACCAAATATGAACCGTGGCATGAAACCAACCGTTTTTATGTGCTTCAGATTTTAAAGCAGTTTTTCCTGTAGGTTGTCCTTCGGGAGTTAATATGTCTAAGAGTTCGTCCATAATTATAAGACACGAATTTCACTAATTATCACTAAATAGAGCTTTATAAGAACCCGTTTGTCATTTCTAAATGAGCTTTTTTAAGCCTTTCTACTTTGCTAAAGATAAACTAATGAGAAATCTCATAACCATTCTATGTAATTATAAGATTCCTCCTCATTCTTCGTTCGGAATGATAAAACGGAATTTTATCAGTGTGAATCCGTGAAATTCGTGTCAGTATTTTATTTATTCAAAATAAGAAAAAGTTTCTCCTCCTTTAATGTTCAATAATGTTTCATAAATCATTTTAATCACATTTTCTACATCATCTCTGTGTACCATTTCTACAGTGGTGTGCATGTATCTTAACGGTAAAGAAATTAAAGCAGAAGCAACCCCACCATTGCTATAAGCAAAAGCATCTGTATCTGTACCAGTTGCTCTAGAAAGTGCAGAACGTTGAAAAGGAATATTTTCTTTTTCGGCAGTTTCTGTAATTAAATCACGTAATTTTTGTTGTACAGCTGGTGCGTAAGCAATAACCGGACCTTTACCTAATTCTAAAAGACCAGCAGATTTTTTCTCAATCATTGGAGTTGTAGTATCATGTGTTACGTCGGTAACAATAGCAACATTTGGTTTTATGGTTTGTGTAATCATTTCTGCACCACGTAACCCAATTTCTTCTTGTACAGAGTTTGTTATGTACAATCCAAAAGGTAATTCTTTATTATTTTCTTTTAATAAACGAGCAACTTCGGCAATCATAAAACCACCCATTCTGTTGTCTAAAGCTCTACAAACAAATTTATCTCCGTTTAAGATGTGAAATTCATCTGGATAGGTAATTACACAACCAACATGAACGCCTAAAGCTTCTACTTCTGCTTTGGTAGCACAACCTGTATCAATAAAAATATTGTCTGGTTTTGGTGCTTGTTCATTTGCTTTGTCTCTTGTATGAATTGCTGGCCATCCAAAAACACCTTTTACAATGCCGTTTTTTGTATGAATGTTTACAATTTTACTAGGTGCAATTTGATGATCAGAACCTCCGTTTCTAATCACGTAAATCAATCCATTATCAGAAATATAATTTACATACCAAGAAATTTCATCTGCATGCCCTTCTATAACTACCTTGTATTTTGCGTCTGGGTTTATAACCCCAACAGCAGTTCCGTAAGTGTCTGTAATAAAAGTGTCTACATAGGGTTTTAGATAGTCCATCCAAATTTTCTGACCTTCCCATTCGTAACCAGTTGGAGCCGCATTATTTAGATATTTTTCTAAAAATGTAAGTGACTCTTTATTTAATATTGATTTTTTTGCCATTATATATGTTTATAAGTGTGAAAAGTATTTAAAAATTAAAATGTCTGTTTGTAGGTTTTCTTTTTATGGATTTGAAAAAGAAAAAGTATGGAGAGCATTTTGTATTTCCAATTGTAAAAATAATACGATTTTTTAGGAATTCCATTAAAATAATCACAAAAAAGTGTAACAAAAGTGCTTACTTTTACACTAATCACCAAACGAATATCACTAAAAGCAACAATATGAAGTTAGTAATTGAAAATTTAACCAAGACTTATAAAAACGGCGTAAAAGCAATCGATAATCTAAGTATCGAAATTGGTACAGGAATGTTTGGTTTGTTAGGCCCAAATGGAGCAGGTAAATCATCTTTAATGAGAACCATAGCAACGTTACAAAGTCCAGATTCTGGTTCAATTACTTTTGGTGATATTAATGTTTTAGAAGACAATATGTCTTTACGTAAAGTGCTAGGGTATTTACCGCAATCTTTTGGAGTGTATCCAAAAATGTCTGCAGAAGAATTATTAGATTATTTTGCTACTTTAAAAGGAATTTCAAAAAAAGACGAGAGAAAAGCGATTGTAAAAGAGGTGTTAGAAATTACCAATTTATATGATGTAAGACATAAACATGTTGCAGGATATTCTGGCGGAATGAAACAACGTTTTGGTATTGCACAATTACTTTTAAACAACCCAAAATTAATTATTGTTGATGAACCAACAGCCGGATTAGATCCTGCAGAAAGACATCGTTTTTTAAATGTTTTACGAGAAGTTGGTAGTAATTGTACGGTTATTTTTTCTACACATATTGTAGAAGATGTAAAAGAGCTGTGTAATGAAATGGCAATTTTAAACGGAGGTAAAATATTAAAACATTCTACACCACAGAAAGCAACAGAAGAATTAGAAAATACTATTTGGACAAAAATTATAGAGAGAGACGCATTGGAAGAAAATGAGAAAAACTACAATATTTTATCTTCTAATTACAATCAAGATAATACGTTAAATATTAGAGTACATGCTGCCGAAAAACCTTCGGATGATTTTATTGCTGCAACTCCACAATTAGATGATGTGTATTTTATCGCTTTAAAACAAGATGAACCCGTAATTGCATAATTAGAATGTCCGTTCGAGCGCAGTCGAGAACTAAAACTAAACAATTTAACAGTTCAACTTTTACATATCAAAATTATGTTTTCAACTATTTTTAAACAAGAATTAAAATACTGGTTTAACAAGCCTGTCTTTTATATTTACATAGCAATATTTTTACTAATTTCTTTCTTTTTATCCGCAACATCTGCAGGTATTTGGGATGGAGTTACAGGAACTACAGGTTCTTCTAGAATTGTAAATTCGCCAATTGGTGTTACAGGAATTATTAATGCATTTACGGTTTTAATATTCTTTTTATTTCCATCAATAATCGGAGTTTCTATTTATAGAGATTTTAAGAGTGAAATGCATACCATTTTGTATTCGTATCCGTTTACAAAAGCCAATTATTTATTCGCGAAATTTTTTAGCGGTATTGTAGTGGTTTCTGCTATTGTTTTGGTGGTTGCCTTTGGGATGATTATTGGTTTTAGATTTCCAGGAACCAACTCAGACATTGTGGGCGATTTTAATATAATGACGTATTTAACAACTTACTTGGTGTACATTTTACCCAATATATTGTTTTTTGGAGCAGTTGTTTTTGCGGTTGTTACTTTTTCTAGAAATGTAGCTGCTGGTTTTATTACCGTAATTATTTTAATGTTTGTACAAGGTGCAATTTCTAGTATTTTATCTGAACCAGAACACGCAACTTTGTTGGCAATTTTAGATCCTTTTGGGGCTTCGGCATCTTCTTATTATACTAAATACTGGACCGTTTCTGAACAAAATGAATTGCAAATTCCTATTAAAGAATTCGTTGTTTATAACCGTTTGCTTTGGTTGGTAATTTCTTCTTTAGTTTTTGGCTTGGTGTTTAAGTACTTTAAATTCAGTCAGAATGCAATTACAATTTCTTTTAGAAAAGCAAAATCAGAAAGAGTTATAAAATCTAACTTTAGGGGAATTACTAGAATTAGTTTACCAAAAGTAACACACGATTATTCTTTTATTCAGAATTTAAAAGTGATGTGGAGGTTGTCTAACATCGACTTTAAATACATCTTTAAAAGTTTACCATTTATTTGTATTCTTATTGTAGGACTATTAATGTTATTTGGAACCTTATTTGTTTCTAGTGAAATTTTTGGAACAGATACACTGCCCGTAACTTGGCAAATGTTAGGCGGAGGTAGTATTTTTAGCTTATTTGTTATAAATGTTTGTACTTTTTTATATGCAGGTATGTTGGTACAAAGAGCTAGAACAGCAAAAATAAACCACTTGGTAGATAGTACTCCAATACCAAATTGGACGTTATTATTCTCTAAATTAATTGCTATTTTAAAAATGCAATTGGTTTTATTGGCAGTCATTATGGTTTCTGGTATGTTGTTTCAGGCGTATCAAGGATATTATAATTTTGAGATTGGTCATTACATAAAAGAGTTATTTGGGTTAAAATTTTTAAACTATGTAATTTGGGCTTTCTTGGCAATATTTGTACAAACCTTATTTAAAAATCAATATTTAGGTTTACTAGTTTTATTGATTGTTGCAATCGGAATTCCGTTTTTAGATTTAATAGGAATTGAGTTAGCTATCTTTAAATATAATGAAGGACCAGGTTTTAGTTATTCGGATATGAATGGTTACGGTTCTGCATTGTCTAGATATTTATGGTACAAATTATACTGGATTTTAGGTGGGTCATTATTACTGATAGCAAGTGTTTTATTTTGGGTTAGAGGTTTACCAAGTTCTTTTAAAGAAAGAATAGAAATAGCCGAAGCAAGATTTAAAACACCTCAAAAAATTAGTTTAGCAGTTATTTTAGTGGCTTTTTTAACTTTAGGAGTTACTATTTATCAAGCAACAAAATCTGATGAAGAAAATACAGCATCTAAACAAGCCGAATTGAATGCGGTAGAATGGGAGAAAAAATATAAAAAATACGAAGATTATAAACAACCAAGAATTGTAGCAGTAAATGCCGATGTTGCTATTTATCCGAAGAAAAGAATGTACAAAGCCAGTGCTGTTTTTACAATGATAAATAAAACGGATAAAGCAATTGATAGTATTTTCTTAAATCATAATTCATTAGAAAGTACGTTTGAGTTTAATAAACCAAACAATTTGGTTTTAGAAGACACTATTTTCAATTTTGATATTTACAAATTTGATAATAGAATACAACCAGGAGATTCTTTGCAATTAACAGTGCATTTAAAAAGTGATAAAAATACCATGTTTCAGCAAAAATCTCCAATAAGAGAAAACGGAACATTTATAAACAGTAGTATGTTTCCTTCTTTAGGATATTCTGCAGGAGGAGAACTTACAGATAATAAAACACGTGAAAAATACGATTTACCACCAAATAATTTACAAGCACAACCAACCGATTCTTCAGCTTTAGGAAATACGTATATTTCTAAAGATTCTGATTGGATAGATTTTGAAGCAACCGTTTCTACATCCGAAGACCAGATTGCAATTGCACCTGGTTATTTGCAAAAAGAATGGACAGCAGAAGGGCGTAAATATTTCCATTATAAAATGGATAGTAAAATGTTGAATTTCTATGCATTTAATTCGGCAAGATATCAGGTTAAAAAAGAAATGTGGAATGGCATTAGTTTAGAAATTTACTATCACAAACCGCATGATTATAATTTAGATAGAATGATGAAAGGGATGAAAGCTTCGGTTACTTATAACGAGAAAAATTTTAGTCCTTATCAGCATAAACAATTAAGAATTATAGAGTTTCCAAGAACTCAAGGTACTTTTGCGCAGTCATTTGCAAATACAATTCCGTTTTCTGAAGGTTTTGGGTTTATTGCTGCTGTAGATGATACAAATGATGATGGCGTAGATTATCCTTTTGCAGTTACTGTTCACGAAGTTGCGCATCAATGGTGGGCGCATCAAGTAATAGGAGCAGACGTTTTGGGAGCAACAATGTTATCGGAAAGTTTGTCGGAATATGTTTCTTTAAAAGTGTTAGAACATCAAAATGGAAAACCTAAAATGCGTACATTTTTAAAAGAAGCTTTAGATGGTTATTTAATGCAAAGAACCATGGAGAGAAAACGTGAAAAAGCGTTAATGTATAATGACGGACAAGGGTATATCCGTTATCAAAAAGGTTCTTTGGTTTTTTATGCTTTGAGTGATTATATAGGTGAAGAAAACTTAAATGGCGCTTTAAAAAAGTATGTAGAAAAAGTAAAGTTTCAAGAAGCACCTTACACAACTTCTGTAGAAATGGTAAATTATATAAGAAAGGTAACTCCAGATTCGTTACAATATATAATTAAAGATATGTTTGAAACAATTACGCTTTATAAAAATAGAATTGTAGACGTAAAATCTACCCAATTAGCAAATGGAAAATATCAAGTAGACATAGAATTTGAAGTTTCTAAATATAGAAATGATGAAAAAGGAAAGAAGTTTTACGGAGAAAAAGTAGGAGATACTTTACGTTATCAAACCGAAAAAATGAGCAAACCAATTTTATCTCTTCCTTTGCAAGATTATATAGATATTGGTGTTTTTGCTAAAGAAGAAGTAGATGGAAAAACGAAGGAAAAAGAACTGTATTTAAAGAAACATAAGATTACACAAATTAATAATAAGATTACAATTATTGTTAATGAAAAACCGGTTGAAGTAGGCGTGGACCCTTATAATAAATTAATAGATACGCAGTCTGACGACAACAGAAGAAAATTATAATAAAATGAAAAAAGTAATATTTGGTGTGCTACTTACAAGTCTTTTTTTCTCTTGTAAAAATACGAAGCAGACGCAGTTAAATTTTTTAGATGAATTTGTTTTAGCAGATTCAATTTCGTTTCAAAATTCAATTATTGGTGGTTTATCGGGTGTAGATTATGCAAACGACGCCTATTATTTTGTGGTAGATGATGCTAGAAATCCGCGTTTTTTGAAAGCTAAAATTAGCATCAAACAAAATAAAATTGAGACAGTAGATTTTGAAAATGTTGTTTTTCTAAACGATACCACTACCTCTTATTATAAAGAAAATGTCTTAGATTTAGAATCTATTTTTGTAAATTCAGAAACCGAAGAGGTTTATTTTGTTGGGGAAGGATCTATTAATACTGATAAAAGTCCGACTATCTTTAAGACAGATCTAAACGGAAACTTTATAGACGCTTACGAACTTCCTAAAAGTTTAAATGATAATAAAAAGATAAAGCACAATGCTGTTTTTGAAGGTTCGTCTAAAAGTTTGGATGGAAAAGGATTTTGGGTGGCAATGGAAGGTCCTTTAACAACAGACGGAGAGGATCCTACTTTTACAAAAGCATCATCTCCGGTTAGAATTACATATTTTGATAAAACATCAAAAAAAGCCACAAAGCAATTTGCGTATCAACTAGAACATATTACAAAACCATCTAAAGGGAACATCAATTTAAATGGCGTTACTTCAATTTTAGAATACAAAGAAAATCACTTTTTTATTATAGAAAGAACGTATCAAAGTGGCTATGGCTCGCATGGTAATATTGTAAGAATATTTGAGGCTGTGATTGATAAGGAAACAACGAATATTTTAAATATGGACTCTTTAAAAGTATCAGCATTTATTCCGCTTAAAAAGCGCTTACTATTAAATTTTGAAGAACTTAATAATCAGTTAACAGAAGGGATTATAGATAACATAGAGGGGCTTACATTTGGACCTAAATTGGCCAACGGAAATCAATCTTTACTTTTAATTGCTGATGATAACTTTCAGGTATATGGTAAGCAGTTAAATCAATTTATTTTATTAGAAATTGTACATTAATAATTAACGTATTTTAAGCAATGAATTTTTTGAAGTTAAAAGAAGCTAGAATCAAAAAAAAGTTTGATAAAAACCTCAAACAAATATCTGAACACAGAATTGTTTCTCAAAAGGAAATTAAATCTGTAGGTGTTTTAACAACTGCAAGTATTTCTTTAAGTGTAGATTTACAAGGAAAAATAGAAGCGACTCTTGGCGTTAAAAATGTTAAAATATATAGTTTTAAAAAGTATTCTAAATTAGATGATGTCTCATTTAAATATTTTTCAGAAAAAGATATTAATTGGAAAGGAGTGTATGTTCAACCTAGTTTTAAAGGTTTTTTAGAAGAACCATTCGATTTATTAATAGGTTATTTTAATGAAGCAAATTTGTATTTAGAAACTGCTATTTTACAATCTAATGCTACTTTTAAGGCAGGTTTTTCTGGTGTGAACCCTAAGTTGTACGAGTTAGATATTTCTGAAAAAACAACACACGTAGATGCTTTTTTATCAGAACTAAAAAAATACCTTCAAATTCTTAAAAAACTAAAAAATTAAACTTTAATAATAAAGTTGTTTATTCTTGGTAAGAATTGTTTTTTTAATGATGAGATTCAGCATTAAATTGTAATTTTACGCCTTATAAAATACATAATAATGCAAAAATTTATTGGAACTGGAGTTGCGTTGATAACACCTTTTAAAGAAGATTTAAGTGTAGATTTTGATGCGCTTATAAAATTGGTGAACTTTAACATCGAAAACGGAACAGATTATTTGGTTATCAATGGTACAACTGGAGAAAGCGGAACAATTACCAAAGAAGAAAAACAAGAGATAATAAATGTTATTATTAAAACAAATAATAAACGTTTGCCTTTAGTTTTAGGTGTTGGAAGTAACAACACTGGTTTGGTTATAGAAGAACTACAAACAAGAGATTTTACAGGTTTAGACGGTATTCTATCTGTAGCACCTTATTATAGCAAGCCTACTCAAGAAGGCTTTTATCAGCATTTTAAAGCGATTGCACAAGCTACAGATTTACCTATTATTTTGTATAATGTACCTGGTAGAACTGCAAAAAACATGGAGCCTGCAACCACAATACGTTTGGCTAATGAATTTAGCAATATAGTAGCTATTAAAGAAGCAGGTAATAACCAACAACAGTATTATACGCTGTTAAAAGATAAACCAGCAGATTTTTTAATTATTTCTGGAGATGATGATATGGCTTTAGGAGTTGCATTAGCAGGTGGTTCTGGAGTGATTTCTGTTATAGGACAGGCTTTTCCGAAGCAGTTTTCTACGATGATAAATCATGGCTTACAAGGCAATAACAAAGAAGGATATGACATTCATTATAAAATGATGGACATTGTAGGTTTTATTTTCGAAGAGAATAACCCTGCAGGGATAAAAACAGTTTTACAAGAATTAGGTATTTGTAGAAATGAAGTTCGTTTACCTTTAGTAAAAGCAAGTGCAGAACTTCAATCTAAAATTGCTAAATTTGTAACGAACTTTAAATAGAAATTATGTTATCACCAATTATTGAAAAAGCATTAAACGAACAGATAAAAGTAGAAGCACAATCTTCTCAAATATATTTGGCAATGGCTTCTTGGGCAGAAGTTTTAGGTTTTGAAGGAGTTGCACAATTTATGTATGCACATTCAGACGAAGAAAGAATGCACATGTTAAAGTTGGTGAAATTTGTAAATGAACGTGGCGGACATGCAAAAGTATCTGCATTAGATGCACCTCCGGTAGAATTTGGAGCTTTTAAAGAAATGTTTCAAGAATTATTTAATCATGAAGTGTATGTATCTGATTGTATTAATGATTTAATTGATATTTGTTTACAAGAAAAAGATTACGCAACACATAACTTTTTACAATGGTACGTTTCTGAGCAAATTGAAGAAGAAGCGTTGGCAAGAAATATCTTAGATAAAATAAAGTTAATTGGTGATGATAAAGGTGGTTTTTACCTGTTTGATAATGATATTAAACAATTAATTACTACAGTACCACCTGTGCAACCATAATATTAACAAACTTTTAGTAACAACTAATCGCTTTTTTTGCGTCTTTTGTGTCATTATTATATGACATAATTTATTGTCAAAAAAAGCGTTTTAGTTTCAGATGTTGTTCTTAATACAGAGTATTTAGAACTTTCATTGAAACAGTTATCTTAAATTTAATTTAAGAGCTAAAAGGAAAGAATTATTTGAGTAAAAATAAATTCTTTTATTATCCATATTTAATCACTAATTTTGCACGATGCAAAAAATTAAAAATTTAGCGTGTTTATTGATGTTCTCACTTGTATTATTTTCATGTGGTGAATATCAAAAAGTATTAAACAAAGGTACTGCTGAAGAGCAGTATAAAATGGCTGTGAAACTTTACGAAAGTAACAAGTTTGGTAAAGCTTTGCGTTTGTTTGATAAAATAACACCAACTTACAGAGGGAAACCACAAATGGAACGTATCCAGTTTATGGTAGCGCAGTCTAATTTTAATGAGAAAAACTATACCCAATCTGGTTATTATTTTGATCGTTTTGCAAAGAATTATCCTAAAAGTTCAAAGCTAGAAGATGCTGCTTTTTTATCAGCGTATAGCTATAAATTGGCTTCTCCACGTTTTAGTTTAGACCCAACAGATACAAATAAAGCATTAGAGGCTTTTCAAAGTTTTATAAATACGTTTCCAGATTCAGATAAAATAGAAGAAGCAAATCAGCATTATAAAGAATTAAGGTATAAGCTTCAGAAAAAATATTTTGAAATTGCGATGACCTACTATAATACAGCAGGGTATGATTCTAGAAATTATAAAGCGGCTATACAAGCTTTTGATAATTTGCTTTCCGACTATTTAGGTTCTGAATTTAAAGAAGAAGCGTTGTATTACAGATTAAAAGCGGCACATGATTTTGTTTTAAAAAGTTATGATAGAAGAAAATCTGAACGTATAAAAGATGCTATAGACGCATATGATAAGTTAAAAAGAAATTACCCAGAATCTCAATTTATGGAAGATTCAAATATAATGTTAGCTACCCTGCAAGAAGAACAGGTAAGAATTGAAGCATTGATTGCAAAACAAGTTGAAGTTCAAAATTCAAAAAAGAAATAATAATTAATTATGGATTATAAAGACACAAAGGCACCTTTAAGTACTATTACTTATAATAAGAATGAAGTAGAAGCTCCTACACAAAATATTTATGAAGCTATTTCTATTATTGCCAAAAGAGCAAATCAAATCAACGGAGATTTAAAGAAAGAATTGGTTGATAAATTAGAAGAGTTTGCTACTTATAACGATAGTTTAGAAGAAGTTTTTGAAAATAAAGAACAAATAGAAGTTTCTAAGTTTTACGAAAGATTGCCAAAACCAACAGCTATGGCTATGGAAGAATGGTTAAATGGTAAAGTGTATTTTAGAACTCCAGAAACAGAATAATGTCTGTTTTAAGTGGTAAAAAAATTCTATTAGGAATTACTGCTGGAATTGCTGCATACAAAACGGCTAGTTTAGTTCGTTTATTTATAAAATTAGACGCAGAGGTCAAAGTTATTATGACTCCTGCGTCTAAAGATTTTATAACACCTCTTACACTTTCCACACTTTCTAAGAACCCGGTTCATTCTACTTTTTATGATAAAGAAGATGCTGAAAATGAACTGTGGAATAACCATGTAGACTTAGGTCTTTGGGCAGATTATATGGTTATTGCTCCTGCAACTGCAAATACTATGTCTAAAATGGCAAATGGTATGTGTAATAATTTGCTGTTAGCAACGTATTTATCATCAAAGTGTCCTGTCTATTTTGCGCCTGCAATGGATTTAGATATGTACATTCATCCATCTACAAAAGAAAGTTTAGAAAAATTAAAATCTTTTGGTAATACAATTATTCCTGCAACATCTGGTGAGTTAGCTAGTGGTTTGGTAGGAGAAGGTAGAATGGCAGAGCCTGAAGATATTGTATCATTTATAGAAAATGATATTTTATCGAAATTACCTTTAAAAGGAAAAAAACTTTTATTGACTGCAGGACCAACTTATGAAGCCATTGATCCTGTTCGTTTTATAGGGAATCATTCTTCTGGTAAAATGGGATTTGCAATAGCAAAAGCAGCGGCTAATTTAGGTGCTGAGGTTTTTTTAATTTCTGGTCCAAGTCATCAAAAAATACAACATTCTTTAGTTCATAGAATAGATGTAATTTCTGCAGATGAAATGTATAAAGCAGCTCACAAATATTTTAAAGAAGTTGATATTGCTATACTTTCTGCAGCGGTTGCAGATTATAGACCAAAAAATGTAGCTACTCAGAAAATAAAAAAGACGACTTCTGCGTTAGAGATTGAGTTAGAGGCAACAAAAGATATTTTAGCCTCTTTAGGAGAAATTAAAGGAAACCAATTTTTAGTTGGTTTTGCTTTAGAAACAAATAATGAGGTAGAAAATGCAAAAGGGAAGTTAAAACGTAAGAATTTAGATGTTATTGTTTTAAATTCTTTGCAAGATAAAGGAGCTGGTTTTGCAACAGACACAAATAAAATTACTATTATTGATAAAGATTTGACTGAAAAATCATTCGAATTAAAATCTAAAGAGGAAGTAGCTAAAGATATTATGAATGAAATTGTAAGTAAAATATCTTAATATTTCTTATCTTCTCGAGCGCAGTCGAGGGGTTTCAATTTAGGTCTCAACTGCGCTCAACCAGACAGTAACACACAAAATGAATGCGTAAACTTATATTCTTTTTTCTGTTCTTATTTTCAGTTTCTTTGTTAAAAGCACAAGAATTGAATTGCTTGGTTACTGTAAACTACAACCAGGTTCAAGGTTCAAATACGCAAGTTTTTAAAACATTAGAAAAATCTTTGTCAGAGTTTGTAAATCAAACCAAATGGACAAATAACGAAGTAAAGCCAGAAGAGAGAATAGATTGTGCTTTTACAATTATCATTACTTCTAGAGATGCAAATAATTTTAATGCAACCATACAAGTTCAATCTACAAGACCGGTTTTTGGTTCTACATACGCATCACCTGTATTAAATTTAAAAGACAACGATTTCAATTTTAAATACAATGAGTTCGACCCATTAATTTTTAATAAAAACTCTTATGATAGTAATTTAATTTCTACCATTGTTTTTTATGCAAATGTAATTTTAGGAGCAGATGGAGACACCTTTAAAAGAAATGGTGGAGAGTCGTCTTTTAAAGTAGCAGAAAATGTAATGTTGCAAGCACAACAAAGTGGTTTAGCATCTTGGCAAAACGTTGTGGGTAAACAGAATAGATTTTTATTAATTGATAGTTTTTTATCGCCAAAACTTTCTGCATATAGAACAGCCAGCTACACCTATCATAGAAGAGGATTAGATGAGTTTTCTTTAAATAAAGGTATAGCCAAACAAAATATGGAAGAGGCTGTAATTTCTTTAGAAAGTATGTATAATAAAACTGTTGGTAATTATTTAATACGTGTATTCTTTGATGCTAAGGCAGATGAAATAGTAAATATGTATTCAGACGATGCTACTTCTAGAAATAAAAATAGACTAGTTGAAATAGTGAAAAAAATATCTCCAAATAACAATGCTAAGTGGAAAAATATTAAGTAAAACATTCCTTATAATTATTGTTTATTCTTGATACAATTTTCCTTAATTTTAGCTTCTAAAACTTAAAGAATTTGTTAGCACAACTTACCATTAATAACTACGCATTAATCAATCACTTATCTATAGATTTTTCTTCGGGATTGTCTATTATAACAGGTGAAACCGGAGCAGGTAAATCTATACTTTTAGGAGCTTTAGGTTTAGTTTTAGGTAACAGAGCAGATTTATCTTCTTTAAAAGATACGTCTACAAAATGTGTGGTAGAAGCAAAGGTTGCTATTGCAAATTATAATTTAGAAGATTTCTTTAACGAAGTAGATTTAGATTACGAGGCAGAAACCATTATTAGAAGAGAAATTTTACCATCTGGTAAATCAAGAGCTTTTGTTAATGATACGCCTGTTACGTTGTCAGTTTTAAATCAATTACGGTCTAAATTGATAGATGTGCATTCTCAGCATCAAACAATGCAATTATCAGACAATAGCTTTCAGTTTACTATTTTAGATGCATTGGCAAAAAATACCGCAAAAATAGCGTCTTACAAACGTGGTTTTAACCAGTTGACTAAATTAAAAAGAGAACTTACCGTTTTAGAAGAGCAACAAAAAGAGGCAAATAAACAATACGATTATAACCTTCATCTTTTTAAAGAATTAGAAGAAGCAAAGATTAAAGTTGACGAGCAAGAAGATTTAGAAGAAAAGTTAGAGAAACTTAACAATATAGAAGATATTAAAGACAATTTATCTGAAGCTTTAGGAATTACTGTAAATGATGAAATCGGAATTCAGAATTTGCTAAATACTTTAGAAAACAGGTTGTCTAAAATTGCAATATTTTCTAAAGAATACCAAAATCTTTCAGAAAGGGTTACTTCTGTAAAAATAGAGATTGATGATATTGTTACGGAGTTAGAAGATGCAAATGAAAATGTAGATTTTAATCCGAATGAAGCAGAAGAGATTAATGATAGATTGCAGTTATTATACAATTTACAGAAGAAACATACAGTAGGTAATAATGTAGAATTGATAGCTATTTTTGAAGAACTTTCAGAAAAAGTAGCACAAGTAGAATCTGCAGATGAAGTTATCAATCTAAAACAAAAAGAAATAGGTGAAGTTTCTGAAAAACTAGACAAAGTTGCAGATTTAATTTCAAGCGCAAGAACAAAATCAATTCCAAAACTAAATAAAGAACTACACGCTTTACTCAGCGATTTAGGTATGGAAAATGCCCGTTTTTCAATTAAAATAAAGCAAACTAAAAACTATTTTTCAAACGGAAAAGATGAATTAGAATTCCTTTTCTCTGCAAATAAAGGTGGTAGTTTTGGTGAGCTTAAAAAAGTAGCTTCTGGTGGAGAATTATCTAGAATAATGCTTTCTGTAAAAACTATTTTATCTGAAAACACACAACTACCAACCATTATTTTTGATGAAATTGACACTGGAGTTTCCGGTGAAGTTTCAAACAAAATAGCAGCTATTATGCAGCAAATGAGTAAGAATATGCAAGTAATTGCCATTACACATTTACCGCAAATTGCTGCAAAAGGTGCAAATCATTACAAAGTGTATAAGCAAGAAGTAAAAGGAGTAACCACAACTAATTTAAAACTTTTATCTACTGATGAAAGAATTAAAGAAATAGCAGAAATGTTAAGTGGTAAAGACATTACGGACTCAGCACTTACCCACGCAAAAGAATTATTGAGCTTATAAATTACAGCGTTTTAAAGCAGCAAAGCTTCAAAAGCGTTAAGAGACAAAACTATGTTTTTCTATGTATCTATGTGGTAAACTTTTAATGTAAGCACTAAAAACGAACAACCAAAAACGAATAACGAACAACTACATGTACAACTTACTAAAAGGAAAAAAAGGAATTATTTTTGGTGCTTTAAATGAAAATTCTATCGCTTGGAAAACGGCACAAAGAGCACATGAAGAAGGAGCAGTGTTTGTGTTAACCAACGCACCAGCTTCTATTAGAATGGGTGAATTGGACGTTTTAGCAAAGAACACAAATTCTCAAATTATTCCTGCGGATGCAACTTCTATTGAAGATTTAGAAAACTTAGTAGAAAAATCTATGGAGATTCTAGGCGGTCAAATTGACTTTGTTTTGCATTCGATTGGTATGTCTGTAAATGTGCGTAAAAACAAACCGTATACAGATCCAAATTACGATTTCACTGAAAAAGGGTGGAATGTTTCTGCTGTTTCTTTTCATAAAGTTTTAAATGTTTTGTATCATAAAAAAGCAATGAAAGATTGGGGCTCAATCGTTGCATTAACCTATATGGCGGCCCAAAGAGTGTTTCCAGATTACAATGATATGGCAGATAATAAAGCCTATTTAGAATCTATTGCTCGTAGTTTTGGCTATTATTTTGGTAGAGATTTTAAAGTGAGGGTGAATACCATTTCTCAGTCTCCAACGCCAACAACAGCAGGAAATGGCGTAAAAGGTTTCGACGGATTTATTAATTTTTCAGAAAAAATGAGTCCATTGGGTAATGCTTCTGCGGCAGATTGTGCAGATTATACCATTTCGCTATTTTCTGATTTAACCAAAAAAGTGACTTTGCAAAACCTATTTCATGATGGCGGATTCTCTAATATGGGAGTTAGCGATGCTGTTATGGATAAGTTTGAGTAACAATATTTTAATATAATTTTTCAGAATAGCTTTAGATAAATGTTTTTATTTGAAGCTATTTTCTACTTTAAGTTTACCTTGAGTTTGGTAGAAATATACTCGCTTTTTTTATTCAGAAACAGCATAAAAAAGAGCTTAAATAAATGCTTCAATCAGGGCTAGGCTAGTCTGCTTATTTTAGTAAAACTCAAAACTTCTAGTTTATGTAAAGCTTCTCAGATAACAATACTATTAGAATTAATGATTACACAATGGTGATTCTTTATTCTATAATTTCGTAATCGATACTTAATTTTCTTAAAGCCCTTAAAGCAGAACCAGCATTTTTATCTACCATTTCAATATCTACTATGTCGCCTTCTAAAAGAATTTCTGTAAGTTCATTAGATAAAGATTCAGATATGCTCACGGAAATTTCTGCAATACATCTAGCAATTGCTCTTTTATCTGGTCTTTGGGCATCACAAGACAATAAGTTTAATTTCATAATATTTATTTGTGAATGCAAGATACAAGAATTGAGATAAGTACAGTTATTACATCTATTGTAATAACAGCTTTTTAAGCGATTGAGGAATCTACTAATTATTTTTTTTATAGATATTAATTTTAATTATAGAAAGGTGAAACTTTATAATTAATCGTTTTAGGTTTAAAAAGTGACAAGTCTACTTAAAATTAATCAAAAATTATTTTAGGTAGACTTGTTTTGATATAAAGTTATAGGTTGTCTATCAATACTTTTTTATTCGTTAAGAACTATGATTGTTTCAATAACTTTATTTTTTTCGTCAACATTAACCTTTGTAATACTTCCATTCTTCATGTAGTTTATAAAAGCAGTTTTTTTAGAATTTTCTAAAGTTACTTTTACATACTTTGTGTCAACACGTTTTAATGATCCGGTTAAGGCATCAACACCCCATCCAATAATACTAAAACCGTTAAGAATACTAACAAGATTGAATTTACTATCCATAACGACTACTTTTTCTTTATAGTTGTCTAATTTAAAGTCAATTCTATCTTCAGCTTTTACTTTTAATTGAACAGGTGTTTCTCCTTTTTCAAAACCATTTACAAAAACCTTTGCACCAGGAGGATCTGTTTCGAACATTACTTTTCTTTTTGCTCCTGTAAAGATTGAAGCACAACTTGTAGACAACAAAATTGTCAGTGCCATTACAATAATTGATAATTTTCTTTTCATTATATAATATATATTTAAATTAGCTTACTCCTGTTTATAGTCTGTTTTCAGCATAATTCCGACTATTTATTTGATGAATAACTAAGGAAATTAGTTTTATTAATCTTAATTTTTTGTAAAAGTACTTACCATTAAATTCTATTTTATACGGGTTTCCGTAAAGTCATTAGTTTATTTATTTTAATAATTATGTTTGTTACTGTTCTTTGTTTATAATTTTGTTATTATGGGTTTAAAATCAGTGATTTAAAATGTTTTTGTTCTTTATTTTTTTTGTCATTCCGAAATGAGCTTTTTTGCGATTGAGGAATCTTATTTTGTAATGATTATAAAGGTTCTCGGTAAGTTTATTATTGTATTTATTAAAATAAAAGCCAATTGTATATAAATTACCGTCTATTCTAAGTATTTCACTGCACTTATCAATAGAAAAAAAGAAAGAATTAAACTAAATTAGAACCCTACAAAATAAATAGACATCGTATTTTTAAATAACATAATGTGTTGTTGTTTAGTGTTTTAATAGAATGTGTAACCGTTGGGTATAATGTATGTAAACGTTTAAAAACGTATTAAACCCATTAAATCGTTATTTTTGGTAGCTGATTATCATTTAAATAATTAAAGAACAAACAAATGGCAAATACATTATTTGACAAAGTATGGGATTCACACGTTGTTCGTCAAGTTAAAGACGGACCAGATGTGTTTTTTATAGATCGTCATTTCATCCACGAAGTTACAAGCCCTGTAGCTTTCTTAGGTTTAGAAAGTAGAGGAAACAGTGTTGTATATCCTGAGCGTACATTCGCAACAGCAGATCACAACACACCAACCATAAACCAACATTTACCTGTAGCAGATCCTTTATCTGCAAATCAGTTAGATGCTTTAGAAAGAAATGCAAAAAAGCATGGTATTTCTCACTGGGGATTAGGAGATCTTAATAACGGAATTGTACACGTTGTAGGTCCAGAAAACGGAATTACGCTACCTGGTGCAACAATTGTTTGTGGAGATTCTCATACATCTACGCATGGTGCTTTTGGTGCTATTGCTTTTGGTATTGGTACAAGTGAAGTAGAAATGGTATTGTCTACACAATGTATTATGCAACCAAAACCTAAAGCGATGCGTATTAACGTAAACGGTAAATTAGGTTTAGGTGTAACACCTAAAGATGTTGCTTTATATATTATATCAAAGCAAACAACTTCTGGTGCAACCGGATTTTTTGTTGAATATGCAGGAGATGTTTTTGAAGACATGTCTATGGAAGGTCGTATGACTGTGTGTAACTTATCTATAGAGATGGGAGCACGTGGAGGTATGATTGCTCCAGATGCTAAAACATACGAATATATAAAAGGTCGTGCTCAAACTCCTAAAGGAGCAGATTGGGATACTGCAATGAAATATTGGGAAACACTGTATTCTGAAAAAGGAGCAGAATTTGATGTTGAATTTAATTATGATGCAACAGATATTGAACCAATGATTACTTACGGAACAAACCCAGGAATGGGAATGGGGGTAACAAAATCGATTCCTTTGGCAGAAAATGTTGAAGGTGGTGTTGAAACTTATAAAAAATCATTGGGATATATGTCTTTTAACGAAGGCGAATCTATGATTGGTAAAGAAATTGACTTTGTGTTTTTAGGTTCTTGTACAAACGGACGTATAGAAGATTTTAGAGGTTTTTGTTCTATTGTAAAAGGAAGACAAAAAGCACCTAATATTACTGCTTGGTTGGTTCCAGGATCACATAAAGTAGTAGATCAAATAAAAGCAGAAGGTTTAGATAAGATTATTACAGACGCAGGTTTTGTTTTAAGAGAACCAGGTTGTTCTGCATGTTTGGCAATGAACGATGATAAAATTCCTTCAGGAAAATTGTCTGTATCAACATCAAACAGAAACTTCGAAGGAAGACAAGGACCAGGATCTAGAACCTTATTAGCTTCTCCTTTAGTAGCTGCAGCATCTGCAGTTAGCGGAGTAGTAACAGATCCTCGTACGCTTCTTGTGTAGTTGCAGTTTACAGTCGCAGTTTTCAGTGAACTGCGAATAACAATTAATATTAAGATAACAACTGCCAACTGATACTGGCAACTGAATACTAAATAACATGGCTTACGATAAATTTGAAGTACTTACAAGTACAGCATATCCTTTACCTACAGAGAATGTAGATACAGATCAAATAATTCCGGCTCGTTTCTTAAAAGCAACTGAGCGTGTAGATTTTGATGTTAACTTTTTCCGTGATTGGAGATACAATGCAGACGGAACACCAAAAGCAGAATTTCCTTTAAACAAAGAAATTTATGCAGGTTCTAAAATATTAGTTGGAGGTAGAAACTTTGGTTCTGGTTCTTCTAGAGAGCACGCAGCTTGGTCTGTGTACGATTTTGGTTTACGTTGTGTAATTTCATCTGCATTTGCAGATATCTTTAAAAACAACTGTTTAAATGTAGGGGTTTTACCTGTACAAGTTTCAGCAGCATTTGCAGATACTTTATTTGCAGCAATTATGGCAGATCCTAAAACAGAAATTAAAGTAGATTTACCTAACCAAACAGTAACTTTAGTTGCAACTGGTGAATCTGAATCTTTTGTAATTAATACCTACAAAAAAGACAATATGTTAAACGGTTTTGATGATATTGATTATTTAAAAAATATAGAAAATGAGATTACTGCTTTTGCTGAAACGAGACCGTTTTAATTATAAAGCATAAACACTATTTTTAACCACATAGTAACATAGGTCATATAGCTATGTTACTGTGTGGTAATGAAATTTTTTCATTACAATTGAAGAATTATTTATGTTTTTAACATTGATAAAATGACCAAGAGAAAGATTGAAATAATGGATACGACACTGCGTGATGGAGAACAAACATCAGGAGTGTCGTTTTCAGTTTCTGAGAAATTAACAATAGCAAAACTATTGTTAGAAGAATTAAAAGTAGATCGGCTAGAAATAGCGTCTGCAAGAGTTTCTGAAGGAGAATTACAAGCAGTAAAAAAAATAACTTCTTGGGCTACAGAACAAGGTTGTTTAGACAAAATAGAAGTGTTAACTTTTGTTGATGGAGGAAAATCTATCGATTGGATGCTAGAATCTGGAGCGAAAGTTCAGAATTTATTAACCAAAGGATCTTTAAACCACTTAACACATCAACTTAAAAAAACGCCAGCACAACATTTTGCTGATATTAAAGCAAATATTGAGTCGGCTGCTACGCATAACATTAAAACCAATGTCTATTTAGAAGATTGGTCTAACGGAATGCGTAATTCTAAAGAATACGTTTTTGAATATTTAGATTTTTTAACAGCTTTAAATATAGAACGTGTTTTATTACCAGATACTTTAGGTATTTTAACGCATGATGAAACTTTTAAATTCATATCTGAAGTTCGAGAAAAATACCCAACAACACATTTCGATTTTCATGGTCATAATGATTATGATTTAGGAGTTGCCAATGTTATGGAAGCTATAAAAGCGGGTGCAAATGGATTGCATTTAACCATAAATGGGATGGGAGAGCGTGCAGGAAATGCACCAATGGCAAGTGTTATTGCTGTTATTAATGATTTTTTAAAGGATGTAACAATCACCGTAAATGAAAAAGCATTAAATAAAGTTAGTAAGCTTGTAGAAACTTTTTCTGGTTTTCGTATTCCTGTAAATAAACCTGTTGTAGGTGCAAATGTTTTTACACAAACTGCCGGAATTCATGCAGATGGAGACAATAAAAACAACTTGTATTTTAATGATTTAATGCCAGAACGTTTTGGTAGAAAACGTAAATATGCATTAGGAAAAACATCTGGAAAGGCGAATATTCAGAAAAACTTACAAGATTTAGGGCTGAGTTTAAATGATGAAGAGCTAAGGAAAGTTACCCAAAGAATTATTGAATTAGGGGATAAGAAAGAAGTTGTTTCTCAAGAAGATTTACCTTATATTATTTCTGATGTTTTAGATAGTAATGCCATTGAAAAGCGTGTTGTTGTAGAAAATTATGTTTTAGGACATGCAAAAGGAATGAAACCATCTACTACTTTACAATTAAGAGTAGAAGGCGTACAATATGAAGCACATGCACAAGGAGATGGGCAATTTGATGCCTTTATGAATGCCTTAAAAAAGTTGTATAAAATACATAGTAAAAGAGATTTACCAAAGCTGATTGATTATGCAGTTAGGATTCCTCCAGGAAGTCATTCTGATGCATTATGTGAAACTATTATTACCTGGAAATTAGAAGAAAAAGAATTTATTACGCGTGGTTTAGATTCAGATCAAACAGTATCTGCAATTAAGGCTACCGAGAAAATGTTGAATATAATTTAGTAGGCAGTTACAGTCGCAGTTTTCAGTTCGAGTGATTTTCGGTTTTTTGAAGAAATTATATCGAGAATATTTTAAAATAAGAATAGAATTTAAACATAAAAATACAGTCATATGTCTTACGTCATAATAAGTCATACGTCATAAAACAAAAACAATGAAATTAAATATCGCATTATTAGCAGGAGACGGAATAGGACCTGAAGTAATTGACCAAGCAGTAAAAGTATCTGATGCAATTGCAAAGAAATTTAACCACGAAATTACTTGGAATCCAGCTTTAACAGGTGCTGCTGCAATTGATGCAGTTGGTGAACCTTATCCAGATGCAACACATGATATTTGTGTGGCTTCAGATGCTGTTTTATTTGGTGCAATTGGGCATCCAAAGTATGATAATGATCCTTCTGCAACGGTTCGTCCAGAGCAAGGTTTATTAAAAATGCGTAAAAAATTAGGTTTATTTGCAAATGTAAGACCAACATTTACGTTTCCTTCTTTGTTAGATAAATCTCCTTTAAAAAGAGAAAGAATAGAAGGAACTGATTTAGTTTTTTTACGTGAATTAACTGGAGGTATTTACTTTGGTGAAAAAGGTAGAAGAGATGGAGGAGAAACTGCATTTGATAATTGTGTTTATACAAGAGCTGAGGTGCAAAGATTAGCTGTAAAAGGTTTTGAATTGGCAATGACTCGTTCTAAGAAATTATGTTGTGTAGATAAAGCAAACGTTTTAGAAACATCTCGTTTATGGAGAGAAACTGTACAAGCTATGGAAAAAGATTATCCAGAAGTTGAGGTTTCTTATGAATTTGTAGATGCAGTTGCAATGCGTTTAGTTCAATGGCCAAATAGTTATGATGTTTTAATTACTGAAAACTTATTCGGAGACATTTTAACAGATGAAGCTTCTGTTATTTCTGGTTCTATGGGCTTAATGCCAAGTGCATCTGTAGGAACTGAAAATGCATTGTTTGAGCCTATACATGGTTCTTACCCACAAGCAACAGGATTAAATATTGCAAACCCAATGGCTACAGTTTTATCTGCAGCAATGATGTTTGAAAATTTTGGTTTACAAGAAGAAGGAAAAGCAATTAGAGACGCTGTAAATAAAGCTTTAGAAGCAGGTTATGTTACTGAAGATTTAGCAGACGGAGGAAAATCTTACGGAACAAAAGAAGTAGGAGACTGGTTAGCTAAAAATATCTAGTGTCCGTTCGAGCGCAGTCGAGAACTTATTGAGGTTTTTAAATCTTAAATAATTTGTTCTACTTTACTCAACGAGACAAAAAAGTACATATATTAAAAAAGGTTCGCAATTTGCGAACCTTTTTTTGTTATAAAATGATTGTTATTATTTTATTTTCTTAGCTCTTTTTACCAATTCTAGTTTATCTGTAGTCGTTTTTGTTGTAAAGAATCCATAATTAATGGTTACTTTTTTCTTGTCTATTCTGTCGATTGTACCCACAGAATTAGAACCAATAACTTTTACACTATCATTAATTTGATAGTTATATTCAGATTTTTCTTTGGCTATTTTAGCTTCCTCTATTTTCTTTTCTTTTCTAACTTCTACTACTTTTTCTAAGACTTCTTTTTCTACTTTTTTAATTATTTCCTGCTGCTGTTTTTCGGCAACTTTAGCTTTTTGTTTTTGTGCTTTAGTTACAGGTACTACAGGTTTTTTCATGACTTGTTTTACTTTTAAGTCTGCAACCCATTTATTGAAATTAGTATTTAATTCCTTTTTGTTATTGGTTTGAAAGTATTTATTAAGTAGCTCATTGGTCTTTCTTCCTAAAGAAAGCATTCTTTGGTTCTGATCATATAATTCTTGAAAACCAGATAATTTATCTTGAACACGTTGTTCTTTTTCTTGTAAATTATCTAAATGCTCTTGTCCTTTAAATTTTTGTTGCTCTAAATTATCAGAATGCTTTTGCAATCTATTACGTTCTTTTTGTAGTTTAGAAATGGTTCTATCTAAACGCACTTTTTCTGTCTCTACACGTTTTTTAGCTTTGTTGATAATGCTAAACGGAATTCCGTTTTTCTGAGCAACTTCAAACGTAAAAGAACTACCTGCTTGTCCAATAAATAATCTATACAGCGGTTCTAAAGTACGTTCATCAAACTGCATATTTGCGTTGGTAACATTCTCTAATTCGTTGGCTAAGACCTTTAAGTTGGAGTAGTGGGTGGTTATAATTCCGAATGCTTTTTTATAATAAAATTCTTCTAAGAAAATTTCTGCTAAAGCTCCACCTAATTCAGGGTCTGAACCTGTACCAAATTCATCAATTAGAAACAAGGTGTTAGGTCCACATTTACGTAAAAAGTTACGCATGTTTTTTAAACGATAACTATAGGTACTTAGTTGGTTTTCTATAGATTGATTGTCTCCGATATCTGTTAAAAAAGTATCAAAAATATACGTCTGACTGCGTTCATCAACAGGAATTAAAATACCACTTTGTAGCATTATTTGCAATAAACCAATGGTTTTTAAAGTGATACTTTTTCCACCAGCATTTGGACCCGAAATAACAATAATCTGTTGTTTTTCATTCAGTTCTATACTTTGAGAAACGGTAGGTAAATCTTGTTTTTTATTTTTTCGCCATAAAATGGGATGATATGCATTCTTAAAAAATATCTTTTTCTCACTAGATATTTTTGGTAAAACTGCATTCATTTCGTTGGCATACTTTGCTTTTGCACCCACAACATCTACATGGATTAAAAACGAAAGATATTCTTCTAATAAATATACATGCGGACGAACAGTTGCAGATAATGCACGTAAAATTTTTACGACTTCTTGCTTTTCGTCATAAATTAAATTTTGATATTCTCTAGAATACGCAAGTGTTGCTTGTGGTGCAATATAAACGATATTACCAGATTTTGAAGAACCTAATAAACTACCAGAAACTTTTTTTCTGTGCATTGCAGAAACAGCTAAAACTCTTTGATTGTCTACAACGGTTTCTTTAATATCATCTAAATAACCTGCGGAAATAGATTTTGATAAAGCACTAGAAAAACTTGCTCCAATTTTTCCACGTACATTATTTATGTCTTTTCTTATTTGTCTTAAAGCGTCTGATGCGTTGTTTTTTACTTCACCAGAAATGTCTATTATTTTTTTTATTTCATCATCTATAAAAGTAGTGAATTCAATTTGTTGAGAAAGGTCGAAAAAAGTAGGAAATTGCACATTAAATTTCTTAAAAAACTTAATCAATTCGTTTACGGTTAAAGAAGTCGTTGCTATTTTTAAAAAAGCATCAGTTTCTACAAAGCTATTTTCTATAGCTAAACGTTTTACATTTTCGGTAATATTATCGAAACTATGGTTAGGAACTCTATTTTCACTTTCAAAAGAAGAAACGTATTCGTTTACCAAATACAACTCTTTAAAAAGTGCTTTTTTATTAACTATAGGTTCAATTTCAGTAACTTTTTCTTTGCCTAAACTAGAAATACAATACTCTGAAACGTGCTGTAAAACCGTTGAAAACTCTAAATCTTGTAAGGTCTTGGATGATATGTTATTATTCAAAAAAAAATATTTTATTGCGAACACAAATTTATAAATTCTTTTCGTTTGGTTTTAGAAACTGGCACTCTTTTTTTATGTTCTAATATAATATATCTTTCATGCTTTAAATGATGTGCTTTTTCTGATTTTATAATGTAAAGTTTGTGAATTTGTAGAATGATTTATTCATTTTTATCTAGTATTTATTTGTCTTATTCTATAAACTTGATTACTTGCTGTCACATCGTTAATTATGTAATTTTTGTATTTATTTGCAAAAAAAAAACTCCCTATCATTTTTAGTGATATGGAGTTTAAAATAAGCGAATCTGGTTTTCTGTTTTCTAAATATTTTTTTTAATTAATCATTAAAAAGGAACCTCATCTTTATATTAAAAGATGAGGTTCACCCTTTTATTATTCTATCACAATTTTAGAAGTCTTTTTAAAGCTGTTTCCAACTGTTTTTAAAATATAAACTCCTTTAGATAAATTGCTTAGATTCACTTTGTTTTCACCATTATTAAGCGTGAAACGTTTTAGTTCTTTACCATTAATGTCATATAGAACACCTAATCCAGCTTCTTCTGTGAAAATATTTAAATTATCTTTTACTGGGTTTGGATATATAGACAATGAGGTCTTTTTATTTTTATCTTCTGTAGATAAAACTTCATTTCCTTTAACGTTTATTTCTCTTAAGATTAGATCTTCTTTATAGTTACCATATTTGTCTTTTATAGATACTTTAAAGTATAAGGTAGCTATATACTTACAATCTGCACATTCTTTAAAGTAAGGTAGGTTATAAGCCAGTTTTAAGTTTTGTTTTTCTTTTAAACTTACACCTTCTTTATTAGACCAAGAAATTTCATTAAAAATAGAGTTGCCTTTATTTTCGTTTCCATAAATAGGATTTTTTAATTCCATTTCTTTATTAGAAATTCCACTTTTTAATGGGGTTAAAGAAACTTTATGAGATCCATCTATTTCTTCTCGTTCTTTTGCAAATTCAATATCTACATACACAAGGTCTACGGTAAAATCTGTTACAAATTCTGAATCTACTGTAAAACTATAATCATCGGATACAGATATAA
This sequence comes from Polaribacter sp. 11A2H, assembly GCF_011379025.1. Lineage (NCBI taxonomy): Bacteria > Pseudomonadati > Bacteroidota > Flavobacteriia > Flavobacteriales > Flavobacteriaceae > Polaribacter > Polaribacter sp. 11A2H. Next base: position 65,401 of record NZ_WTLD01000001.1, read on the forward strand.
TTTCTAAATCAGCGTAAACTTCGTTATAAAAGTTATCTAATATAAAGGGGCCAATACAACAAGGTGGTTCTATAACTTCACAAGCATCTCCAATTCCGTTTCCATCTGCATCTTCTTGATTTGGGTTTGGATTAGTAATACAATTATCTACAGAGTCACAAATACCATCATTATCTGTGTCTGTATCTCCTTCTGCACAAACAGTTGCTGTTACACAATCTTCACAAGCATTACCCGTTCCATCACCATCCGTATCTTCTTGGTTAGGGTTTGCAATTTCTGGACAATTATCACATAAATCTGGAACTCCGTCTCCATCTGTATCTACAGTACCACAAGGAGTTGGGTCACATACATCACCAATACCATCATTATCTGTATCTAATTGGTTATGATTAGGCATTTTTATACAATTATCACAATCATCAAAAATACCATCTTTATCTGTGTCTATGGAGCCACAAGTGTCTATAATAATATCGCAAGCATCACCAGTTCCATCTCCATTTAAATCTTCACCACAAGGGGTTGGGTCGCAAACATCACCTTCACCATCACCGTCTGAATCTAATTGATTTGGATTGTATTTGTCTGGACAATTATCACATTCATCACCAATGCCATCGCCATCAGAATCTCTTTGTTCTGGGTTTTTTGTATCAGGACAATTATCTTTATTGTCTGGTATTCCATCACCATCAGAATCGTCACCTACAAAATCGTGATCACATAAATCACCTTCACCATCATTATCTATATCTGATTGATCAGGATTAAATTTTTCAGGACAATTATCACAAGCATCTGGCCAACCATCTTTATCAGAATCGGGTCCTTCTACACAGTCTGGATCACAAAGATTTCCAATACCATCTCCATCTGTATCTTTTTGGTCTGGGTTGTATCTTGTTGGGCAATTATCACAATCATCAGGTATGCCATCTTTATCTCTGTCTTCTTTGCCTTCACAACAAACATCGCCTATACCATCATTATTAGAATCTGCTTGATCTGGGTTATATTCATTTGGGCAATTATCACATTCATCTGGTATACCATCACCATCAGAATCTTTGTCTCCTTTACATGGTGGTTCACATTCTGAGGCACAGAAATTATCTAAACTTATAACTTCGTTATTAGAACCATCATATTCAGATTCAAATAAAATACCTGTAACACCAATTATTAATTGATTCCAAGCATTTACAGCAGCAGCACCTGTTAATTGAGTAGTGCTGTTTGCATCAAATAATTGCCAACTACCTGTGTTATTAGTAGGTATTGTATTATTTGAAGCTTCATAGATTGGTAAACAATAATTTCTCCAAACATTATTTGGTAAGGTTTGGTTTGCAGGGTTACCTACAAAAATTGCTCTTAACTTACTATTAACTTGTGTAATAGAGTTAATGGTAGAACCTGTGTAAATTGTTAATTTAGGTGCTGTACCAATGGTAGTACTTGTTTTATCTTTATATTGAATTTTAAAATCGAAGCACATACAATTGCCTGGGTAATTTTTGATCCAATCTCCAGAAAAATCTGAGTTATTTATTAGACTAGACTCTTTTGAGCTATTTACAAAAGAAATATATTTTTGATGTTCTTTGTCTTCTTTATAATAAACATCATTAAGACTATTGTTTATCCAATTTTCTTTTTTGAAATCTTCATCAAAAGTAAAGCAATCATCCTCTTCTGGAGGTGTACAAGTATCTCCTATACCATCACCATTTGTATCTATTTGATCTTTATTTGATAGATTAGGGCAATTATCACAAGCATCACCAATACCATCTCCATCAGTGTCTAATTGATTTGGGTTGATTATCATTGAACAATTATCACAAGCATCACCAATACCATCATCATCTGTATCTGTTTGGTCTGCACTGTCTATTCCTGGGCAATTATCTTTAACTACAACACAAACAGCTGCTGGAGTTAAGTTTTGAGTAGATAAGCCATTGTATTGATCAATAGCAGTATATGTAAAAGTATTACAGATGGTACTATTCAATTGAGCAGTTGTTACAACTGTTGCAGGTATGTCTATATTAATTTCATCTCCATAAACAAATAAGAAGTTACTTAAAGAAGAAACGGTTATTGTATTACCACTAAAAACAGAACTAAAATCTGTAGTGTTTGGAATAAAGTTACTACCTCCCGTTGAAACTGATATTGTTTCTGAATTCGGTGTGAAACTAACATTTGGTAAAGCATCTGTAATTATTAAGTCTTTAAACTCTAAATTACCTAGGTTTTTAATATTTAATCGATATAAAATATTTTGACCTGGTAAAATATTTGGTGTTGTAGTAGAATTTGTCCAAGTAGTACCATTATCTACACTTTGCAATTTAATAACGTTATTACCTGCCAACACCTTTACGTTTATACGTGATTTATTTGATGTTGCACTTGTAGAAATTTCATCTCCATTAACAGTAAAATTATTAAAGTAAGGCCCTGGAGGCGTGTCTTCATTTATTTTTACATCAAATTCTATATAGTTATTATGAGATGTAGAAGTATTACTACAAAGAGGACCAATAGAAGGAATAGTCCATTCTAGGGTATTTGTTTGTGTTGAGTTATTTAATGTTACTCCCCAATTACTGTAGTTACCTGATATTGTTGGATTGCATCCGTTTAGATTGACGTTTCCTGAATAGGAGTAATAGCTTTCGCTTCCTGGAATATAGGTGAAATTGGGGTCTAGTACATCTGTAATAACAACATTATTTAGTGCATCTGTACCTATATTTCTTACTCTTAGTTTATAACGTATGATGTCTCCAGGATTGTGATAAGAATTATATCCTTCACAAACTTGCTTAAACACATCAATTTCTGGTTCAGGTGTTTCAACATTAAAAGACTTACTAGCTGTGTTAAGAATCGGAGTATTATTTAAAAAGTTAAATTCTGTTTCAGCCTCATTAGTAATTGTTGTGCCAGGTTGTACACCGTTATTAATAGTGAAATTAACTCTAACAGTAAAATAATAACCAGCTTCTATGCCAGAGTCTAAACTTACTAAAAGTGATGTTATAGGACTTGTTGGTGTAGGGATATTGAAAAAACTATTTGCACTAAAAGGCAATGGAGAAGAAGAACCATTTAGTGAATATGTACCAGATATTGGCATATGACCAACAGATTGTTTATAAACATAGAAATCCATAGCCGTTACCGTTATATTTTGGGGTAATTGATCTGATATATCAACATTTTGAATGGTTTCTCCAGAAGTTGAATTATTATGAAGTACAATTTTATAATAAAGAGGACAACCAACTGTTTTTTTTCTACCATAAACAGATTTGTAAAAACTATAGTCATAATTAGCAATATTACAATTATTTGTAACACAATAATCACTTATGTAAATACAAGAAACATCTGAACCACTGCTAGCTGTAAAGGTGTTGCTTGCCGTTAAGGAAGCGTAATTTGCAGTAATATCTGCAACATTACCAAAACAAGTAGTTGTGTTTACTGGCAGGTTTGATGGATAGGTTATATCTATATCAATGTAAAATTCGCTAAATGTTTTTGTTGCATCTAAGAAAGTCTGAGGGTTAGTGCTAGTAATAATATTTGTATTTGGATCTAAATTTAATAGACTTAAAGGTATGTTATTATTACCTCCAGTAGCAACAAGATTCATAGTAACATTAGAGGGTTGTGGAGTTTCTAGTATTTGTATGTTTGTTAAATTTAAAATGCCCAAGTTGTCTTGTGGATTTTTTTCTTTAATAGTTATTCTAAACCTAGCAGTTCCTCCAGGTGCAACTATCCATTTACCTGTATTTGGATCTGTTTGTGTGGGTTCAATTATTTCTTTTTTAATTTCCCAATTTAAAATTGCAATTGCAGTTACAGTAATCGGGTTTGTAGTTACAGATTGACCGTTTGTTGTTATGGTTGCAGAATTACTTGCAATGGTTCCGTTTGGAGTTACACCTCCTTTAAATCTAACTGGTATTAGTATTTCAACGGAAGAGCTACTACCATCAGAAGGAGCTTGTAGTGCAACAGTAACTAAATTATTGTTTTGACCTCTTGCAGCGGTATTAGCAATTGATTGAGGTGAAATAGTAATATCTGAATTATTTCCAACAAATTCTAATTCTAGAGGTAATTGATCTGTTATGCTAACAGTACTTCCATCTCCATATAATGTAATGTATAATTTATAATTAAATACAGCGCCTGTTTTTACAGAACTTAGAGATGCAGATTTGTACAAACTATGGTTACCAATATTTACAGTATTAGAAACATTGGTTTGTGCTTTTGTACTAAAAGCGGCCATAAAAAGAATGGCTAAAACAATGCCTTTACATTGGTCGAGTTTTTTTAATCGATAAAATAAATAGTTTTTTTTCATGATAGAAGTTTTTAAAGTTATACAAATTTGGGTCACTATTTTAAAGAGTATTCAATTTAAACATCCCTTATTAATAGTAAATTTCCTATAAAAGTAATACTGTTTAAGGCTAATTTTTAGCTCGTTTGAGTAAGTGCTTGTTTCATTAAAGGAATGGTAGCTTTCATCGATTTATATGTAAAAAGCTATAATTAGGAAGCTTTTTAATAGGGGGAAAGTCCTCTTTTTTTGGATATAAAGTTTATATATCATTTAGCGCTTACATTGGTTTTTGTATTTTTATCACATTATTAATAATGGAATTGAATACTAAAACAATGCACCTAAATCTTACAAAATCTTGGACACCTATTTTACAACCAGAATTCGAAAAACCTTATTTTGAAGAATTAACAAATTTTGTAACATCAGAATATGAAAATCACCAATGTTTTCCGAAGCAAGAAGATATTTTTGCTGCATTTAATTTTTGCTCTTTAAATGATTTAAAAGTGGTGATTATTGGTCAAGATCCTTATCATGACATAGATCAGGCAAACGGATTGTGTTTTTCTGTAAAAGACGGAATGAAGCAACCACCTTCATTAAAAAATATTTTTAAAGAAATTGCAACAGATTTAGATCAAGAAATTCCACAAAGTGGGAATTTAGAAAAATGGGCAAAACAAGGTGTTTTATTATTGAATGCAACTTTAACTGTGAGAGCACATGAGGCCGGAAGTCATCAGAAAAAAGGATGGGAAGACTTTACCGATGCTGTAATAAAAAGTATTTCTGAAGAAAAAGAAAACGTTGTTTTTTTACTTTGGGGTAAATTTGCAGAAAGTAAAACAAAATTAATAAATTTAGAAAAACATACTGTATTTACCGCTCCGCATCCGTCTCCTTTAGGTGCTTGGAGAGGTTGGTTTGGTAGCAAACACTTCTCTAAAACTAATAAGGTTTTAAAGAAATTAAATAAACCTACGATAGAATGGTAGGGAAAGCGGTCTGATTTTCATAAGGTGATAAAATTGCATCTAAAATGTCTTCTGTTGTGTCGGGGTAATCTACTGGAATAAAAACATCACTCTGAATCCATTTGGCTATTTTAAGAACTTGTTTTCTATTTAATTTTTTTAATACAGAAACACCCATTTTTTTGAGTGCTAAAGCATTACATTGTTGTTCATATTGATTTTTCATCGGAATTACCATTAACTTTTTCTTTAAAAACAAAGCTTCAGAAGGTGTCTCAAAACCTGCTCCACAAAGAACTCCAGCAGATGAAGACATACTTTTTATAAAATCGAATTCGTTAATTGGGTAAATGGTAATGTTCTTTTTAAAGATTAAACGTTTATTTTCTTTAGAAAAAATATGCCATTTTACAATAGGGATTCTAGATAAAACATCTACAATTTTGGTCACATTGTAAGAGGGTAAATAAACCGTTATATGCCCTTTGTTGCTTATTTTTTTAGCTCGAATACTTTTTCTTATAATCGGTGTAAAAGTAGCAGAACTATAAGGTTTAAAATGAAAACCAAATCGAAGACTTGCAGGTGCGTAGTGCTTTAAAATTAGTTTTTCTATTTTGTGTTTTCCGTATTTTGGAGAGGCAATATCTAAAACCGCATTTTGATGGCTTAAAGATACAATGCTTATGTTATTTAGCTTTGCAGCCCAAGCAGTAACAGGCTCAAAATCGTTTACAATTAAATCGTAATCATTTATGGTGAAGTTTTTAATTTCATTATAAAAACGAACTAAATTCATTTTTTTGTAGCTTTCCCAAAAGTCAATACCTCCTTTTTTCCCGAAAGTAAAATTTAAGCCATGAAGTTTATATTTTATATCGAAACCAATATCTAAATTATTTTCATTTCCACTAACTAAAATATCTAAATCTCCTTTCTCTTGAAGAATTGGTATAATTTCTTTAGCTCTTGTGATATGGCCATTTCCAGTACCCTGAATTGCATATAATATTTTCATGATTAATTATTTTAGAGGTTTTTGAAGATCAAATTCTTTCAGTAATTCTTCAAAAAGAAAATTGTTCTTTTCTTCTTTATTTGCATTCTTCAGCTCATTTTTACTAAGTTTCTTTTCGGTGTTTTGAGCTATTTCATCATTTGCGTATTCATATAAGCTCCATTGGTGATTTTTGTATTCTAAAGCTGTTAAATTTTCAATCCAATCACCAGAGTTTAGATAGGTAGTTTTTCCTTTTTGGTTTTCAATTTCTCTTATTTCTGGTTGATGAATATGTCCGCATATTACATAGTTATACTCATTTTCAATAGCAATGTCTGAAGCCGTTTTTTCAAAATTGTCAATAAACTTAACGGCGCTTTTTACACTGTTTTTTATCTTTTTAGAAAGTGATAATTTTCCGTAACCAAAGAGTTTACTAATCCAATTTATAAACGTGTTTATTAGAATTAGAAAATCGTAGCCTTTTCCGCCTAATTTTGCTAACCATTTAGAGTGCTTCATGGTGATATCAAAAACATCTCCATGAAAAATCCATGCTTTTTTATCATCAATATTTAAAACTAGTTTGTTTAAAATTTTAAAGTTTCCTAATTGAAAACCTTTAAATTTTCGCAGCATTTCATCATGGTTTCCTGTTATGTAATAGATGGTTGTTCCATTAGATAGGAGAGAAGTAATGTGTTTAATTACACTCATGTGAGACTTAGGAAAGTAACGTTTGTTAAATTGCCAGATGTCTATAATGTCTCCATTTAGTATTAATACTTTTGGCTGAATTGTTTTTAAGTAATTTAATAATTCTTTAGCTCTACAACCATAAGTACCTAAGTGTACGTCTGAAATTACAACATAATCTAACTTTCGTTTTTTTTGTTTTTTCATTTTGTTTCATATAAAGAAAAAGAATTGTTTCTTGTGTACACACGTTTATGAAGAAAATGATTTTCTAAATATATGTAAACAATTATCTTATTTCTAAGTTCTTTCAAACATAAAAAGAGAATGTATTGTAAACGTAAAATAAAAATGAAAAAAAGGTAAGATAAACTTTATGAAAAAGTTTACGAATAGTTAGCTTATTATTAAGAGGTATAGCGGTTTAGAGCAAAAAAAAATCCGCAGTAAACGCGGATTCATTGAATTTGAAATTAAGAAACAAATAGATTTTAGGTTAAATCTACTTGCTTTAAAGTTGTTTGAATAGTTGTTGTATTGTCTGCTAAACCACATGGTTTAGAGGTACTTCTACAAGAAGAAAAACAAAGGATTCCTAAAATACAAACTGCAATAAATACTACTTTTTTCATAGATAATTGATTTTCGTGTTAAATGTACATATTTTTTATGAAATTGCTCGAATTTTTCTTCTCTTCAATAACGTTAAACTGTACCATTTTATTTTGTATACGTGTAATTATGTTTTTAGTAATTGGTTTTCCGTCATTCCATTCGGTGATTTTTAACCACTGCTGGATGTCTTCTAATTGCTGCTCGTATCTAGCGGCCAGAATTTTATCAATAGCATCAATTTGTTTAAAGTCTTTTGTTTTGCCATTAATAATGTCTAAAACTTTTTTAACTTCTTCAAAATTATTTTCTAAAACTTCATCTCTAACTGCAATTACAAAACAAGGCCAAGGTGTAGGGCAGTCGTCAATTAATCTAAAAGTACCATCATCTACCAAAGGTTTTGTGGTAAAATGTTCCCACATAAAATAGTCTGCTTCTCCGTTGGTTAAAGCATCAATTCCGCCTTGTAAATTACCAATTACTTTAAATTTTAAATTTGCAATATTCCAACCTTGGTTGTAGGCATTTACAATAGCCATTAAATGAGAACCAGAACCAAACCTGCTAATGGCAATGGTTGCGTGTTCTAAATCTACAATGTTTTTAAAAGATGATTTTGCGCCTACATGAATTCCCCAAATTAATGGAGATTTTACAAATGTCTGTACAATCTTAGAAGGGTTTCCGTCTGCAATATCTTTAATAATTCCTTCGGTTAAAACAATAGCAATATCTACATTACCAGCACGTAAGGCCTTACACATGGCACCAGTTCCGCCAGGGAAATCTTGCCAACGTAGATTGATGTTGTGTTTTTTGTATTCTTTGTTTTTTAAGGTTAAATACCAAGGATAATTAAAATGCTCTGGAACTCCGCCAACTGTAAGGTTTGTCATTTACTCAATTAATTTTTCTAGTGTGTATTCTATTAAATCGGCAACAACTTTCCCTGGGTTTTCGCTAAAAGAACCATTAGCTCTATTGGCAATAATTGCGTTTATAGAACAAGCTTTGTGGCCCAATAGTTTAGATAAACCATAAATAGCAGAGGTTTCCATTTCTAAATTGGTAATTCTATGTTGGTTAAAACTAAAACTATCAATTTTATGGTTTAGTTCATTGTCTTGTATCGCTAAACGTAAAATTCTACCTTGTGGTCCGTAAAAACCTCCTGCGGTAGCTGTGATACCTTGGTGTGTTTTATCAGATTTTAACCTATCTTCTAATTCTTTGCTATTTTCAATAACAATAGGATATGATTTTTTAGCACTCCAATTGGTATGCTTTACAAAAGCATCTTCAATTTCTGGGTTAGAAATTGCATCAATTTGATAGGAGTGAAGCAACCCGTTTAAATCTAACCCGTGAGAACCAATTACAAAAGAGTCGACCGGAATATCGTCATGCAAAGAACCAGAAGTTCCTATTCTTACAATGTTCAAAGAAGTTAAATTTTCTTTTGGTTTTCTAGTTTTAAGATCAATATTTACAAGTGCATCCAATTCATTTAATACAATATCTATATTGTCTGGACCAATACCAGTAGAAATAACCGTAAATTGTTTGTTCTTGTAAGTACCTGTTGTCGTTTTAAATTCGCGTTTTTGAGTAGTAAACTCTATAGAATCAAAATGTTTTGAGATTTTATCAACTCTATCTTGATCGCCAACAAAAATTATATTTTTGGCAATATGTTCTGGTCTTAAATTTAGATGATAAATACTTCCATCTGGATTTAAGATAAGTTCTGATTGTTTTATAGACATTTAAGATGTAATTTGTAATAGTTTTTCTGATTGATTATTATATAGAAAACTATATTTTTTTGCTCCCCCAAGATACGAATTTTCATTACGAAGTTCGCCATAAAAATTTAGCTGGTTTTTTAAAACTTTTTTCCCTTTTCGAGATAATTTTACGGGATTGAAAGATGTAAATAATTTTTGAAGTTGTGCTATATGATGTTCGTACTGTAAATCTCCAAAGCCATAAACAGTTTGTGTTTTTAGCAATTGCTGTACTAATTGGTTTTTAGAAGAAAATTGTTGTGTATTTGCAGTTTCTAAAATAATATTCTCAACATTATTTAATCCATTTTTAATGGAAGGAAATCTGTGTAAATGTGCTTCTAATGCTTCTACTAGATAAATAAAAGGAGACATTGGGTTAAATTTATAGACAGTTTCTAACCTAAGCGGACTCTCTGAGCAGTATAGTTGCCATATATAATCTGCATATTCAATATCATCTTCAGATAAATCTATTCTGTTTTTATAATGTTGCTGAATTTGATTTTCAGTAAGCTCAGATAAACTTTTTAGTTTTGTACTTCCTTTTATTTTGGCACTGGTTACTAAAGAAATATGATAGCCACTTCTATAAGTTTTTAACCAACTAATAACAGCAATCATATTAATTTGGCAGAACAAATCGTGATCAAACCATAAGACTATTTCTTTAGATTCTTTTTTACTACAAAGGTTTCTATATTCTTTTAAAGTAAAGTCTATAAATTTGCTTTTGCTAATATTATAAGAAGTTTTTAAAAAGTGGAACCTGTTTTTCCAGAAAGTTTCACTTCCTACATCTACAGTCGTTTTTCCTTCACATAACATTTCTCTCCAAGTAATAAAACTTCCGGGGAAATTAAGTTTTTTTAGATAGTTTGTAGTACTATCTCCATTTGTAATATGTAGTATAGACGAGTTCATAATTTATTAATAACGTTTACAGTAATTATTTATTGTAAGAGTACTAAATTTTATCCACCAACTCGCTTCACTTTAAAGCCTTTATCTTTTAGCATGGTCATTATTTGATCTCTAAAATCACCTTGAATAATAATTTTATCATCTTTAAAGCTACCGCCAACAGATAGTTTTGTTTTAATTTCTTTTGCAAGTTTTTTAAAGTCTGATGTTGCACCTGTATAGCCTTCTAAAATTGTAATTGGCTTTCCTTTACGTTTTTCGTATTTGCAAATAATCGGGTCGTCTTGTAACCAAATATCCGATTTTTCTTTTACAGGTTCTACAGTTTCCTTATGTTCTGGAAATAAATTTTTTAATTGATCTTTAAAATCCATTTTTTATTAGTTTACAGTTCTCAGTAGCAGTTTTCAGTTAACTTGTTACTGCCAACTGAAGACTGATAACTGCAAACTATTTTTTTAATCCTAATTCTCTTAATCTTTCGTCTAAAAATTCACCTGCAGTGATATCTTCAAATTGTTTTGGGTTGTTTTCATCGATACAATTTTCTAAAACATCTAATTTCATATCAGAAACGGGATGCATAAAAAACGGAATTGAATAGCGTGATGTTCCCCACATTTCTTTTGGTGGATTTACAACTCTGTGAATGGTAGATTTTAATTTGTTGTTACTGTGGCGCGATAACATGTCTCCAACATTTATCATCAACTCATCTGGTGCTGCCATAGCATCAATCCAATCTCCTTTGTGGTTTTGCACTTGTAAACCTTTACCTTGGGCACCCATTAATAAGGTAATTAAATTAATGTCTCCATGAGCTGCAGCTCTTTCTGCTCCTTTTGGTTCTGTTTGTATTGGTGGGTAATGAATTGGGCGTAGAATACTATTTCCGTCTTTAATATAATTATCAAAATAGGTTTCTTCTAAACCTAAATGCAAGGCTAAAGAACGTAACACATATTTAGCTGTTTTTTCTAACATTTGATACGTTTCTTTACCAACGGCATTAAAGTTTGCCAATTCATTAACAGTAACATTTTCTGGATATTCTTTAGCGTATTTAGAGGCAGCATCTACATACTGACCAAAATGCCAAAATTCTTTTAAATCGCCTTCTTTTTTTCCTTTCGCAGATTCTTTCCCGAAAGAAACATAACCACGTTGGCCTCCAATACCTGGAATTTCATATTTTTCTTTGGTTTCTAATGGTAAATCAAAAAAGTTTTTAATTTCTGTATATAAGCTTTCTACTAATTTTTCATCTAAAAAGTGACCTTTTAAAGCTACAAAACCTATGTTTTCGTAAGCATGACCAATTTCATCTATAAATTGTTGTTTTTTGCTTTTATCCGAAGATAAAAAGTCTGCTAAATTTACACTAGGAATTTTATTCATGATGTTTTGTTTAAAAATAAGGTTGATAAAGTTACTGAAAAATACTAAGTTGTAATAAAATTACTTTTTCTTAAAAGGAATTAAGTAGGTAAGTGTGTAGTTAAATCCGAAACCTGTACCACTATCAAATACTCTATTAAAGCCAGGGGCGTAAAGAGTTTCAAAATTATCTGGTTCTTTTACATTTATTGATACTTTATAAGAACCGCTAAAAGAAACAAAGAAGTTTTTAAACGTTTCTACTTTTAAACCTATTATAAACTCGGTCCAATGTACATTTAAATCTGTAGCCGAAACGGATGAGGTTATTTGGTTTGCAGGGAAATATACTGAATTAACGTTGGGTGTGTAAGTGTTTAAAGTTTGGTCAAAAAGACTAAAACCATAACGAGCTCCTATAAAGATTTCATTGTTCATGTCTAACCAATTTTGGTAGACATTATAGTTAACACCTAGTCTTATATAACTTCCTTTTGATGTAGAATTTGTGTAGTCTTCCGTAGTTGTTTCTTCTTCAAAACCAACTTCTGCAGCAAGGTATAAGTTTTTCTTAATTCTATAATCTCCTACAATTTCTAATCCGGTATAAGAACTATTAAATTGTGCCAAAATGGGTTTGCTAATGTCTACACCAAGTCTTAATCCATATTTAGATTTATATACTAGAGAATCTTTTTCAGCATTTATTAGGGTATCTTTTTTTTGTTCTTGAGCTTGCCCATTAACAAAAACAAAAAGGAAACAGATGCTAATGAAATATTTGTACATGCGCTGTATTTTGACTGTCTATAGTTGTTAATGTTGATGGAGTAAAATCTTTTATCCAATTAGTATTGTCTGATGAAAAAGAAACATCATTAAAGATTACTTTATAACCACAAGATCTAGAAACGTATTCTTCTTCTGGTGTATAGGTTATTGTAAAGGTTGTATAAAGATTATCTACTTCTGCTCCGTCTTCATTATTTATTTTTAAATTATAAATTGTTTCTAATGCTAAAGAATTTAAAGGAATAGCAATACTATCTGTAGTTCTACTGGTATAATCTGCAATGGTATCTTTACCTTCTGCCCAAACAGATAATAATTTAGCTGTTTTTAAGGTTTCTTTATTAGTATCATCATAAAAACGTAATACCAAGTTTGGAGTAACAGGGTTTTTTAAGCAGAAATCATCTTTTGTACAAGAAGTATTTATAAGCAAACCAATTATTAAAACTACTATTATTTGATATCTATTATTCTTCAACTTCTACAATTTTATTGATGGCTTTAGCCAATTTAAAATCTAATTTAGTAACACCTTCTGCATCGTGAGTGGTTAACTTAATATCTAAAGTATTATAGTTGTTTGTCCATTCTGGATGATGGTTTAAAGCCTCACATTCAAATGCAATTCTATTCATTGCAGACATACAATCTTTAAAGTTATCGAACTCAAAATCTGTATGCAAAGCATCGTCATAATAATCCCAATCTTGTAATTTTTCTAATTTTCTATTAATTTCGAAGTCTGTTAGTTTTTTCATTCTTTTTAACTTTTATTATGAGTTACCAATATATAATGATTCTTATAAATATTTATTGTCCATTTTAATAAAATTATCTTAATTCTAATAAATTAGTTTCCTTATTAATAGTTCTCTATAAAATTTGATAAATAAACTTTTTATAAACAAATATCATTTACCCTTTTTCAAACAAAACAACCGTTTCAATATGGCTTGTATGCGGAAATTGATCTACCAAACTAATTTTTTTCATTAAGTAACCAGCTTCTGCCAACAACTCTGTATCTCTAGCTTGTGTTGCCGGATTACAAGAAACATACACCATTCTGTCTGCATTTAAATTGATGATTTTCTGCAGTGTTTTAGGTGCAATTCCTGCTCTTGCAGGATCTAAAATAATGGTTTTTATTTTATCTTGATATTCGGGATGTGCAACTAAGAATTTACCGACATCTGCAGCATAAAACTTTAAGCCATCAATATTATTTCTTTTGGCATTTTTTTCTGCATCTTCAATGGCAGAAGCTACAATATCTACACCAACAATTTTTGCGTTTTCACTTTTAGAAGCTACAATCTGACCGATGGTTCCTGTTCCACAGAATAAATCCATTACCACAGTATTGTCTACTTTAGTTTTATCTTCTAAAACATATTCAATAACTTTAGAGTATAATTTTTCTGCACATTTAGGATTGGTTTGAAAAAAGCTTTTCATGCTAATTTCAAAATTCAAACCTAATAATTCTTCTACAATTTTATCTTTACCATACACTAAATCTAAACTACCTGCAGTTGCAATAGTTCTATCTCCAGTTTCATCATTAATAGTATGTAATAAACCAGCTAAACGATCTCCAAAAATATCTTTTAGAAAAGAAGCAAATTTCTGTAAATCGAAATTCTCTAATTCGGGAGAAGTCGTTACTAAATTACATAATAATTCATCTGTTTTAAAAGATTTTCTCACTACAAAATATCTGAAAAAACCAGTCTTTTTTGGTCCGTGCCAAGGTTCTAAACCAGTGTCTATACAATATTGACGAATATTTTTTAGATTGTCTTCCATCTGTTTATCAAACAAACCAGAATCTTTTTCTAAATTATCTCCCATCCACCAAACACCACGTCTTTTAAAACCTAGTGTAAACTCATCTTTATCTCTTTTTGTTACTCTATCATATCCAATAGCAGAAAAACCATATTCCATTTTATTTCTGTAGTGAAATACGTTTGGCGATGTTACAAATTCATCAAAAAGATCCTCTATATTTTCTACTTTTCCTATTTTTTTAAATAAGGTTAAAGTACTTTCTTTTTTATATTGATGTTGTAAATCGATAGGTAATTGAATATAAGGCGCACCAGGAATGTCTTGAAAAGGAACTTCCACTTCATCTTTAGAAGGTTCTAAAACATCTATTAACTTCGCTTCTGCATAGTTTTTACTAGACTTACTTATTTGTGCTTTTACCAATTGACCTGGTAAGGTATTCGGAACAAAAATAACAAAACTACCTTCTTCAGATTTTATTCTTGCAATTCCTTTTCCGCCAAAAGCGTAATCTTCAATTTTTAATTCTAAAACTTGATTCTTCTTTACAAATTTATTTCGTTCTCTACGTGGCATTCTTAATTGTTTATGGGTTGCAAAATTAGGGAAAATATAGTTTGATGAAACAAAAAAGGCTACTCATTTGAGTAGCCTTTTTATAAAAGTAATATTATGTTTAGTTTTTTGCTTCTTTTTGTGCTTCTTTAATCATTTGTTCATTGGCAACAATTGCAAATTCTACACGTCTGTTTTTACTTCTTCCTTCTGCAGTTTCGTTTGTTGCAATAGGATCATTTATGCCTAAACCTTTGGTTTCAAATCTTGCATTTTCAAGACCTTTAGTTGTTAAATAATCTTTTACAGAACTTGCTCTTTTAGCAGATAAAGTTTGGTTGTACTCAACTTTACCAGTACTATCAGTATATCCGTAAATAACGATATTAGTGTTTTCGTAGCTATTAAAAATAGGAACTAATTTTTCTAAGTTTGCCTGTGCACTTGCAGATAAAGTTGCTTTATTAGTGTCAAATCTAACGGCATTTTCACCTAAAGTTAACATAATACCTTCACCAACTCTTTCTACTTCTGCTCCTGGTATCGCTTCTTCAATTTCACGAGCTTGTTTGTCCATTTTATTACCAATTACACCACCAGTAACACCACCAATTACACCACCTAAAACAGCACCTAATTCAGAATTTTTACCGTTTCCAACATTGTTTCCAATTACAGCACCTAAAATAGCACCTGCTGCAGTACCAATACCAGCACCTTTTTGTGTGTTATTTGCATTTTTAACAGCCTCACAAGAGGTTAGCATGCTTGCAGTTATAAATAATACTGATAAACTATAAATTATTGATTTTTTCATTGTGTTTCTTTTTTAATTATTTTCTTTGAAATGAATAGGTAATATCTTTTGTTTGTCCTGCAACATTAATTTGGTCTACCAGTTGGAAGCTTGTTTCTGTTACATTTATAATGTCTAAAACAAAACCATTATTAACTTCTTTTGCTTTGTAGTCGTTAATAATTTTTAAAACAAATTTACCTTCTTTATTAAGGTACCAAGTTATTGGAGAACTAAATTCTTTACAAGAAGTACTTAGGCTAGTAAGTGCCATTTCTCCTTTGTTGTTATTAGAAACAAAACTCCAGTCACTGCCAACAAAACATTTAGAGTCGGCTATGTAAAAAGAAGTTACATTTAAAAAGTCTGATCCAGGAAAGTTAACAGCAGTAAGTGTAAAATCTCCTTTTAAAATACGTTCGGTTTTATTGTCTAATTTGGTACTAACTGCAGAGGTAGATTTACATGCAATAGCTACTGAGATAAATAAAACAATACATAAAAATTTTTTCATAAGTAATATAAATTAGTTTTTGCAAAGTTAAGAATACTAGTTGGCATATTCTTTGTTTTTATATGCTATAGTTTAAGACACGTTTTTATAAAGATAGTCACTTTTATTGACATAATTTTTGTGTTTTTTATCATTCACTTAAAATAAAGTCTAATCTGTAATTTAAGTATGATTTTGTTGAAGTTCTAAATAGAAACATCCAATTGAAACTTTAATATTTTTTTAGCCTTTTACTGTAACAAACTTATTATTGGGTCGTCTTATTTATATAACCAACCAAATATAAAAATGAGTTTTATAAGAGTATTATTTGCTATTTTCTTTCCACCACTTTCTGTGATAGATAAAGGTTGTGGGTCTTTTTTTATTATCTTTTTACTAACACTTTGTGGTTGGATTCCTGGAGTAATAGGTGCTTTAGTAATTTTAAATAATCCGAAAAATTAATTTAGACAGTGTTATTTTGGTGAATTTTATAATTTTTAGAGACAAGAGACAAGAGACAAGAGACAAGAGACAAGAGACAAAAAACAATTTGTACCTTTTTGAAATAAATCCTATATTTAAGATGATTTTATGTAATTTTTTTAAAATTTCTTAAACCTTAAACCTTTAACCTTAGTTACTATGTTGTTAATTAACCTGTTCTCCGTTTTTAATTTCTTTAGAAGCTTGTAGTAAAACCACATTTCCCGCTGTATTGTAAACACCAATTACTAAACATTCGCTCATGAAATTAGCAATTTGACGAGGTTTAAAATTTACAATTACAGAAACTTGCTTGTTTAGTAAATCTTCTTTTGTATATAAATCTGTTATTTGTGCACTCGATTTTTTAATACCTAAAGCGCCAAAATCAATTTTTAATTGATAAGCAGGTTTTCTAGCTTTTGGAAAATCATTGACTTCAATAATAGTTCCTATTCTAATATCTACTTTTAAAAAATCTTCAAAGGTAATTTCTTCTTTCATTCGTTATTTTTTCTTTCCTAATTTTTGAATGACCCATAAAGGACCAATCAATAAAAATTCTAAATCTTTTAAGAAGGATGGTTTTGCTCCTTCTACTTTATGTCCATAAAACTGTCCAACCCAAGCTAAAACAAAAATAATTAAAGAAGCAAAAAGTAAGTTTACTTGGCTACCTAACCAAAAATTAGCCACAATTGCTATTAAAATTATAAATAACATTTCTATAAAATACCAAAAACCTAAACGTAGATAAAAAACAGAAATGATAATACCCACCATAACAGCCCAATTTTCTAGTATTGGGTTAGATAAATTTAAGGTGTTTTCTAGAAATGTGGTTGGTATACTCATGAGTAAACCAATTACACTAAAAAAAATTAAAGGAACACAAATGTAGTGTATCGCTTGGTTTGTTTCGTTTTGGTGACTTACAGCATATTCGTCAAAATATTCTTTGGCAGTTTTCATAAATTTTCAATTAATAATTTAAAAGATAAGTGTTTTTACAATCTATTTTATTTCCAACCTTCACGAATCATTAACTCTTCTATATGTGCAAAATGATGTTTACTATGCCAAGCATACATGCAAATATTTTCTTTTAAACTAATTTGTTCATTTTTAGAAGGGTGAATAAATGTTTTTTCTAATTGCGCATCCGTTAATTCTCGTAAGAAATATACCCATTTAGAGTGTAAGGCTTTTAAAGCGTCAATTGATAAAAAAACAGGAGCAGATTTAGAGTCTTGTAATGCTGCCCAACGATCTTCATAATATGCTTTAATAACCGGTTTATCTTCGGTTAAAGCCAATTTAAAGCGCGTGTATGAATTATGATGACTGTCATAACAATGATGCACCACTTGCCTAATAGTCCAACCACCTTCTCTGTAAGGAGTGTCTAATTGGTTGTCAGATAATTCTTTAATTAAGAATTCTAGTTCTTGAGGAAATCGCTCTAAAATAGAAACCCAATCTTCAATATTTTTTTTGGTGATATTTTTAGGAACATTTGTTCTTCCTATCGGATATTTTAATTCTTCTAGTGTCATTTATTTTTTGTAATTTTTTTAAAAAAGCGTTCAGAATTTCTGTTTTTATAGCGAACGTTTTTTTAAAGTTGATAATTGCATTAACAGTATCTTTTTTTTAAAAATATGCTTCTACTATGCAATCAAAAACGTTTGATTTATTTGGGTATAAGATAACATTTATTTTTAAAATGTTTAAAGAGATTTTAAAGGTGTCTTTTTGAGAGTTATTCTACCAACTTACTAAATGCAACAATTTTATTTATCGTTTTGTTAGGGTCGTTTTTTCGCCAATTGATAAACAAATCTATATTTTCATTTAGCTCAATAAACCGCACGTTTTTAGATTTAGAAAATTGATAAGAATAAGGCAGAATAGAAATGCCAAGTCCTTTAGCAACTAGGTTTAAAATCATGCCACCAAAATCTGATTCTATGATTGTTTTAGGTTCAAAATTATTTTTTTCAAAAAAGGTTCTTAAAAGTGAAGCGAAAAAAGTGGTCTGATGTAAGCCCGCAATAATAAACTTTTCATTTTTTAACTCGTTAATGTTGTTTAAAGAAGCTTCGGTTAACCAATGATTTTTTGGTACTACAACACAAATTGGTTCAGAATTTAGTTTTAAGGAATCTATGTTTACATGATTTATTTTATCTCTACTAAAAGCAATATCTGTATTATAGTTTAGTAATAATGCTTCATGACTCTCGTCTGTGGGTTCAATCAATTCTAATTTTAAATCAGGTAGATTAGAGTTGATTACTTCTAAAAAATTAGGCAGAAATTTAAAAGCAATAGAACCAGGGTAACTAATAGATACAAAACCCAAAGTACCTTCGTCAATTTTTTTTGCTTGTCGGTGTACTTGGTCCAGTTCTTTTATCATTGTAGACCAGTGGTCTCTTAAAAAAATACCAGCGTCCGTTAATTTTACATTTCTTTTATCTCTTTCAAATAGTTGAATACCCATTTCGCTTTCAAGCGCCTGAATTTGTCTACTTAAAGAAGATTGAGAGATATAGACCTTTTCTGCTGTTTTCCAAAAATGGAGTTCGCTAGCAAGAATTAAAAAATATTTTATTTGTTGAATCGTCATCTTTAATGCGTTTTTTGCATTAATCAACCAAAAATAAGTATTTTTTTAGAGGTTGCAAAATAGTTCCTTTGTATTCAAGTTTATTTTAATATAAAAATATCATGGGAATAGAGAATTTTATAGCTTTTATGTTTAGTGCGTTATTTTTTGTGATTACTCCGGGCATCGATACCGTATTTGTTTTAAACAAATCTATTGGTCAGGGCAGAAAATCTGGAATACATGCTGCTTTGGGTATTAATGCAGGTGTATTAACACATACTTTTTTAGGTGCTTTGGGGTTGACTGTGTTAATTTCTAAATCTGATTTTGCTTTTGATGTGATAAAATATGTTGGTTTTTTGTATTTAGTATCCGTTGGTTTTTTAAAGCTTAAAAACAGTAAGAAGGTAATGGATTTGGGTGATGAAAATACGACTCAAAAAAAAGGTAAAAGTGATTTTTGGTCTGGCTTTTTAACCAATACGTTAAACCCGAAAGTTGCATTATTCTTTTTGGCTTTCTTTCCGCAGTTTATCAATCCATTAGAAATAGAAAACCCAGTACCCTTTATTTTATTAGGTTTAACATTTGCCTTAATTGGTACAATTTGGTATTTAGGATTGTCTTTTTTTGCAAGTCTTTTTTCTCAAAAACTACAGAGCAACCCCAGTTTTAATGTATGGCTAAATAAAATTAGTGGTTTTGTTTTTATACTGATGGCATTTTCAATTTTACTAAGCTAAAGGAGTCTATTTTTTGTTGTTTTTTTGAGTTATTAGCGTTCAATTTTTTACATTTACAAGATCGTTTTAAATTAGTTTAACATTTACAACGTTGAAAATATTTATAATTTGATACTACATTTTTCTTTAATAATTCCAGTTTACAATCGTCCTAAAGAAATAGAGGAGTTGTTAGAAAGTCTTACAAAACAAGATTTTTCTGATAATTTTGAAGTTTTAATTATAGAGGATGGTTCTACGGATAAAAGCAATTTAATTATTGAGAAGTATAAAACTGAATTAGATTTAAAATACTTTTTTAAAGAAAACAGTGGAGCAGGAGCGAGCCGTAATTTCGGTATGCAAAATGCTTCAGGTAATTATTTTATCATTTTAGATTCAGATGTAATTGTACCAGTACAGTATTTATCCGAAGTAAAAAAAACGTTAGAGACTAATTTTACTGATGCTTTCGGAGGACCAGATGCAGCACATAAAAGCTTTACATCCTTACAAAAAGCCATAAATTATTCTATGACTTCTGTGTTAACTACTGGCGGAATTCGGGGTAAAAAACAAGCGGTTGGTAAATTTCAACCAAGAAGTTTTAATTTAGGTTTATCAAAAAAGGCATTCGAAAAAACACAAGGTTTTTCTAAAATGAAAAATGGAGAAGATATCGATTTAACCTTCCGACTTTGGGAGAACGGTTGTGAAACACAATTAATAGAAAAAGCTTTTGTGTATCATAAAAGAAGAAGTACTATTCAGCAATTTTTTAAACAGACTTTTGGTTTCGGAACTGCAAGACCAATTCTGAATAAAAAATATCCAGAAACAGCAAAACCTACCTATTGGTTTCCTTCTTTGTTTATTATAGGGATTGACGTAAGTATTATTTTAGCCATCTTTGGCTACAATCAATTGCTCTATTTTTACGGATTTTATTTTTTGTTAATATTCCTTGATTCTTTAGTGCAGAATAGGGATTTGTACGTTGCTTTTTTAAGTATGTTTACTTCTTTAACCCAGTTTTTAGGATATGGATTAGGGTTTTTAGAGTCGCAAGTTTATCCGAAGAAAAAATAAATTTGGCTAAAGCCATTGTGGTGATAAATTTTATTCACCTATGGATAAATCCATAGGCAATTGAAAAAGATAAAATTTGTTTTGTTTTGAATTGGCATAGGCTTCAGCCTGTGCTAAAATTAATGAGATGAATATTGGCTTTAGCCAAATTTTAAAAGTTTAATGTTAGACAAGAATATGTCTTATGAACTTCTGTTTTAAAATAAAGATTTAGAGTTTACTACCTAAAAAACTCTTTAGATTTTTCCCAATAGACATCCATTTCAGTTAAGGACATATCTGCAAGTTCTTTTCCTTCTTTTTTAGCTTCTTGTTCTAGAAACTGAAAACGATTGATAAATTTCTTATTGGTTTTTTCTAAAGCATTTTCTGGGTTTACACCAATAAAACGAGCGTAGTTAATCATAGAAAATAAAACATCACCAAATTCTTTTTCGGTATTTTCTTTATTTCCTGCTTTTACTTCTTCATTTAATTCAGTGAGTTCTTCTTGTACTTTTTCCCAAACTTGTTCAGGTTTTTCCCAATCGAAACCAACTCCTTTTACTTTTTCTTGAATTCTACTTGCTTTTACAACAGCAGGTAAACTTTTAGGAACACCTCCTAAAACAGATGTGTTTCCTTCCTTTAGTTTTAATTGTTCCCAATTACGTTTTACATCTTCTTCCGTTTCGGCAACAACGTCACCATAAATATGAGGATGTCTGTGTATTAATTTGTCGCAAATAGCATTAGCAACATCACCAATGTCAAAAGCTTTTTGTTCGCTTCCTATTTTAGCATAAAAGACGATGTGCAGTAGCACATCGCCTAATTCTTTTTTTATTTCTGGTAAATCGTTTTCTAAAATAGCATCTGCCAATTCATACGTTTCTTCAATAGTAAGATGACGTAAACTTTCTAAAGTTTGTTTTTTATCCCACGGACACTTCTCACGAAGATCATCCATAATATCTAACAATCTATTAAAAGCGGCTAATTGTTCTTTTCTGCTATTCAAAATGATGTTTTATTAAAGTGTTATTTCGAAACGAGTTGATAAACTATTGAGAAATCTAAAAGAGATTCCTGCTCATTCTTCGTTCGGAATGACAATTGTTATATTATTTTTAGTATTAAATACCACAAACTTCCTCACTGAAAACTGAGACTGAATACTGCTTACTTTTTTTCAGTTTCTAAGTTGAATATTATGTTCAGTTTTTAGTATATCTAATCTGTTTATGAGATTTCTCAATCTCTTAAAAAAGCTCATTTTGAAACCACAGACGTTATATTATTTAGTTTCTAATGGCTAATACTACAAACAGGCTAACTGAAAACTGAGACTGAATACTGTTTACTCCTTTTCCGTTTCTTCAGCAGCAACTTCTTCTACTTTAGGGAACTCCATACCTGCTTTTACTAACATATTAAACCACTGAATTACTTTTTTAATGTTAGAAGCATACACTCTTTCTTCATCATAACCAGGTAAAACCTCAGAGAAAAAAGCAGTTAAATTTTTACTACTTTCTTTATGAGATAACGCTTCTTTACCTTCTGTTTTTTCATACATAGAAGTAAAAATGTTTAATAAAGGTACGTCTTCTTCATACGTGTAAATTGCTATGTTTTCTAACAAGCTAACGTTTTGAGCAGCATTAATTGCCACACGTTTTTTTTCTACTAAAGATTCTGCGATTACTGCATTTTTAGATTGTGAGATTACTTGAAATAATCCAGGTTTACCAGTTACGGCAATAATTTTGTTAAATTCCATTTTTGTATATTTTATTATATGTTATTTCTAGAGCAGACAAATGTGTTCTTAAATCAAAAATGAAAATTTTTTGATTGGACTAGAAAAAAACATGGTTTTTGTTATTTACCTTTTTTAGCATTTGGGAAACGCATTCTATAATCTGCATTAATTTTCCCTTTAGAAATATTTTCTAATTTCTTTTTTATCAATCTTTTTTTAAGAGTAGATAGTTTATCTGTAAATAAAACGCCATCTATATGATCGTACTCGTGCTGAAAAACTCTAGCAGCCAAACCATCTAAGGTTTCTGTATGGGGTTTAAAATCTTCATCTTGATATTCAATAGTAATTTCTGGCTGACGAAAAACGTCTTCTCTAACATCTGGAATACTTAAACAACCTTCGTTAAAAGCCCATTCATCACCTTCTTCTTTCAATATTTTAGCATTTATAAATACTTTATTGAAGTTTTTTAAAGCTTCTCTGTCTTTTTCAGATAAATCTTCATCTTCTGCAAAAGGAGATGCATCAATAATAAATAAACGAATTGCTTTACCAATTTGAGGAGCTGCCAAACCAACACCAGAAGCGTTGTACATGGTTTCTTTCATATTAGAAATCAATTTTTCTAAATTAGGATAATCGGCATCAATTTCTACGGCCATTTTTCGTAAAACAGGATCTCCGTAAGCAATAATTGGTAATATCATTTCTTTATTTTTAAGATTGGCAAAAATACAATTTACAATTACGAATTACGAATTTTTTGAAATTGGATTTTATTTTTTTTTGAAGTTTAGTTTTTTTAACAGTTTTGTCTTTTTTAGAATAAGATAAAAGCATCTAAAAAGAACTTATTATTTAAAAGTGAGTTTCTCATTCTTCGGATGAAAAGCAGAATAGTAACGGTTGCTTAATTAATAGCGTAACCTTTGTGATCAATCTAAAAACTATGCATTTTATTACTTATTGTATAAATAAGACTGTAAAATTATGGTAGCGCTAATTTCATCAACTAAAGCCTTGTTTCTGCGTTGCTTTTTATTTAAGCCACCATCAATCATCGTTTGAAAAGCCATTTTAGAGGTAAAACGTTCGTCAATTCTTAACAATGGAATTTGAGGTATTTGTTTTTCTAATTTTTTTAGAAAGGGTAGTATCAATGCTTCGCTTTCACTGTCGGAATTATTCATCTGTTTCGGTTTTCCTACGATAAAAAGTTCTACCTGATTCTCTGAAATATATTTTTTTAGAAATGGAATTAAATCATCTGTATTTACCGTAGTTAAACCAGAGGCAATAATTTGCAGTTCGTCTGTAACTGCAATACCTGTTCTTTTTTTGCCAAAATCGATGGCGAGAATTTTACCCAAATTAAATGTTTTTTGCAAAAATAAAAGTTATAATATAATAACTACTGTTTAATTGAAATATTATCAATTAGTTAACGTTTTTTTTCTTAATATTTATCGAAAGGCAAGAATTAACACCAATTTTATCAGTTAAAGTCGTAATAATAGTTGGTGTTTTAGTTTCTAACTAATCCGTAATAAACTAACAATTTTGTCAGTTTGAGTATTTAAACATTGCAAAGTACAAGCTTTTTCTAACACTTTTTTTTATCAATTGAATATTCTTCGACAAGTTCTGGAAGACATTTTTGAGTTTTAATTGTTTTACGACTTTATAAAATTAAAAGGGTATAATTTAAATCTACTTCTTTTCATTTTAAAAATCATTTGTTATCACTCACATTTGTTTTTCAGTTAGTTACAATATCGTCTTAGTTCTTAATTCTAAAAAGAAAGCGGTCTTAGAGCTTTTATTGAAGATAAAAGATAATTGTATTTTAAACAAGATGTAATAATCTGTTTAAAAAACGTATATTCGTCCACGTTTTTGTGGATAGATTTATATTTGCGCAAATATACATATTACGATGAAAGAAATTAGAAAAATCATAGAGTCAGCTTGGGATAACCGCGAGTTGTTAAAAGAAGAAAATACAATTAACACAATTAGAAAAGTTGTTGATTTATTAGATAAAGGAGAATTAAGAGTTGCAGAGCCTGTTGATGGTGGATGGCAAGTAAATGAGTGGGTAAAAAAAGCAGTAGTTTTATATTTCCCTATTCAGAAAATGGAAACTTTAGAAGCAGGTATTTTCGAATACCACGATAAAATGCCTTTAAAAACAGATTATGCGGCACAAGGAGTTCGTGTGGTTCCTGGAGCATCTGCTCGTAAAGGATCTTACCTTTCACCAGGTACTATTTTAATGCCAAGTTATGTAAATATTGGTGCGTATGTAGATGAAGGTACTATGGTAGATACTTGGGCTACAGTTGGTTCTTGTGCACAAATTGGTAAAAATGTTCACCTTTCTGGTGGAGTAGGTATTGGTGGTGTTTTAGAACCATTACAAGCAGCACCTGTAATTATAGAAGACGGCGTTTTTATTGGTTCTAGATGTATTGTTGTAGAAGGTGTAAGAGTAGAAAAAGAAGCGGTTTTAGGTGCAAATGTTGTATTAACAATGAGTACTAAAATTATTGATGTTACTGGTGATGTACCTGTTGAAACTAAAGGAGTAGTGCCTGCACGTTCTGTAGTGATTCCAGGGAGTTATACTAAGAAATTTCCTGCAGGAGAGTTCAATGTACCTTGTGCATTAATTATTGGAAAAAGAAAAGAAAGTACAAATAAAAAGACTTCTTTAAACGATGCGTTACGTGAATATGATGTAGCAGTTTAAGAAATTAGGTTACTATGACAAAAATTACAGCAATTATTCCTACTTTAAATGAAGAATTTCATATTACTGATGCTATTAAATCAGTAAGTTTTGCAGATGAAATTATTATTATAGATTCTTATAGTACAGATAAAACAATTGAAATAGCTGAAAAGTTACATGTAAAAATCATCAAGCGAAAGTTTGATGATTTTTCTTCTCAAAAGAACTTTGCAATTGACCAAGCAACACATAGCTGGATTTATATTTTAGATGCAGATGAAAGAGTTACTCCAGAAGTAGAAAAAGAAATTTTAGAGGCAGTTAAAAAACCGAATGATTTTGTGGGTTTCTATGTAAGAAGAACTTTTTATTTTGCAAAACAAAAAATAAATTACTGCGGTTGGCAAGGAGATAAGGTAGTCCGTTTATTTTTAAAAGAGCACTGTAGCTATTCTGGAGTTGTCCATGAAACTATTTTAGCAAATGGTAAACTAGGTTTTTTAAAAAATAAAATAGATCATTTTGGATATAGAAGTTATGACCATTTTATCTCGAAAATAAATCATTATTCTTCTTTAAAAGCGAAGCAACTTCATACCAATGGGAAAAAGGTAACTGCGTTTCATTTATTAATTAAACCAGCGGCTAGGTTTTTTATTCATTATGTAATTCGTTTGGGCTTTTTAGACGGATTAGCAGGCTTAATTTTAGCTAAAATTTTGGCATATTCTGTCTTTACGAGATATATTAAACTATGGTTACTAAATAAAGAGATTAAAGAAAGCTAATTGTTTTTATAAAAGGAATAGTTATTAATAGCTCTATAACTTTTGTAAGTCAGTAAAGTTAATAGTTGCCATAAAGGTCTTAAAACTTCTCTTAATACTTTTTTAAATTTAGGCATACTTTTCTGCTGAATTGTAGTTCCTCCAACATTCTTATCATTGCTAGTTACATAATTTTTATTGGTAGTATAAATACTTACCTTGTGTTTAAAAACATCTTGTTTTAAAACATCTATGGGCGCATAATAGGAAGTTAGGTTTTGAGCTAGTGTTTTTGCGGCTTCTTTACCTATAATTTGTCCGGTAGTTTGCAGTGAAGGGATTAAAAATTTTGATAAATGTTCATTTTTTTCTAATAAAGAAAACCCTTTTCTACCAGCAATATCAACGAAATCGTTTGTTGTAATTAGATCTAGTAAACTTTGTAAATCTTTAAAAAAGTGAGGAGTTAATAAGGCATCGTCCTCTAAAACAATGGAAAATTCTTCTTCTTGTTTGGCTATAATTTTCCATAAATCGAAATAGGTTTTTGTCAAACCAATTTCACCATCATTTAAATTTGGGAAATGTGTAAGAATTTTATGCTGATTTTTTGCTTCCTTTAAAAATTTTTGAGGTAATTCTTTACCATAAACAGCAGGCATTCTTTTAAGCGGAATGTTCAGTTTTTGAAACTGATTTTCCATAAAATTCCTCCTTTCAAGACTTTTATCTAAATTAATATAATATACTTTAAAAGTCTTCATAGTTTTATCCAATTTAAGCAGGCAATTTCATTTTCTTTATCAATATACCATTGGTTAGGAGCGATAACAGTTTTAGTTTTATTTTTATTTAACCAAGCTCCCCACCAAGAAAAACTACTATTTGCGGTAATATTATGATTACATAAACTCATTAAATACATATCTTCATGCGGAATAGATTTAATGTCAATATAGGTAGCATTTTCTATTAATAAGTTTTCTTTTGTCCAACGAATATCATCAGAAAAAACAAAGAAAGTAACATTTGAGTATTTATTACTTATAACTTTTATTGCTTTTTTATAATATTCTAAATTGCAGGTTCCATGAACACTATTTGCTTTTTTATCGGATATATAATCTCCTCTTCTAATATGAAGAGAGCAACTGTTTTTTGCGGCTTCAATTTGTTTAGTTATACTTAGCATTTCTTTTGATGCCTTTTGTTTAATAACAAATTCGGTTAATAATGTATTTCTTATTTCTTTAAAATATTTTTCAGTTTGAAAGTATCCTTTCAAATATTCATTTCCATTTAATAATTTTAAATTATTATCAAACAATAAACTTTTTTCCTTTTTATTTCCTCTTAATCTTATTTTAGCTAAAAGAATTGAAAAAGAATCAGCTTCTTCTAAATTAATATTGTATTTATCTAGCTGATAACCACCGTGTAGCTTATATTTTTTTATCTTTGAAAGATCTAGTTTTACGTTATAACCATTAAGAGATAATGCTCGAGCATACGCATATTGAAACATTTGATTTCCTAACCCTCCAAGTATTCTTACAACTATCATGCTTCTTTTTAAGTTTGAGATAAAAAACGTTTATAAACAAAAGTACGAATGTTATAGCAATTTTCTTTTATCAATTTTAAGTTTTAAAATGTTGAAAAAATAAACTTTTATTTTGTGAACTATTATTATTATTTATTTAGTTTCTTGTTGTTAAAATATAAATACTTTGTAGAATGATAATAGGCAGATAAAAGGCTGTCCATCTGTTGGGTTATAATTGGGTTACTAAGCTTAATATCTTTAACAGAGTTTCCTTGTAAACTATATAAACCAGATTTTTTAGAGATGTTTGTTTTCTCATAGTAATAACCATTTTTTATAAGGCCTACAGCTTTTTCACCTTTACTTTGTGTGTGTATAAAAGCAGCAGTATTTGTTCTAGTGCTATCTAATAAATCTCTTCCTAAAGTATAATTTGTGTAATCTATTTTAGCCAAACTTGTAGCTGTTGGAAAAATATCTATTAATTTTGCATACTTATTTATTTCTTGTGGTTTTATATATTTAGGAGCGTTTATAAAACATGTTGTATGATGTACCTGAATCCCTAAATCATCTTCATTATCTTTTAAGAAATTTAGTTTTTTCATTCCTGCTCTGTGATCTCCAAAAAAAACAAAAATAGAATTGTCATAATAACCAGATTCTTTTGCTCTGTCTAAAAAACGAGCCACATTAAAGTCTAAATAACGAATTCCATTTAGTTGACCTAAAGATCTAAAACCTCCTTTAAGTAAAGTTTTTTCGTTAATTTCATTTTCTAAAATAGGTTTAAAACTTTCTTTTTTATCTGGTACAGTATAAGGCATGTGGTTTGTTGCTGTTTGAATATAAGTAACAAAAGGTTTACCGCTATCATGTAGTTTTTTTAACCTTTTATCTGCTTGCTTAAATAAATCGTAATCATCGATTCCCCAAACATCAGCTCTTTTTACATCATCAAAACTACCTTCTTCATAAATTTTTAATCCTTTTATGTTTGATTGAAAAACACCTCGAATATTTGCCCAATTAGCAGAACCTCCTAGAAAATATGATTTTTCATATCCTTTAAATTGATCAAATATAATTCGTTGATCAATAATCATAGGGTTTCTTGAAGCTGTTTTAACATCTTCAATATCTGGTAAGCCAGTAATGCTTGCAAAAACGCTTCCAGCAGTACCCGGTTTATGAACATAAAATTTTGGGAAACTTATACTCTTTTTAATAATTGAATCCATTTTTGGGGTACAATTAAGTGGGTTTCCATAGATTCCCATAGTTGCAGTTCCTACAGATTCTAACATCACAAAAATAATGTTTGGATTTTCTTTATAAGGGTTTTTAAAAGTTATTTTTTGCTCAAAATTAATAGTATCTAAAGGAAGGTTTAACTCTTTAGCTATTACCGGATAATAGGTTTTAAACTTCTCAACATCTACCCCTTCACTTCTAAATGAAAAACTATCAAAGAAATATAAAACAGGGTTTAAAGCAAATTGGTTTACAATGGTGTTTTTAGAGAAAAAAGCCTCACTCCAGCGCAAAGGATAATGGGTGATACTGTTATAGATACCAAAAGATAAAACGAGTACGGTTAGGATAATAATTACAGCTTTTACTTTTTTTGTTATTTCTTGATGTGCTTTTGAAAATAAATTATAAACAAAATTGGCATATTTATAGATGATAAAACATAAAATTAATAGCCCTATAAGCCCTTTGTAAATAGGATAACTTTCAACTAAAACTTGAGTAGAGATTTTTAAGTTACCTAAAAACCGAAGAGAAGAAGCATCTAGTCTTATTGCTAAATACTCATAATACCCAAGGTCGAACAGGTAAAATAACGTTAAAGTCAAGTAAATTAAAACGATATATATGGATGCTATCTTTTTATAAATTTTGTTTTTAAAAAAACGAAAATTAGTAATTAGAACTAATATTGCTAGTGGAAAAAATGCAATAACGGCAAGTTTTATATCAAAACGTATGCCTAAGGAAATAGCTTTTTGTAATTTTAATGGATCAAGATCTTCTAACTGTATAAAAAGAAGGTAGAAGATTCCTCTAAAAAGTAGTGCGAAAATAAATAGAAAAAATACATTTGTGAAAATGTATTTTATATAACTCGGAATTTTTTGAAACATAGGTATTATATAGAGCTACAAAGATACTATTTTTCGAATACACAGTTATAAACTTCATTTCAATATTTAAAGAAATCTAGAATCCTCTTATCATTTTATAACTATAGGTTTAATACTATGATTTAACAAAGTTGTAGTAGCATTTTTCTGTCAGATACTTTTTGGTAAGAATTTTTAACGGCTGGTTTGCTGTTTTGGTTATTGTATCTGTAATAATTACTTTAAAAATCATTTTAAGAAAAAGTAATTCATTTTTTTGCATAGCATGTTTTATATAGTAAATTTGCCTTAAATTAACAAGAATGTAAAATGACCAATCACTTAAAGATTGTGAAATTATATTCGAACTTTAAGAGCGTAAATTCATGCAAAAGCAATTCTTCAAAGAAGCAATTTCCTCAGAAATATTTAATGTTATATCCAAAGCATCCAAAGAGTTACAAATAGAAAGTTATGTAATTGGCGGCTATGTACGTGATTTTTTCTTAAAAAGAGGAAACTCTAAAGATATTGATGTGGTAGCAATTGGTAATGGAATTGAGTTGGCTCAAAAAGTTTCTAAACTATTGCCAAATAAACCAAAAGTACAGGTTTTTAAGACCTACGGAACTGCAATGTTACGTTATAACGATATAGAAATAGAGTTTGTGGGTGCTAGAAAAGAATCTTATTCTGAAGATAGTAGAAACCCAGATGTTACAGAAGGTAGTTTACAAGATGACCAAAATAGAAGAGATTTAACGATTAATGCCTTGGCTTTAAGTTTAAATGAAGATAATTTTGGCGCTTTATTAGACCCTTTTAATGGAATAGAGGACTTGAAAAGTAAGGTAATTAAAACACCCTTAAATCCTGATATAACCTATTCTGATGATCCTTTAAGAATGATGCGTGCCATACGTTTTACTACGCAGTTAAATTTTAATATTGATACTGAATCTTTAGATGCAATTTCTAGAAATGCATATCGATTAAAAATTATTACTCGAGAAAGAATTGTAGATGAACTAAATAAAATTTTGTCATCGCCAATACCTTCTATTGGTTTTTTATTGTTGGAAAAAACGGGTTTGTTAAAGCAAATTTTGCCAGAATTACTAGCACTAAAAGGAGTAGAGGAAGTAGAAGGACAGAAACATAAAGATAATTTTTATCATACCTTAGAAGTGGTAGATAATATTTCTGAAAATACAGAAGATGTTTGGTTAAGATGGGCTGCTTTATTACACGACATTGGAAAAGCACCAACTAAAAAATTTAGTAAAAAAGTAGGTTGGACTTTTCATGCTCACGAGTTTGTAGGTTCTAAAATGGTGTATAAGTTATTCAAGCGCTTAAAAATGCCTATGAATAACAAAATGAAATTTGTTCAGAAAATGGTTATGCTAAGTTCTAGACCTATTGTTTTGGCTACTGAAGTTACAGATTCTGCCGTAAGGCGTTTGGTTTTTGATGCTGGGGATGATATCAATTCTTTAATGACGCTATGTGAGGCGGATATTACAACCAAAAATCCGAAGAAATTTAAGCGTTATCACCAGAATTTTGAGTTGGTAAGAATAAAAATAAAAGAAGTAGAGGAAAGAGATAGTGTTCGTAATTTTCAGCCTCCTGTTACAGGGGAAGAAATTATGGAAGCTTTTAATTTAAAGCCTTGCAGGGAAATAGGTCAAATTAAGGAAGCAATAAAAGAAGCTATTCTAGAAGGGGAAATACCCAACGAACACAAAGCTTCTTATGATTTTATGATTGAAAAAGGAAAGAAATTAGGATTATAAAAAGTTCCAAAATTTCCATTTTTTTTTCTTTTTTACAAGAAAAGAACTAGAACAATATTCTAAAAGATAGAACCATTTATCTTTTGTTATTTTGGTTTTTTTTGATTTTATTAAATCAACCAATTCATTATTTTTAATTGCAACAGTAGCCAATAAACCTTGGTCACAATTTACAGAGGATTTTTTTGCGTATTCTTTAAAAACTTGATCATATAAAAATATCCATTTTAGCCATACTTTTTTAGTAGCGATCTGAACTCCACCACCTAATCTCACTTGTTGTTCAGAATGAAATATATAGTTAGTATCTAGTTCTTTATTTGTGAATTTTTTTATTAGCAACAAAGTCATTCTTGATGAATTCAGATGAGAAATAACAGGGAAACTGATCTCAATTTTTTTCCTAAAACACCCCGCATCACACCAAATAAACCATTCTGTTTTTTGATAAAGTTGCATTGCTTTTTCAATAAAACGACATTTTTCATTATATAAAACACTTAGCTGCCATTTTCGATTTAAGTTTGGGTCTTTTTTTTGTTGATTTTCCCAAAAATCTAAACCATATTTTTTATAATAATATAGCTCTTCAAAAGGCAAGATTTGATATATAATATTTTTATTATTTGTGTCTAAAAATTCTTTTGATTTATTATCAGTAAAAATAATTATTTTAGTGTTTAAGTTTGAAATTAAATTTTGGAACCATAATTTATATAATTTGTGAGACCTACCAGGTTTAGGCTCAATTAGGTAAAAACAACTTACTACTATTTTATCCATTCCTGGTTATAATTAACTTAAACTCTGCATGGTAACCAGCTTAAAATATTCCCCTTTTTTAGCAAGCAATTCTTCGTGTTTTCCTTGCTCTACAATCTTTCCTTTTTGCAATACTACAATTTTATCTGCTTTTTGAATGGTAGACAATCTATGCGCAATTACTAAAGAAGTTCTGTTTTGCATCATTTTTTCTAAAGCAAGTTGCACCAATTGTTCAGATTCTGTGTCTAGGGCAGAAGTCGCCTCATCTAAAATCATAATTGGTGGATTCTTTAAAACAGCTCTTGCAATAGACAAACGTTGTTTTTGTCCGCCAGAAAGTGTGTTTCCACTATCTCCAATATTTGTATTGTATTTTTCTGGTAAATTTTGTATAAACTCATCTGCATTCGCAATTTTTGCAGCTTCTAAAATAGCTTCATCCGTTGCTTGTTGCGTTCCTAATTTAATGTTATTTGCAATCGTATCGTTAAAAAGAATTGAATCTTGAGAAACAATGCCCATTAAATCTCTTAAAGATTTTTTAGTGATGTCTTTTATATTGTTGTCATCAATAAGTACATCACCTTTATTTACATCATAAAAACGAGTAATTAAATTAGCTAAGGTAGATTTACCACTTCCAGATTGCCCAACTAAAGCTACAGTTTCTCCTTTATTAATAGTTAAGGAGAAATCTTTTAAAACATAATCATTCTTATATTTAAAAGAGATGTTTTTAAATTCTATTTTATTAGTAAAATCTTGTTTAATAAGTGCGTTTGGTTTGTCTTTAATACTGTTTTCTGTATTTAAGACCGTCATAATTCTTTCTGCAGAAGCTTCTCCTTTTTGAATGTTATAAAATGTGGTTGTAATTAATTTTATAGGATTTAAAACCGTGTAAAAAAGTACAATATAACCTAGAAACTCATCAGGTTTTAAAGAACTTGTGTTAGATAAAACTTCCGTTCCTCCATACCAAAGAATGGCAATAATCGTAGCAGAACCTAAAAATTCACTCATTGGAGATGCCAATGTTTGTCTGTGAATTACGCTTGTCATTAACTGTTTAAAGTTAAGTGTAGAATTATTAAACTTTTTAGCAATTACATTTTCTGCATTAAAGCCTTTAATAATTCTTAAACCAGTTAAGGTTTCTTCTATAAATGATAAAAAATTACCGGTTTCTTTTTGTGCTTTAACTGAATTTGCTTTTAATTTTTTACTAATAGATGAAATTATAAATCCAGAAACGGGTAATAAGATAAATACAAAAAGGGTTAATTTAAAGCTCATAAAGAGCATGATGGAAATGGCAATAATTACTGTTAAAGGTTCTCTAACAATAGTTTCTATAGACGTTAAAATAGAGTTTTCTACTTCTTGTACATCCGAAGTCATACGTGCAATGATGTCTCCTTTTCTTTTTTCTGAAAAGTAGGCGATTGGTAATTCTACAATTTTATGATATAAGTTATCTCTTAAATCTTTTACAATTCCGGTTCTTAAAAAGGTGATTACATAAGATGCTAAATATCTAAATAAGTTTTTTAAAAAAAAGAGTGTAATAGCCAAAAGGCAAATAAAAACAAGTGTTTTTATATTGCCTTCTGTCTCTATATAATTAGATATAAAATGATAAAAACTATCTTTTAAAAAATCACCAATTTTAGTAATTCCTTCGTAGGTTGGTTTCAGAGTTACTTTTTTATCTGTACCAAATAGAATTCCTAAAACAGGAATAAACGCCAATACAGAAAGCACATTAAAAATTGCGTAAAGTATATTGAATAGAATATTTAGAATAGTAAATTTTCGATACTTTTTCTCATATTTTAAAATGTCCTTAAAATAGCCCATTAATTTAATTTCATTTCTTTAATAATTCTTTGAATTTTTGCATCTAAAGCAGCTTCTACAGAAGTAGCGTTTTCTTTAGTATCTATAGATGTATTTACACTAAAGTAAAACTTAATCTTTGGTTCTGTACCACTTGGTCTTGCAGCAATTCTTGTACCAGATTCTGTTTGATAAATTAAAACATTAGATTTTGGTAAGTCTATATTTGTTACTTCACCAGTAATTAAGTTCTTTTTTGTTGATGCGTCGTAATCACAAAGAGATTCTATTTGCTCTCCGTCAATTTCTGTAATAGGATTGTTACGCATGTCACTCAACATTTGTTGAATTTCTGCAGCACCATCCATTCCTTTTTTAGTAATAGAAATTAAATGTTCTTTATAAAAGTTGTTTTTAACATAGATTGCTAATAATTCTTCATAAAAAGAACTTCCGTTTTGTTTTGCGTATGCAGCAACTTCACAAGCTAATAGTGTTGCAGTAACCGCATCTTTATCTCTTACAAAACCACCAACCATATAACCAAAACTTTCTTCACCACCACCAATAAAATCTAATTCTGGGAAATCTCTAACCATTTTGGCTATCCATTTAAAACCAGTTAAACCAACTTTGGTTTCTACACCATAACTAGCAGCAACATCATTTACTAATTCGGTAGAAACAATCGTAGAACCAACAAATTGTTTTCCGTTTATTTTTCCTTCTTCTTTCCACTTCTTTAACAAGAATTCAGTCATAACAACCATGGTTTGGTTCCCATTCATTAATTTCATGTTTCCGTCTAGATCTCTAATAGCTACACCTAATCTATCGCAATCTGGGTCTGTACCAATCACAATATCAGCACCAATTTTGTTTGCTAATTCCGTAGCCATTTTTAAAGCTTCTGGCTCTTCTGGATTTGGAGATTTTACAGTTGGGAAATCTCCATCTGGTTCTCTTTGTTCTTCAACAATGTGAACATCTGTGTAGCCTGCTTTTGCTAATGCATCTGGTACAGAAACAATAGAAGTTCCGTGTAAAGAAGTAAAAACAATTTTTAAATTTTTACGATCAATTTTATCAGATAAAGTTCCGTTTTTTACAGAAGCATCAATAAAAGCAGCATCTACTTCTTTACCAATTACTTCAATTAAACTTTCGTTTGCATCAAATTTAATTTCAGAAAAATCTAAGGCATTTACATTACCAATAATTCCACCATCATGCGGAGGAACAATTTGTCCGCCATCTGCCCAATATACCTTGTAACCGTTGTATTCTGGTGGGTTGTGAGAAGCAGTTAAAACAATACCAGCATCGCAACCTAAATGACGCACTGCAAAAGACAATTCTGGAGTTGCACGTAAATCTTCAAAAAGAAATACTTTTATATTATTTGCAGATAAAACATCTGCTACTATTTTAGCAAACTTTTTACTGTTATGTCTACAATCATACGCTATTACTACGCTTAATTGTTCTTTTTTTACGTTTTCTATTAAGTAATTAGACAAACCTTGTGTTGCTCTACCTAACGTATATTTATTAATTCTGTTAGTTCCAGCTCCCATAACACCACGCATTCCACCAGTACCAAACTCCATATCTTTATAGAATCTGTCTGCTAAAGCATCCGGGTTATTGGTAATTAATTCTTGAATTTCAGTTTGAGTTTCAGCATCAAAAGTAGCTGTTAACCATTGCTTTGCTTTGTCTAAAATATTATTCATCGTTTATAGTTTGTATTACTTAGTTGAAAACAAATATACTATTTAGAAATTGAGTTTTTCTTTAATTGTATAGTGTTTTTCGTTACTTTTTGTTTTTATAATGAGTTCTCCAATAAATCCTGCTAAAAATAATAGCGTTCCTAATACCATAGAGGTTAGGGCTATATAAAACCAAGGATTATTTGTAATTAAAATTGTTTTAATGCCGTTAAAAACGTTGTAAAGTTTATAAGCACCAATGTAAAAAGCAGATGTTGTTCCAAATAAGAACATTAAAGTACCCCAAAGACCAAAAATGTGCATGGGTCTTTTACCGAATTTTGATAAAAAAGAAATGGTAATTAAATCTAAAAAACCATTTACAAAACGGTCCATTCCAAATTTAGTTTCTCCGTATTTTCTTGCTTGGTGTTGTACTACTTTTTCTCCTATTTTGGTATATCCTTCGTTTTTAGCTAAAACGGGAATGTATCTGTGCATTTCTCCGCTTACTTTTACAGCTTTTATCACCTCGTTTTTGTAGGCTTTTAATCCGCAGTTAAAGTCGTTTAATTTTAAACCAGATGTTTTTCTGGCAGCAGCGTTAAATAATTTTGAAGGGATGTTTTTAGTGATTACGTTGTCATAACGTTTCTTTTTCCAGCCAGAAATTAGGTCGAAATCTTCCCTAATAATTAAATCATACAATTCAGGAATTTCATCTGGGTTGTCTTGTAAATCAGCGTCCATGGTAATAACCACGTCACCTTTTGCAATTTCAAAACCAGCATCTAATGCTTGAGATTTTCCGTAATTTTTTTGAAATTGTATTCCTTTTACCTCGGTATGTGCAGCGGATAGTTTTTCAATTACATTCCAAGAATTGTCTGTACTACCATCATCTATAAAAATAACTTCATAAAAATAACGATTGGATTGCATCACTTTTGCAATCCAATCGTATAATTCTTGTAAAGATTCATCTTCGTTAAGAAGTGGTATTACTACCGAAATATCCATGTTTGTTCTATTCAATATGTATCATTCAAAGTTTAATTGATATTAAACCTTTAATATTAAAATTTAGTATGTTTCTTCTTCAGTTTTTTTCATAACAGCAGAAGCTATTGCAGAAATAATAAAACCTAAAATTGCAGCACCAATAATTGAAACAGCAGCAATAATACCAGGAGATTGAAATTTCTGAGCTATTTCATTAGCTCCTTCAATTTGTTCTTCTGTCATACCAGCATCTAAATATGCTTGATTTTGAATTTCCATAGCTTGCAGCATAAAGTCTGGCTCTATAACAGTCATAAAAATATATTGATAAATTGCAGTTATTAATGCAGAAAGAATACAGATACCAACACCAATTTTAACACCTTGTCCCCAAGAGATAAAACCATTATTAATTTCTTTGTATTTTTTTATTCCAAATACTACAAAAGCAATAGTTAATGCTATAGATATAACAGAAACAGACCAATGAGGTTTTAGGTGTGCACCCATTACATAGGTAATAACACTTAGTAATATACCAGCGACTGCTAAAATAACACCATAATTTATAATAAGACTTTTACTGTTTGCTTGTTCTTCCATTTTTTTAATTTAGTTAGTTATACAAATATATTGTTTTCATTGTTGATAGTTTTTAATTATTTATAAAAGTTTGTTTACTATCACAACAATACATTAGTATTCAGACTGTTGAAAATGTTACATAAAATTTACACTTTTTTTCTTGTCAATATAAAAATAGATTGTAAATTTGCCTCGGCAAGTCCTACACAACTAGCTCCCTTTGAATCCTCCAGGGCGGGAACGCAGCAAAGGTATTAGGTTGTAGCGGTGTGATGTAGGTAGCTTGCCATTTTTTTTATCTCTATTTAATTCTGAATTTTTTCAGAATTTTTCTTTTTTATAGACGTTATTAATTTTTCCTTTTTAGTTTCCTTCATTTAGTTTTATGATATTTGCCAAATACATATTTATAGATTGAAATATGTAAGATATTTAAAAATAACTTGTTTCAATTTTTTTAACCTTTCAATTATTTAAAAACCAATGTCTAAAGTTGTATTAATTACCGGAGCTTCTTCTGGAATAGGAAAATCTATTGCTATTTTTTTATCTGAAAAAGGATATAAAGTATATGGAACAAGTAGAAACCCTAAAAATATTGCCGATTTTTCTTTTGAATTAATTGCTTTGGATGTTTTAAAGGTGGATACCATTACTACTGCAATCGACTTTATTATTAAAAAAGAAGGCCGGTTAGATGTTTTGATAAACAATGCAGGAATGGGAATTACGGGTCCAATAGAAGATACGCCAACAGATGAAATGCGAGCTGTTTTTAACACGAACTTATTTGGTGCGGTAGATGTAATGAAGGCTGTTTTACCGCAAATGCGCAAACAAAAGTCGGGTACTATTATTAATGTAACTTCTATTGCTGGTTATATGGGATTGCCTTTTAGAGGTTTGTATTCTGCCACAAAAGGAGCTTTAGAAACCATAACGGAAGCAACAAGTATGGAAGTAAAACCCTTCGGAATTAATGTAACGTGTGTTGCACCTGGAGATTTTGCAACCAATATTGCTGCAGGAAGATATCATACCCCAGTTTTTGATAATTCTGCTTATAAAGAGAATTATCAGATGAATTTAAATTTGATGGATGCACACGTAAGTGGTGGAATGGATCCTATAGAAATGGCTAAGGCTGTACATAAGATTATAGAGACAGAAAATCCGAGAATTCACTATAAAGTAGGTGGGTTTATGGAGAAATTCTCAATTGTTTTAAAACGTATTTTACCAGATAGAATGTATGAGAAAATTTTGATGAACCATTATAAATTGTAGTTTTGGATCAAGACCTCACAGGTTTTTTAAACCTGAGAGGTCTGAAAATATCTTTATTTAACTTCTATGAATTGTTATGAACTAACTATCTTTGCGTTAGGGATTAAAACGGCATCCTTTTTTATTTTTATAAAAAAGATATAGTGTAAAGCCCGACCTTTTTAGGGAACGCCCAAACCTTTCGACTGCACTCGAGATATTAATTATTAATATACTAAATATATACAAATGAAATTTTTTATTGACACTGCAAATTTAGAGCAAATTAAAGAAGCGCAAGCTTTAGGTATTTTAGACGGAGTTACTACAAACCCATCATTAATGGCTAAAGAAGGTATTACAGGAGAAGTAAACATTATTAACCATTATAAAGCAATTTGTGAGTTGGTAGATGGTGATGTTTCTGCAGAAGTAATTGCTACAGATTTTGACGGAATGGTAAAAGAAGGTGAGGCTTTGGCTGCTTTAAACCCTCAAATTGTGGTAAAATTACCAATGATAAAAGACGGTGTAAAAGCGTGTAAATATTTTTCTTCTAAAGGAATTAAAACAAACGTAACATTGGTGTTTTCTGTTGGTCAGGCTTTATTGGCTGCTAAAGCAGGAGCAACGTATGTTTCGCCATTTTTAGGTCGTTTAGACGATATTTCTACAGACGGAATGAACTTAATTTCTGAAATGAGACTTGTTTTTGATAACTATAAATTTGAAACTCAAATTTTAGCAGCTTCTGTAAGAAATACAATGCATATTGTTAATTGTGCAAAATTAGGATCTGATGTTATGACAGGGCCTTTAAGTGCTATTGAAGGTTTGTTAAAACATCCTTTAACAGATAGTGGTTTGGCTCAGTTTTTAGCAGATTACCAAAAAGGAAACTAACCAACACAGTTGGTTTTTATATAATAAGGTCAGAAAGTAGAAAAATATTTTACTTTCTGACTTTTTTGTCTTTAATAACTTTTGGACTTTGTAACTTTGCCTCTTTGTAACTTATTTAAATGTACCCTAAAAAAGAACTCGCACAAATTGTAATTTCAGCTTGTTGTCAATTTAATATTGATACGGTTGTTATTTCTCCAGGATCTAGAAATGCGCCTTTAACGGTTGGTTTTTCTAATCATCCAGAAATAGTAGCATTAAGTGTGGTAGATGAGCGTTGTGCTGCTTTTTTTGCATTAGGTATTGCACAGCAAACTCAAAAACCAGTTGCCATTATTTGTACCTCTGGTTCTGCTTTGTTAAATTATTATCCGGCAATTGCAGAAGCTTTTTATAGCAATATTCCGTTGGTGGTAATTTCTGCAGACAGACCAAAACATTTAATTGATATTGGAGACGGACAAACTATTCGTCAAGAAAATGTGTTTGATAAACATATTTTGTTTTCAGCTAATTTAGAGGATATAAACTCGAGTGCAGTAGAGAGCCTAAAACTTAAAAATAAGAACTTAAAACTTATTTCGGAAGCTTTACAGATTTCGGTTTCTCAAAAAGGACCAGTACATATAAATGTCCCTTTTGA
The DNA here is from genome assembly GCF_011379025.1 of Polaribacter sp. 11A2H. NCBI lineage: Bacteria > Pseudomonadati > Bacteroidota > Flavobacteriia > Flavobacteriales > Flavobacteriaceae > Polaribacter > Polaribacter sp. 11A2H. The sequence goes on from NZ_WTLD01000001.1 coordinate 105,945, forward strand.
TGAACCTTTGTATGAAACTGTTGCAGAGTTAAAGAGTTTTAAATTGCCCAATGTTATTGCGAGTGTATCGAAACAATCTGTAGATTATAAAAAGTTAGCATCTATTTGGAATGCATCCACTAAAAAAATGATTTTGGTTGGTGTAAATTATCCTGATGCAGATTTACACAAATTAATGGATTTGTACGCAGATGATGCCTCTGTTTTAATTTTAACTGAAACAACATCTAATTTACATCAAGAAAAAGGCATAGATTCTATAGATCAGCTCATTTTTTCTTTAGATGAAGCTCAGTTTGAAGATTTACAACCAGAAGTGTTAATTACTTTTGGAGGTATGATTGTTTCTAAAAAAATAAAACAATTTTTAAGAAAATATTCACCAAAACAGCATTGGAATATTGATGAATTTAAAAAAATGGACACGTTTTTTTGTTTGTCAGAATTTATAAAGATAAAACCTGTAGACTTTTTTAGTAACTTTAATAGGTTCGTTATCTCTAAAAAAAGTAATTACCAGCAGAAGTGGTTGCAAATTCGTGATGAAAAACGGGTAAAACATAGCGCATATTTATCAAAAGCAACGCATTCCGATTTTAAAGTTTTTGAACAGGTTGTAGAAAGTGTCCCTGCAAATAGTCAGTTGCAAATAAGTAACAGTTCTATTATTAGATATGCACAATTATTTTCTATTGATAAAACAAATACAGTGTTTTGTAATAGAGGAACAAGTGGAATTGATGGCAGTACTTCTACAGCAATTGGAGCCGCTTTTGCAAAAAAAAATCAGACTGTTTTTATAACCGGAGATATTAGCTTTTTCTATGATAGTAATGCCTTATGGAATGCTAACATACCAAAGAACTTTAGAATTGTATTAATAAATAATTCTGGTGGCGGAATATTTAAAATTATTCCAGGACCAGGAACAACCAATGCTGCTAAATATTTTGAAACTCCGCATAACTTAACTGCAGAGCATTTGTGTAAAATGTATAATTTCGATTATTTAAAAGCAGATGCTACAATAACAGTAAAAGAACAATTAGCTGGTTTTTATGAAACATCAGAAAAACCAAAAATATTAGAAATCTTTACGCCAAGTGAAGAAAATAATTTAATTTTAAAAGAATATTTTAAATACATACAATAATGAGTTTACAAGAAGATTTATACGACGAAGAAGAGAACTTACAAGGTGACGAAAACAACTCGGAAGAGGTAGATATGTACTTGAAAGAGGGAGATAAAGTTAGCTTAGTAATTGAAACAGAAACCAATTTAGGATACACGGTTTTAATTAATGAAGAGTTTGATGGTTTACTTTTTAGAAGTGAAGTTTTTCAGGAATTAGAAGAAAATATGGAAGTTGTTGGTTATGTAAAACAAATTCGCGAAGATGGAAAAATTGATGTTTCTCTAAGACCACAGGGTTTTAGAAATGTTATTGACTCTGATGTAGAGAAAGTATTGACAAAACTAAAAGAAAGTAGAGAAGGTTTTTTATTATTAACAGATAAAAGTTCTCCAGATTCTATTCGTTTTCACATGAAAATGAGTAAAAAAGCATTTAAAAAAGCTGTAGGAAATTTATACAGACAAAAACTAATTGTTATTAAAGAAGATAGAATAGAGTTGGTGTAACATAAGTATTCAGTCGTCAGTTAGCAGTAGGCAATAAAGTTGTTTTTATAAAATTTATTTGTTATTTTTTTAACGAATATAGAATTTTTAATTTTGCATACTGCATACTGCATACTGCATACTGCATACTGCATACTGCATACTGCATACTGCATACTGCATACTGCATACTGCATACTGCATACTGCATACTTTTACCTTCCACCCAATCTTAAAATGTTTTCATAAAATTTATCTGCATTTGGGTCTGCAGGATTCATTTTTCCGTAACCAATTTTATACTGTATAATTGCTTTACTAATTTGTTTTCCGCTTTCGTAAAACTTACCAATATAGTAATCACCTAGCGGTGACGAAGGATATAGTTTTAAAATCATTTTACCAAAAGGAAGTAACTGATCTCCATTTTCTTTTTCCATAATTATTTTCTCGATTGCAAAAACATCAGCTTCTCTTATACCTAAACTACTACCAAAAAGAAATTCGATTTCTAGATATTTATTTTCTAAATAAGCAATAGCGTCTGAAGGTGATAAGTCTTTTATGTTTTTATCAAACTCTTCTTTAGAGATGGCAGAATATACTTGAAAAACTTGATTTAGTGCTCTAGGAATTGCTTCACCAATGGCCGATATGCTACTTGACGTGTTAATGGTGTCGTTTATAATATTAAGATTTTTTATCTCTAAAGATTTTAAACCTCCTTGTAATTCTCCTATCTTAGTCTGTTTTTCAAAAGAAAATGAAGTAGAATTGTTTATATATAGGTAAAAAGTATTGTCTTCCTTTTCATATCTCGGTAAATTATAACTTTGCAATTGCTGTCCTATAAAGTCAGAAAAAACAGGATTTATACAGATGTAAGAATTAACAAGAGGAACTCTTTCTCCTAAAAAAAAGGAAACTAAGTTTGCAGAAGTACCTTCACCAATAATAGAAATAAAAGGAGACGTTTTGTAGGTGCTTTCTATTTCAAAAATAACTTCATCTTTTATAAATTGATAAAATTTCTTATTATCTGTCGTTAATTCGCCAGTTGTAGTATTAAAATAGGTGTCTTTTTTACGGGTTTTAGCCATTTCAATTCCAACCACAATTTGCTTTGGTGCTTTGTCTTTAGCAGCAAATAATATAGAATTCCCTACATACATATCAAACAAAATCTCACTATCTAAAACAATTGCCAACGGATAATTTTTGTCCTCATCAGAATCGTAACCTTCTGGTAAATATATTTTTATGTCTCTTTTATCATCTGTGTAATCAGAGATAATTGTTTTATTTATTATTTTTTGTGCATACCCGCTAAGGCAAATCAGCATAAATATTAGGGTGAACGATTTCTTTATCATAAATTTGAATCTTTATTTTTGTAACCAATTTTTTTGTTCTTCTAAAAGAACGTCCAAAATACAAAATTATGATACAACCCAAGTGGAAAACTGTTAAAGAATACGAAGACATTACCTATAAAAAATGTAATGGAGTTGCTAGAATAGCATTTAATAGGCCTAATGTTAGAAATGCTTTTAGACCTAAAACTACTAAAGAATTATACGATGCTTTTTACGATGCAGGCGAAGATGTAAATATTGGAGTTGTGCTACTTTCTGCGGAAGGGCCAAGTACAAAAGACGGTGTGTATTCATTCTGTTCTGGAGGAGATCAAAAAGCACGTGGACACCAAGGGTATGTTGGTGAAGACGGATATCACAGATTAAATATATTAGAAGTACAACGTTTAATTAGGTTTATGCCAAAAGCAGTAATTGCTGTAGTACCAGGTTGGGCAGTTGGTGGCGGACACAGTTTACATGTAGTTTGCGATTTAACTTTAGCTTCTAAAGAACATGCTATTTTTAAACAAACAGATGCAGATGTAACTTCTTTTGATGGTGGTTATGGTTCTGCATATTTGGCTAAAATGGTGGGGCAAAAAAGAGCTCGTGAAATCTTTTTCTTAGGTAGAAATTATTCTGCACAAGAAGCGTATGATATGGGTATGGTAAATGCTGTTATTCCGCATAAAGAATTAGAATCTACTGCGTATGAATGGGCACAAGAAATATTAGAAAAGAGTCCGACTTCTATAAAAATGCTAAAGTTTGCAATGAATTTAACAGATGACGGTATGGTTGGTCAGCAAGTTTTTGCAGGAGAAGCAACAAGACTTGCTTATATGACAGATGAAGCAAAAGAAGGAAGAGATGCTTTTCTTGAAAAGAGAAAACCAAACTTTCCTAAAAAATGGATACCATAGATTAGTAGGCAGTTTCAGTATACAGTCTCAGTGTTCAGCATTAGTAACAAAATGGAGCTTGCTCTAAAAAAGAAAAAATAATTAGAACTCCAAATTACCCAGTTTGTAGTTCCTTCCCTTCGGGAAGGTTAGGATGGGGTGTTTTTATGAAACCACAAGTAGTCTCTTTTTTAATTAAATGTCCAGATCAAAAAGGATTGGTAGCAAAAATTACCACTTTTTTTTATGAAAATGGATTCAATATTTTAAGTTCTCAGCAGTATGTAAATGCTATTGAAAACACCTATTTTATGAGAGTTCGTTTAGATGCAGAGGGAACGGATATTTCTAAAGAAACTCTAGAGCATAATTTTTTACAATTGGCAACGCCATTAAATATTGATTGGTCTGTAAACTATTGCGATAAAAAACAAAATGTAGCCATTATGGTTTCGCACACTAGTCATAATTTATATGATTTGTTAGAGCGTTCTAAAGAGGGGCGTTTAGATTGTAATGTAAAAATGGTTATTAGCAATCATGATAAATTAAGGTATATAGCAGACATGTTTAATGTGCCTTTTTATTATTTACCTGTTACTAAAGAAACCAAAAAAGATCAAGAAGATCAAGTTGTACAATTGTTAGATGCTAATGAAGTAGATTTAGTAATTATGGCAAGGTATATGCAAATTTTATCTTCAGATTTTATCAATCATTATCCAGAGAGAATTATAAATATTCATCATTCTTTTTTACCTGCTTTTCAAGGAGCAAACCCTTATAAAAAAGCATACGAAAGAGGTGTGAAATTAATTGGAGCAACGGCACATTATGCAACAGTAGATTTAGATGAAGGGCCAATTATTGAGCAAGATGTAAAACCGGTAACGCATGAAAGTACACCAACAACCTTAAAAAGAATTGGTGCAGATATAGAGAAATTAGTGTTGGCAAGAGCGGTTAAAAACCACTTAAATCATCAAATAATTGTTTCAGGAAATAGAGCTATTGTTTTTCCGGAAGCAGGGGAATAAAACAGTTGGCAGTTTTCAGTCAACAGTAATCAGTTAACCTAAATATGATTTTAAGTTAATCAATTTTAATAGTATAAAATTAACACAATAGTGTTTCTTCCCTTCGGGAAGATTAAGATGGGCTTTTTTTATGAAAATAATTTGTATTGGGCGCAACTACGCAAAACATATAGAAGAGTTAGCAAATGAAAGACCAGAAAACCCTGTAGTTTTTCTAAAACCAGATTCTGCTATTTTACCAAGAAAAAATCCGTTTTTTATTCCACCTTTTTCTAATGATGTTCATTATGAAGTAGAGGTTTTGATAAAAATAAATAAAGTTGGTAAACATATTGACGCTAAATTTGCTCATAAATATTACGATGAAATTGGTTTAGGAATCGATTTTACAGCAAGAGATATACAGGCAAAATGTAAAGAAAAAGGGTTGCCTTGGGAAAAAGCAAAAGGTTTTGACGGAAGTGCCGTGGTGGGAGAATTTTATCCGAAGGAAGAATTTGATTTAGAGAACTTAAGTTTTCAACTTTTTAAGAACGACGAACTTGTTCAGGATGGTAACACCAATGCAATGTTGTGGAAAACAGATGAATTAATTGCTTATGTTTCTCAATACTTCACCCTTAAAAAAGGAGACATAATATATACAGGTACACCTGCAGGAGTAGGTAAAGTTGTAGAGAACGATAACTTAAAAGGAATTATTGAAGGAAGAGAAGCTTTTGATATAAGAGTAAAGTAGGTTGATAAATTTTACAATACAAATAATAGCCTCCATATTTGTTGGGATTTGTTTTATGTATTTGGCTAAAAGGTTTGAAAAAAATAAGACACTTTACTTTTGTATAGGTTTTTTTGTTTCTCTTGCTATTCGAATTATTTATTTACTTATTTATGGCTTTTTTACAGACTTTAAACTTCAGCAAGATTTTGAATCAAATAGAAATTTATCAGTCTTATTGAGTGTTATTATTTCATATTTCCTTTTCGTTTTTTTTCGAAAAAGATTAAAGAATAAAAATTTAGATTATCAGAATATAAATGAAATAGGCTCATAATGAATGCAGAAATTATTACAATAGGAGATGAAATTTTAATTGGTCAGATTGTAGATACCAATTCACAATTTATTGGTCAGGAATTAAATAAAATAGGAGTTTCAGTTTATCAAATTACTTCCATTCAAGATGATGAACAGCATATTTTAAACGCTTTAAAAGAAGCACAAGAAAGAGCAAGTATTGTTATTATTACTGGAGGTTTAGGACCAACAAAAGATGATATCACAAAAAAAACAATTGCAAAGTTTTTTAAAGATACTGAGTTAATTGAATATCCGGAAGTAATAGCACATATTAAAGAGATGTTTATAAAAGTGAATCATCCTTTTAATGAAGTGCAAAGATATCAGGCGCAATTGCCTTCTAAGGCTACTTTGTTAATGAATAATTTTGGTACTGCACCCGGAATGTGGTTTTATCAAAACGAGACTGTCTTTGTGTCACTCCCTGGAGTTCCTTATGAAATGAAAGGTTTAATAACCGATCAAGTTTTACCTAAAATTCAAAAGCAGTTTAAATTACCTTTCATTATTCATAAAACAATTATGACGTATGGGCAGGGGGAAAGTATGATTGCAGAAAGAATTGAAGAATTCGAAAACAATTTACCACCTTATATTAAGTTGGCATATTTACCTTCTTTTGGTAAAGTAAGACTGCGTTTATCCGCCAAAGGCGATCATAAAGAGACTTTAGAGGCAGAGTTAAATGAAAAAGTAGCTGAAATTTATAAACTAATACCAGAAATTATTACCGGTTTAGATGATGATAGCTCATTAGAGAAAAGAATAGGAGCGTTGTTAAAAAGAAATAAGCAAACAATTGCTACGGCAGAAAGCTTAACAGGAGGTCAAATATCTGCAAATTTAGTATCCGTTGCAGGCTCGTCTGCTTATTATAAAGGTAGTATTGTTGCGTATTCTGCAGAAACTAAAATTAATTTATTAGGTGTTTCTGTAGAAACTATCAAAAAATATAGCGTTGTAAGTAAGGAAGTTGCTTTAGAAATGGCTAGAGGAGTTAAAAGCAAACTACAAACAAATTATGCAATTGCAGTAACAGGTAATGCAGGTCCAACAACAGATCATACAGATAAAAGTGTAGGGATAGTTTACATTGCTGTTATTTCTGATGATAAAGAAATTGTAAAAGAATTTAATTTTGGGCAACCAAGAGAAAAGGTAATTAATAGAACAGTTAGTAAAGCGTTAGAAATAATTTACAAAGAATTAGTGTAATATCTCTTTTAAGTATTCTAATGTTTGAAAGGAAATAACATAAAATGAATGATAAAGAAATTATAGAAACCTCTAATAGTCTTTTAGAAGTTGGTAGTTTGTTAATGGAATCGGGAGCGAGCACGCATAGAATTAGAATAACAATAGAACGTTTGGGTGCTGGTTTAGGGTATAGTTGCGAAACATTAATAACTCATAAAACCATATTTTTATTACTAAGAAATAATACCACTGACGAACTTTATAATAGTTTTAAAAAAACGCCTCCGCATAGTGTTAATTTTACTTTAGTATCTGAAATAAGTAAATTAAGTTGGAAAGTTGTAGAAGGTAAATTATTATTAAAGCAATTACAAAATGAGGTTATTAGAATAAAAAATATTCCTCGTTACTCTTTTATATATGTTTTAATCTTTGTGAGTTTTGCAGGTGCAGGATTTTGTAGATTATTTGGAGGGATGTATTTAGATATGCTTATTGCATTTATAGCTACATTTTTTGGCTTTATTGTAAGGCATTATACGGCAAAAATAAAATTTAATATTTATTTAAGTATTTCTTTTGCAGCATTAACAGCAAGTTTAATTGCTGGTGGAAGTACTTTTTTTAATGATAATAGCACCAATCATTTAGCTTTTGCCACCTCTGTTTTATTTCTAATCCCTGGTGTACCACTAATTAATTCATTTTCTGATTTAATGGATGGTTATACAATGAACGGAATTGTTAGAGGTGCCCATGCCATGCTAATAGCATTATTTATTTCGTTAGGTATGTTTGTAGCCATGTTAATTTATGATTTTTAAACTATGAAAATTCTCCATTTTTTAGAAATGGCAGTTTGGTTAGCTGTTGCTTCTGTAGGTTTTGCTAAATTATTTAATGTGCCTAAAAAAGCATTAATTACGGCAGCTGTGTTAGCTGCTATAGGTGGTACTTGTAAGTTAATTCTAATTCACTTTGGGGTGCATATAACGTTAGCTTCATTAATAGGAGCTATTGTTGTTGGGTTTTTAAGTATACCAGCAGCACATAAACAACATGTGCCTCCTTTAATATTATCTATTCCAGCAGTTATCCCTATGATTCCGGGAGCATTTGCATACGAGGCAATGTTAGGTTTTTTTAAACTTACGTATGAGTTAGATGCAGAAACATACCAAGTTGTTTTAAATCATACTATAAATAATGGCTTAAAAGCTATTTTTATTATTTTTTCTCTAACCGCAGGAGTTTCGTTTCCAATGCTAATTAGCCGTAAAGAATCTGCAAAAAACATCCATTTTTAATCAGTTTAAATGATTAGATAAATAAAAAAGTAAAAAATAGTAAAAATAGTTTTGTTCAGAATTAGAATTAACTGTATATTTGCACCTCGTTTAGAGATAACACTATAAATACTGTCGAAAAGATGTCTAGAGTTTGTGAATTAACAGGTAAAAAAGCAATGGTTGGGAACAATGTATCTCACGCTTTAAATAGAACTAAGAGAAAGTTTGACGCTAATCTAATGACCAAGCGTTTTTATATCCCAGAAGAAGATAAATGGATAACATTAAAAGTATCTGCTTCTGCATTAAAAAATATTAACAAGAAAGGAATTTCTTCAGTTATAAAAGACGCAAGAGCTAACGGATTTTTAACTAAATAAGCTTAAGCAATTTAAAATTTTATACAGATGGCAAAAAAAGGAAACAGAGTTCAGGTAATTTTAGAATGCACAGAGCATAAAGCTTCTGGTAAAGCAGGTACTTCTAGATACATTACAACAAAGAACAAAAAGAACACTCCGGATAGAATGGAAATTAAAAAATTCAACCCTATCTTAAAGAAAATGACTGTTCACAAAGAAATTAAATAATTAAACTGTCTAGAACTCAGAATAGAGCACATAGATTAAAAAACTTAGACAATGGCAAAAAAAACAGTAGCATCGTTACAAACATCTTCAAAGAGATTAAGTAAAGCTATCAAAATGGTAAAATCTCCAAAATCTGGTGCTTACACTTTTGTAGAATCAATTATGGAACCAGAAAAAGTAGATGCTTTTTTAGCAAAAAAGTAATATTTACTACATATATTATATAAAACTACTTTCTTATTTAGGAAGTAGTTTTTTTACGTCTTATAATTCCGTATTTTTGGGCGTTACCTAAAAAGGTCGCGCTTTACATTATATCTTTTCTTAGACTCTTATGGTCAAGAAAATTTTGTACTTTTAATAATTAAATTTAAAAAGTAACTTAGTTACTTTTTAAAAGAAAAGGATGCCATTTCTATCGCTAACGCAGGCACTTTTAGTGACAATTTGACCAAACCCAACTAATGGCACGTTTTTTAACGTATAGCTATTATAGTATAATAAGATAAAGATGAGTTTTTTTAAAAAAATATTTTCAAAAGAAAAAAAAGAAACCTTAGACAAGGGATTAGAAAAATCTAAAGAAAGTTTCTTTGGTAAATTAACAAAAGCAGTTGCTGGTAAATCTAAAGTAGATGATGCTGTTTTAGATAATTTAGAAGAAATTTTAGTTGCTTCTGATGTTGGTGTAGATACCACCCTTAAAATTATTAATAGAATAGAAGACAGAGTTGCTAAAGACAAGTATGTTGGTACAGACGAGTTAAATAGAATTCTGCGCGAAGAAATTGCAGGTTTACTTTCTGAAACCAATGTTGGTAACGAAACCGAATTTGTAATTCCGGAAATTCCTAGAGATAAAAATGGTAATAAAATGCCTTATGTCTTAATGGTTGTTGGTGTAAATGGAGTTGGTAAAACTACTACTATTGGTAAGTTAGCAGCGCAATTTAAAAAACAAGGATTAAAAGTTGTTTTAGGGGCTGCAGATACTTTTAGAGCGGCAGCTATAGATCAATTACAAGTTTGGGCAGACAGAACAGGTGTACCAATTGTTCGTCAAGAAATGGGATCAGACCCTGCTTCTGTAGCTTTTGATACTTTAAAATCGGCTGTTAATCAAGATGCAGATGTTGTAATTATTGATACTGCAGGTCGTTTACACAATAAGATAAACTTAATGAATGAGTTGACAAAGATAAAACGTGTAATGCAAAAAGTGGTAGACAATTCACCTCACGATGTGTTATTAGTTTTAGATGGTTCTACTGGTCAGAATGCTTTTGAACAAGCAAAACAATTTACGTTGGCAACAGAAGTTACTTCTTTAGCGGTTACTAAATTAGATGGTACGGCAAAAGGAGGAGTTGTTATTGGTATATCAGATCAATTTAAAATACCTGTAAAATATATTGGAGTAGGAGAGGCTATAGATGATTTACAAGTGTTTAATAAACACGAATTTGTAGATTCATTCTTCAAATAAAAAGGGTGTTGCTTAAAAGTATGTAACTTTTTCATACTGAACTTATTTTTGCTACTGAATGTCCTTAGACAAGCTCAGGAAGATATTTAGGTTTTCAATTGTTTTAACTATATAATAAAATTGGTTTAAGAATTTGAATTCAATTAAGATTGACAAAAAAGAAGCCTCACAAATTGTGAGGCTTTTTCTATGATTATACTTTTTGTAATTTATTATTCCGTTAAAAGACCTTCTACAGAAAGATAACGTTCTCCGGTATCATAATTCATGGTTAAAATCACCTCTTCACCTTTTAAGGTTGCTAACTGTTTTCTAACGGCAGCTAACGAGGCTCCTGTAGAAATACCTACTAAAATTCCTTCTGTTTTTGCAATGTTTCTAACTTCTTCAAAAGCTTCTTCATTGGTTATTTTAACAGCGCCATCAATTATGTCTTTATTGAATGTTTCAGGAAAGAATCCTGGTCCAATTCCTTGTAATTTATGAGGTCCTGGTTCTCCTCCAGAAATAATAGATGACCCACTAGGTTCTACTGCCAATACTTTTATTTTTGGAAATTTTTCTTTTAAAACTTCTGCCATACCCGTAATGTGTCCACCAGTTCCAACACCAGTAATTAAATAATCTAAACCTTCCGGAAAATCATTAACCACTTCTTGAGCAGTTGTTTCATGGTGTATTTTTGGGTTTGCTGGGTTTGTAAATTGAGAAGGCATCCATGCATTTTTATTTTCAGCAACCATTTCTTTAGCCTTAGCTATGGTACCTCCTAAACCTAATTCCTTTGGAGTAAGCACAAGGTTTGCTCCGTAAGCTTTCATTAAAGCACGTCTTTCTACAGACATAGACTCAGGCATTACCAAGGTAAGTTTTAAGTTTTTTACAGCAGCAACCATTGCCAATCCAACACCAGTGTTACCAGAGGTTGGTTCTATAATTTCTGTATCTTTTTTAATTAGGTTTTTGTTTTCAGCATCTTCAATCATTGCCAATGCAATTCTATCCTTAATACTTCCACCCGGATTTGCTTTTTCTAGTTTCATCCAAACATTTGCATTTGGGAATAATTTCGCCAATCGCACAACGGGTGTGTTACCGATACCTTCTAATATATTATTAATTTTCATAAGAACTTTATATTTAGTTTGTATTGTTATTTATAAGAGTACTAAGTTATAAAATTCAGTTAAAATAGCCTTAGAATAAATCCTAATTTAATGCTAAAAATAGCTTAACTAGCTTAAAAATTAGATGAAATAATACTTTTAAATTGTTTGAAAATTAGTTGTTTTTAAGTACCCAAAACGTGTTTAGGTGAAGCCTATTCTTAGAGGTAAAGTGTAATAATTATAAATATTTACTCTTAGATGTAGTTAAGATATTTGAGTTTAAAGAGTAACTATAATTGTATTACGATCAAAAAAAAAGCCTCACAAATGTGAGGCTTTTAGAGTAATATAAAACAATAAATTATTGATTTACTTTATTTTTAAATTTATCAAACTCATTGGTTTCTTTCTTAGGCCAGTTATTGTTAGAAGGATCTACATCTGCCGTTTCAAAATCTGGATCTATTGTTATGCTTATTATTTCTTGTGTTGATGAAAAAACTCTTTTAACACTAGTATCACTTTTCATCCAAATTTGTGCAGGGAATGTTTGTTTTTCAGTGGTGCCATCTGCATAGGTTAAGCCTACTATAATTGGCATTACTAATCCTCCTGGTTTTTCAAACTCTACAGCATACATATAAGAAGGTACTTCTTTTCCTTTTGCGTATGCATCCATCGCTTTAGCATTGGCATCTTCTTTTTTGTCTGTAATGTAGACTAAGTCTCCTAAACCGTCAAAATATTGCTTGTATTGTTCTTTTAACTTGGCAACTCTTTCGTTTGGTTTGTCTGTTAAGTATAAAGGTTTTACTTCCTTAATACCTATATCTGTTACATCTGTAGTGTAAAACCAACCTCTCCAAAACCAATCTAAATCCATTGCAGAAGCATCTTCCATTGTTCTAAAGAAATCAGAAGGTGTTGGGTGTTTAAACATCCATCTTTGCGAATAGGTTCTAAAAGCATGATCAAATAATTCTGGTCCCATTATAGTTGTACGTAATATGTATAATGCCGCTGCAGGTTTTGTATATGCGTTAGGTCCAAATTGTTTTACGTAATCTCCTTGAGACATAATAGGTGAGATGTTGCTTTGGTCTCCGCCCATATATCTTGTAATTTCTTTAGCAGGGTTTTTTGAAAATAAGTCATAATCATAAGAAAATTCTGCTAATATTTCTACAAAAGAGTTTAAACCTTCATCCATCCAAGTCCATTGTCTTTCATCCGAATTTACAATCATCGGAAAAAAGTTATGTCCTACTTCATGAATAATTACGCCTAACATACCTTTTTTAGTTCTGTCAGAATACGTTCCATCTGCCTCCGGACGACCAAAGTTGAAACAAATCATAGGGTATTCCATTCCTTGTCTTTCTGAGTGTACAGAAATTGCTTTAGAATAAGGATAATCGAATGTTAGTTTAGAGTATTCAATTAAAGTATGAGCAACTGCTCTTGTAGAATGTTCTTCCCATAAAGGGTTTCCTTCTTTAGGGTACAAAGAAACGGCCATAACTGTTTTACCATTTATGTTGGTAGCCATTGCATCCCAAATATATTTTCTAGAAGAAGCAAAAGCAAAATCTCTTACTTTTTCAGCTTTAAATGTCCAAGTTTTTGTATTGGTAGCGCGTCCTTTTTCTGCAGCTTCAGCTTCGGCTTGCGTAACAATCATTACTGGGTTATCAAAAGTTTTTCTTGCTTGTTCCCAACGATTACGTTGTGTCTTCGTTAAGACATTTTTTTCGTTTTGTAAATCTCCTGTCGCATCTACAATATGATCTGCAGGTACTGTTATGTTAACTTCATAGTCACCAAATTCTAAAGCAAATTCACTACGACCCCAGAACTGCATATTTTGCCATCCTTCTACATTATTATATACTGCTAACCTTGGAAAAAATTGTGCAATTGTATAGTTGTTGTTTCCGTCAGGAAAAGTTTCTAAACCAGAACGACCACCATCTTTATTAATGTCGTTAATTTTGTAATTCCATTTGATACTAAATTTAAAAGTATCTCCAGAAGCTAATGGTTTTGGTAAATTAATACGCATCATGGTTCTGTTGATAAAGTGAGATAAAGGTTTACCTGCACTTTCTACTTTTTCAATATTAAAACCAAAACCTTTCCCTTCTTTCATAAAGTCTTTTTGGAAATTTTCTGGAGTTATAAAAGGAGTTGCAGCGTTAGATTTAGCTAAAGGAGTTTTAGAATCATCTGCTCTCATGTTTTGATCTAATTGTACCCATAAATACTCTAATTGATCTTTAGAGTTATTATGATACGTAATTGTCTCGTCTCCATGAATTTTGTTAGCACTTTCGTCTAAACGAATGTCCATTACATAATCAACTTTTTGTTGCGTATATTGACTTCCTGGTGCTCCAGAAGCTGCATGTTGATCATTAGGTGTTGCCAAAACGTCTTTTAGTTGTCTAAATTTGTTTTGGTCTGTGTGCCCTTGTAGGGTTTTACTTTCTTCTTTTTTTTCTTGAGCAAAAGTACCTGCTGCAATAAAAAAGAAAGAAAATACGAATAAAGTAAATTTTTTCATTTGAGTTATTTGAATTTAAAGTGAGCTAAACTAAGGATATAGTTGGGAATCTGTTAAAAAAAGTTAAAACTTTAACAAATTTTTATAAAAAAAAGCGATATGTTGTTATATCGCTTTAATTATTGGGTTTTTGTTAACCTTTTATTTTACTTTTAAATTTATCGAAATTATTATTAGTTTCTTTTGGCCAGCTATTGTTGCTAGTATCTACATCTGCTGTTTCTAAATCTGGATCTATAGTAATTTTAGTAACCTCTTTAGTTGAAGAAAAAACCTTTGTAATTTCTTGATCATTAAGTCTCCAAATTTGTGCTGGATATACTTTTCTATCCGTTGTATCATCTTTATAAGTAAATTCTACAATAATAGGCATTACTAATCCGCCTGGTTTGTTGTAAGTAATTTCATAATGAAATTTAGATTTTTTGTTTTTATCAGCACCAAAACCTAGTCCTTTAGTAGTGTCTTCAATAAAATCTACATTTTCTCCATTTGCTTTTGTATAGTATTTTTTCACCTCTTTTATACCAATATCGGTAACATCTGTAGTGTAAAACCAACCTCTCCAAAACCAGTCTAAATCTACTCCAGAAGCATCTTCCATAGTTCTAAAGAAATCTGCAGGTGTTGGGTGCTTAAACATCCATCTTTGAGAATATGTTTTAAAAGCATGATCAAATAATTCATGACCCATTATGGTTTCTCTTAAAATCCATAAAGCAGTTGCAGGTTTACCGTAGGCATTGTTTCCAAATTCATAAACATTGTCTCCTTTAGACATAATTGGTGCAATTTTAGATTGATCTCCAGCCATATATTTTACTATATTTTTCGGATATCCTCTTACCACAGGGAAATCTTTGTCGTATGCTAATTCTGCTAACATTTCCATATAAGAATTTAAACCTTCATCCATCCAAGTCCATTGTCTTTCATCAGAATTTACAATCATCGGAAAAAAGTTATGTCCAACTTCATGTATGGTTACTTTTACCATTCTGTATTTTACTCTATCAGAATAACCGCCATCTGCTAAATCTGGTCTTCCTGGGTTGAAACAAATTTGTGGATATTCCATTCCCATTTGTCCGTCTACAGAAATTGCTTTGTGATACGGATAATCGAATGTGTATTCAGAATATGTTTTTAAAGTTTGTGCAACTGCTTTTGTAGAATGGTCACCATACAAAGGGTTTGCTTCTTTAGAATATAAAGAATGTGCCATTACTGTTTTGCCGTTAATATTTACTGCCATTGCATCCCAAATAAATTTTCTAGAACTAGCAAAAGCATAATCTCGTACGTTTTTGGCAACAAATTTCCAAGTCTTTGTTTCTTTAGATTTGCTTTTTTCTATTTTAGTAGCTTCTTTTTGAGTACGAATTACAACAGGCTTGTCAAAGGTTTTTTTAGCTTTAGCGTATCTTTCTAATTCTGTTTTTGTAAAAACATCATTTTCGTTTTGCAAAACACCTGTTGCACCTAACATATGATCTTTAGGCGTGGTAATGTTTACAGTAAAATCTCCAAATTCTAAAGCAAATTCACTTCTTCCCCAAAACTGACCATTTTGCCAACCTTCTACATTATCATACACGCACAATCTTGGATAAAATTGAGCAATTACATAATTGTTATTGTCGTTTTCTGTAAAATGTTCAAAACCAGATCTACCGCCTTGAGTTCTGTGATTATTGATGTTATACCACCAATCTATTTTAAATGAAAAAGTCTCTCCAGAAGCCAAAGGTTTTGCTAAATTAATACGCATCATTGTTTGGTTAATGGTATGCAATAATTTGCTGCCATCAGTATTTGTTACACTGGTAATTTTAAAACCACCATCAAAGGGAGCTGAATTATACGTACTTTCAAATGTACTTTTAGTAATGCTTTTTGAGATTTTATTAGGCTGAATATCTGGAGACTTAGAATCTTTAGCTCTTACATTTTGATCTAATTGAACCCATAAATACGCCAATTCATCTTTAGAGTTATTATGATACGTAATAGTCTCGTTACCTATTATTTTTTCATTTTTATCATCTAAAACAATATTCATTACATAATCTACCTTTTGCTGCGTGTAGTTTATGCCAGGAGCACCAGAAGCCGTTCTTTGACTATTTGGGGTGGCTAATTCATCTTTAAGTTGTTTAAACTTGTTCTGGTTGGTATGACCTTGTTTTGTGATTTTTTCTTGGGAGAATGTAGCTGTCCCAATAAAAAAAATGCTCAATAAGAGCAATGTGATTTTTTTCATTTGTACCTGAGTTTAATTAGCCTACAAATTAAGGATTAGTAGGGGGAAAAGTTAAAAAGAGTTAAAATTTTAACAAACCTTTATCATTTTTAGCATTTAACAGAATACTCTTGTGCTTTTTGCCAACTTTAGATTTAATTAAATTTTCTTGTTCTGGAAAGTGATTTGTTAATATTTTATTGATAATTTCTATAGTGTTAAGCTCTTTTATATCTTCAATTTCTAGATAAAAATAAACCAAATCACCATCATATTCTTTACCTATGTAATTAAAAGATTTAGGAGTACCATCAACTTTTAAATGTAGTTTTTTGTTTAAATATTTTATAAAATAAACATCGTTATCCTTTAATTCTTTCTTTGTTGTTAGTTGTAAATCAATGTTGTAATCTTTGTTTATGGCGAATTCAATATCATCCATAAAAACATTAATTGTTATTTGTACAGTTTGCAATTCACTTCTATATTCAATTTGAGTAAGGCTCAAATAGTACTTATGAGTAGAGAAGGAGAGAAGTGGTATTATTAGTAAAAGTAAAATAGATTTTTTAGTATTCATGCTGGTTTTAAAACAATTATTCTGCCAATTTACTCTTTTTTTATGATTTTTAAATAGGGCAGACTTTCTTTCTGAAAAATTTTGATGAGTTCTAAAACATTACCTTCTTTGTGAAGACGTTCTATACCTAAAGGATTACAGTAGTCTAGAAAATGAAAGTAATTGTCTTTTGGGATTTTTAATTCTTCAAAGAAAAATGGTTCACCAAGTTCTATGAGTATTTTATCTGGAACAGCTTTTTTACGATTCAACTCTTTACGTAATAGTAAATCTTTAAATTTAAAAGTAATTGAAGCGCTGCCGCCGGCACCACCAAATGAATTTGCAACTGTGTTAACAATTGGTGGTTTCATTCTTATGTTAGCATCAATTCTTGTGTCTACTAGTTTAAAATTGACATTAGAAAAATTTAAGGTCTTTTGTAACAAAGAATCTTTTCTATCTGTGGGTACGTCTTTTATATCGACACCTAATCGTCCTATTAAATGATGTTTTTTTAATTCAAATTCATCTAAAACAAACGTATTTGTTCCCAATATAATGGTCATAAATTTATTATTGATAACCTCTTTGCTTATTCTAAGTTTTCTGGTAATGTGCTGCACAGACGAAATTTGTAAAGAATCTCCTTCGGTAGCATAGATTCCAAACATTCCATCATCTGAAGAAAAAGTACCTTTATTTGTTTTTAGGTTGATGATATTTACATTTTTAACAAAGCCCAAAGAGTCTACAACTTTACCGGAAATTAAGGTTTGACTTTCTTGGGATAAAGAGGTGCATGTTACAAAAAATAATAAAAATTGAAGTAGATTTTTTTCCATGCACAGCTGTTTTATTCTTCTTTTATGATTTCTAAATACGGGATACTTTCTTTCTGAAATATTTCTATAAGTTTTAAAACTTTATTTTCGTTATATATTTTATCGAGATCTAAATAATCACAATAATCTAAAAAATGATAATACTTTTCCTTAGGTATTTTTAATTTTTCAAAGAAAAAATCTTCACCAAGTTCAAGTAATATTTTGTTTCCCAATGCTCTTTTACGATCTAACTTAGCATCTAATAATTGTGACTTTTCGAATTTTTTAGAAGAAAAAAGACCTCCAATAAGTCCTGCAGCATTAAGTCCTGAATAAGAATTAGCAACCGTATTTACTACTTTAGATTTTGCCCTATCATTTGCATCAATTCTATGATCTTTCAAGGAGAAGTCTACATTAGAGAAATCCATATTACTTTTTAATAAAGCATATTTTTCTTCAGTAGGTATGTTTTTAACATCTAAAGCCAATTTACCAGTTAAATTATTTCTTTTTAATTCAAACTCATCTAAAACATAGGTATTGGGTTTTAGTATAACAATTAGTGCCTTGTTTGCTGTAATGTTTTTGGTAATCTTTATTTTTTGGGTAATGTGTTGTATAGATGAAATACTTAAAGTATCTCCTGTTGAAACATAGATTTGAAAACGACCAGCATCCGAAGAAAATGTACCTTGATTGGTATTTAGATTGATAATATTTGCATTTTTTACAATGCCAAGAGAATCTAAAATTCTACTCGTTATTAACGTCCCATTATTTTGAGACAAAGAGGGGAGTGTTATAACAAATAAAAAAATAGTAAGTAGTTTTTTTTCCATTCAATAGGGTTATTGGTTTGTTAAATAAAGTTCTTCCTCAACTATTCGTTTAGGAAATAATTTGCTTTCTGTCATTAATAGTTTAATGACATCTAATTTGTTATCTCTCTTAAAAATTCGAATTATATTTTTATCAATACAGTCATTTAAAAACTGATTGATATAGATTTTTTCAATTTTTAAGTCTGTGATAAAAAAGTCATCCGTAAAATAGTCTCTTACCTTTTTAAGTTCCGTGTCTTCTAAAGCCATTTCCTTTAGTTGCTTTTCCCTTTTTGCATTTCCGTTTATAAGATTTATTAAACTTGCTAAATTTATGGCAGCACCAGAGCTAAATTTTAATAATGATTTATCTTCCTTTGTTATGATATTTGCATAGGGTAAATTTAAGGTTTTTGCATTTATAACAATACCATTATTTGGTAGTATTTCTGGATCTTGGTAAAAAATACTTTGTTGTTTTTCTAATACTATTTCTTTTAAAACAACTGTTTTTTCTTCTAACGGAATGTTTAGCTTTTTAGTCGAAATCACTTTGTCTGTAATAACAATATACTTGTCTATATATTTTAAATGAGAATAAAATAAAGTATCACCTACTTGAACAGGTATTTCAAAAAAACCATTGGTATTGGTAATCGTACCACTACTAGTATTCTGGTTAATGATATGAACATCTGGAATAGCCAAACTATCTAAGACAGTTTTACCAGTTAGGTTCGTTCTTTTTTCTTGAGCTTCTAAGGATAGAAAACTTATAAAAAAGGCAAGAAAAGTAATTGCTTTTGACATTAATACAAAGTAAAGAAGTACGTGTCTTAAAATTCTATTAAGAGAATTGTAAACTTGTGTTAAAATGAATAGTTAAATTCTTATTTTTGGATTATGAAAAAAATGATTATCGCAAGTACATCAACAGTGCATGGAAGTAGCTATTTAGAATATTTATTACCTACTTTAAAAACACATTTTAAGGGAGTAAAACAATTACTATTTATTCCGTATGCAAGACCCAGCGGAATTAGTTATGATGATTATACTACAATAGCAAAAAATGCTTTTTCTACTATTAATATTGATGTAAAAGGTATTCATGAATTTGAAAATGCTAAAGAAGCAATTCTGAATGCTGAGGCTATTTTTACAGGTGGAGGAAATACTTTTGAGTTGGTTAATCAATTATACAAAAATGATGTATTATCAACCTTAAAGCAGGTGTTAGATAATGGTACACCATATTTAGGCACAAGTGCCGGAAGTAATATTTGTGGGGTAGATATGAAAAACACCAATGATATGCCAATTGTATATCCGCCTAGTTTTACAACTTTAGGATGTATTCCATTTAATATAAATGCACATTATTTAGATCCTATAGAAGGTTCTACACACATGGGAGAAACAAGAGAAACCCGTATAAAAGAGTTTCATGTTTTTAATAAAACAGCGGTTTTAGGTTTGCGAGAAGGCAGTTGGCTTTCTGTATATGGTAATCAAATTAATTTAGAAGGTACATATACTGCCAGACTTTTTCAGCAAAATAAAGAAGCTTTAGAACTAGAAAGTGGAGTAGAGGTTAAGATTTAATTAACCGCAAAGTTTGCATAGTATTTTACAAAGAACATTGCTATAAATAAGGCTATGTTCTTTGTAAAATAAGACTTTTACTTCTGTTAAAGAAAATAAATAAAATTGGTGTACAAAAACCTTGTGTATTAATTAACGGCAAAGAAATGGTTAAGAATACAAAGAAAAACACCTATTGTAATAACTTAATAGCCTACATAATCTACAATTTCTAACCCATAACCAATAATACCAACACGTTTAGTTTGTTGTGTATTTGTAATTAGCTTTAATTGACGAATGTTTAAATCATGTAAAATCTGAGCTCCAATTCCAAAATCTTTATTATCCATTTTAATAGCAGGAGCTTTAATGTTTCCGTTCTTTTGGTTCTCTTTTAAAACAGCCAATCTACTTAATAAGTTTTGAGATTGGTTTTGTTGATTTACAAATATAATAGCCCCTTTACCTTCGTCATTTATCACCTGAAACATTTGGTCTAGTTTCTTATCGGCATTATTTGTTAAGGTTCCTAAAATATCATTATTTATTAAAGTAGAATTTACTCTAGTTAAGATTGCTTCGTCTTTAGACCAAGAACCTTTTGTTAAAGCAATATGAACTTGGTTATTAGTAGTTTGCTGATATGCTCTTAATCTAAAATCGCCAAATCTAGTTTGTAAATTAAAGTCTTCTTTTATTTCAATTAAAGAATCATGTTCCATTCTGTAAGCAACTAAATCTTCTATAGAAACAATTTTAATATCAAATTTTTTAGCCACCTCTAACAATTCAGGTAAACGTGCCATGCTACCATCTTCGTTCATTATCTCAACAATAACACCTGCTGGTTGTAAACCTGCTAAGCGAGCAAAATCTATAGCTGCTTCTGTATGTCCTGTTCTTCTTAAAACACCACCTTCTTTTGCTATTAATGGAAAAATATGACCTGGTCTTGCTAAATCAAAAGACTTTGTATCTTTATCTACTAATGCTTTTACCGTTAAAGCTCTATCTCCGGCAGAAATACCTGTTGTAACTCCTTTACCACGTAAATCTACAGAAACTGTAAAAGCGGTTTCCATTGGGTCTGTGTTGTTGTTAACCATAACGTGTAAGTCTAGTTCTTTACAACGTTTTTCTGTTAATGGAGCACAAATTAAACCTCTACCATGGGTTGCCATGAAATTAATTAATTCTGGGGTTGCTTTTTCTGCTGCTGCTAAAAAATCACCTTCGTTCTCCCTATTTTCATCATCTACAACAATAATAATTTTACCATTTCTAATATCTTCAATTGCTTCTGCAATTGAATTTAATTGTGTACTTTTTTTAGGGTTCTGGAGTGTCATATTATTTATGCTTCTTTTGTTGGAAATATTTTTTTAAAGAAATTGATAATGGGTTGCGTAATAGCATCCAGATTAAAAATTCCTTTGTCTTTTGTAGCCCTTCTTGTTAAGATAATACCTATTGGAATCATTATAAAAGCAGATGCCCAAGATCCTAAAAAGGAAGTAATAGAACTTTCTTCTGCTAAATTTTTACCAAACGTATTGCTAAAGAAGTAGGTTACGTAAATAGCAATAGCCAATATCATAGGTAAACCAAAACCACCTTTTCTAATAATTGACCCTAATGGTGCACCAATAAAGAAGAGTATTAAACAAGATAATGAAAATGAAATTCTATTATAATACTCTGTGTCGAAAAAGTTTAAGTTTTTTCTTTTAAATTTAATGGATGTTTGGTTGTTTTTTATAGAGCTTAAAGTACGTTCTATTTTTGTAGTAGCAGAGTTTAGAACATTAATTTTAGATTGTAAATCAAAATTTTCTAGAACATCAATATTAATATTTTCTGCCTTTAAAGAATCTGGATATTTGTATAAATCCCTTGCAACCGCAGTGGCATATAGGTTCTTAGATTTTAGTAATAACGCTTCATCATAACTTGCTTTTAAATCGGGTATGGTGTCACCTAATTGATTTAAACTAAGCATCATAAAGTTTTTGGTGTGGTCTGTTTTGTTTAAATCATCATCTCCGGTAACAGAAGAAATATCAATGTTAAACTCATATTCTTTAAAGGTGGCATTAGAAGCCGCCATCTTTTTTCTTTGTAAAACTGTTTTTGCAGATTTTACGTGTTCTTGGTAGTAATAACCATCGTATAAAATAAAAGTCATATATCGACTTCCTTCTTCTGAGATAATCTTACCACTTTCTGCTGTAATTACTTTTTGGTTTCCTTTTCCGGCAGTTAAATCGTAAATTAAAACTTTTTTTAATAAACTTACTTCTTTTCCATCTTTACCTTCTTCATCAAATTTTTCATCAAATTTAATTTGAAAACCAGGAAGGTCACTATTAAAACTACCAGGTACTAATGCTAAAGCAGGTTGTTTCTTTTTAATATTTAAATATAAATTCTTTTGCTTTAAAACGGCATAAGGATATACATTATTTAAAAATAAGAAGTTAATTCCACTAAGAAGCATTGTTAAGAAAACCAAAGGTCTTACCAAACGTTGTAAAGAAATACCTGCAGATTTTGCTGCTGCAAATTCGTAGTTTTCACCTAAAGTACCCAATGCCATTATAGAAGATAAAAGAACTCCAATAGGCAATGCTTGTGGTGTAATAATTAAGGTAGAGTAGTATAAAAATTTTAAGATAAAAGGCAAGCTAATTCCTTTACCTGCAATGTTTTCGAATGTTTGCCATAATACTTGCATCACCAAAACAAAAAGCACGATTAAAAACGTAGCTATAAAAGGAACTAAAAACGTTTTTAGTATGTATCTATCTAAAATTTTCATCTAGGCAAAAGTAGTTTCTTATGATGAAATAAGCTACTAAATATCTGTTAATTGGAAATTTATTAATCTATTGAGAAGTTTAGCTTTTTGTATTTTGCTTCATCAAATGAGAAATGATTACTAGGTAAGGTTTGGTTGCTTTTAAATTCATTAATAGTAAAGGTTGTTTTAGAGCTATTAGAACCTGTTTGAATTAACTTATAAATATGCTTTGTTTTTGCATCAATTGCTAATTCTACCTTTACAATATCAGAAGCGCTATCTATTGGGCTTAAGGTAACTAGTTGAATATTTCTACCGTTTAAATTTTTTAAATCTCCCATTTCAAAATTATAACCTTCTTTGTAAAAAGTTAATAATTTAGAAGGATAAATAAAGCCATCATCACCACTCATGTCTCCATCTGTAATTGTTACTTCTTTCTCGTCATTATTAATTACATACAGTTTTTTTCCGTCAAAAATAAATTGATTCCCTAAGTAGTTAAGGCTATATTTTTCTCCAGATAACGTAATTTTTCCTCTAATTGGTGGTTCGTCACCTTCCATTATACCTGCATCTTCGTTACTTAAGGTTTGACTAAAGCTAATAGACATGTTTTTATAAGCCCCCATTGTGGTAGAAACTTCATCTAAAAGAGCTTTTGCTTTTTCTGCATTTTGAGAAAAAGTGATCGTAGTTAAAAATAAACTTAAAAATAAGATGGTTACTTTTTTCATAATTTTAATTCTTATCATCTCGATAGTAATCGAGAGGCTATTGGTTCTTTTCGTTTTCTAATAATTGCTCTAGTGCTATAAAATCTGGAACTAATACTTGTCTTGCCTTACTTCCTTCAAAACCGCCTACAATACCGGCAGCTTCTAACTGATCTATTAATCTACCAGCTCTATTATAACCTAATTTTAATTTTCTTTGTAATAAAGAAGCAGATCCTTGTTGTGCCGTAACAATAATTTCTGCGGCATCTTTAAAGAGCTTATCTCTATCTGCAATATCTATATCAATACTCGTGCCACTTTCATCATCTACATATTCTGGTAATTGATAGGCTTCTGCATAGGCTTTTTGAGAACCAATAAAATCTGTAATTTTTTCTACTTCTGGCGTATCTACAAAGGCACATTGTATTCTGTTAAGATTGTTTCCTTCGGTATACAATAAATCTCCACGTCCAATTAATTGATCTGCACCACCAGCATCTAGAATGGTTCTAGAGTCAATTTTAGAAGTTACTCTAAACGCAATTCTTGCAGGGAAATTGGCTTTAATAATACCCGTAATTACGTTTACAGAAGGTCTTTGTGTTGCAACAATTAAATGAATACCAATTGCTCTTGCCAACTGTGCTAAACGTGCAATTGGTGTTTCTACTTCTTTACCGGCAGTCATAATTAAATCTGCAAATTCGTCAATAACCAAAACAATATAAGGTAAATATTGATGCCCGTCGTTAGGGTTTAATTTACGTTGTTTAAATTTAACGTTGTATTCTTTAATGTTACGCACCATTGCTGCTTTTAGCAAGTCGTAACGGTTGTCCATTTCTATACAAAGTGAGTTTAAGGTATGCACCACTTTTGTAGTATCTGTAATAATTGCATCTTCTACATCTGGCAGTTTTGCTAAATAATGACGCTCTATTTTATTAAACAACGTAAGTTCTACTTTCTTTGGATCTACCAAAATAAACTTTACTTCTGCAGGATGTTTTTTATATAAAAGAGATGTTAATACAGCATTTAATCCAACCGATTTTCCTTGACCAGTTGCACCAGCCATTAATAAGTGAGGCATTTTAGCTAAATCTACCACAAAAGTTTCGTTAGAAATGGTTTTACCTAATGCAATTGGTAGCTCCATTGTAGATTCTTGAAATTTCTTTGATGAAATTACAGAATGCATAGAAACAATGGTAGATTTTTTATTAGGTACTTCTATACCAATAGTTCCCTTACCAGGAATAGGAGCAATAATTCTAATTCCTAATGCAGATAAAGAAAGTGCAATATCGTCTTCTAAATTTTTAATTTTAGAAATTCTAATTCCTGCTTCGGGCACAATTTCATATAATGTAATTGTAGGTCCAACAGTTGCTTTAATTTCTGCAATACCAATTTTGTAGTTCTTTAAAGTTTCTACAATTCTATCTTTATTTGCTTCTAATTCTTCTGGATCTATAGAAATAGATTCATTGTATTGTTTTAAAAGGTTAAAAGTAGGAAACTTAAAATTCCCTAGTTCTAAGGTAGGATCAAACTCACCAAAGTCTTTTACCAATTGATTGGATAAATTTTCTGTAGAATGTTCTTCATCTCGACCGATGGCTACATCAATCTCAACGTCCATTTCTACTTCCATTTCAATTTCTTTTTCTTCTTCTTTAGGTATTTCTGTTGTTAATACAGGTCCCGATTTTTTATCAACATTTAAAGATATTTCTTCTTTTTTAGAAGGAACATCAGAATATTTAGTAATAGTTGGTTGTTGTTTTTCTAAAGATAATTCTACGACAGATTTTTCTTTTTGATCTGTTTTTAAAGTAACTGTTTCTGTTTCACTTAAAACTAATTCTTGTGCTTTTCTAGCCTCTCTTTCTTCTCTTTTTACTTTTAAGGTTTCTATGTGTTTATCAAAAGAAACTTTATAACGTAAAACTAAATAAGCAATAAAAAAGAAGGTTAAAAGTATTACTAAACCAGTTTTACCAATAAATGCTTGTAAAAATTCATTAATTTCAAAACCAATAACCCCAGATAGTAATGCGTATTTGTTATATGCAAAACCTAACGTTATAGAAATCCATATCATGGCCAAAAGAGACCAGTTCCATGAAATTATTAGTGCAGCGAATTTCTTTTTAAAAAGAATATACCAACCTGTTAAAAGTATCTGAAAAGCTATTATAAAGGCTGCTATTCCAACTCCCTCATAAATAAAAAAGTTACTTAAAGTTGCACCAATTTTACCCAGTAAATTTTTACTTCTAACTGTTTTATCTGCAAATTCTTTAAGTATGCTTTGATCTTCTTGCCAATTAAAGAAAAAAGAAATAAAGGCAATACAAAGAAAAACAGAGAATAAAATTAGGAAAGCCCCTAAAATAGTCTTTGCTTGTCTTGTTTTTAAATAGGCAAAAATACTCGGTTTATTTTCCGAAGAATTTAAGGGTGTTTTTGTACTTGTTCTTCTCTTGGCCATTAATAAATTTTGGTCGTTTTAGCAGTATATATAAAAATTCGCCTAAAATAATAAAGCTATTTTAGGGATGTATATAAAACCTGCAATAATTAATGAAATAAAAGCTGCAAAACTTGGTGCCCCTGCAGCTATATCTTTAATAAAACCTATTTTCTCATGATATTCTGGGTGTATAAAATCTGCCACTTTTTCTATAGCAGTGTTTAAAGCTTCTGCCACTAAAACGAGGCCAATAACTATAAACTGAAACATCCATTCTATATTAGAAAGATTAAAATAAAAACCTAAAATAGTAGCAAGTACCGCAATAAAAAGTTGTGCTTTTATGCTGTCTTCAGTAGTCATTAAAAGCCACATACCTCTTAAAGCAAACTTAAAACTACGAAGTCTTCCTCTTATAAAGCTATCATTAGGATTCTTCATAAATTAAATTGCGTTTAAAGCAGCTGTATAATTAGGTTCGTCAGCAATTTCAGAAACTTGTTCTGTGTAGATAACGTTTCCGTTTTCATCAATAATAACAATAGATCTAGAATGTAAATGTGCCAAAGGACCATCTGCAATTTCTAATTCGTAAGATTTTCCAAAGTTTCCATCAGCAAAATCAGATAACATTACTACATTATCAATCCCTTCTGCACCACAAAAACGAGCTTGTGCAAATGGTAAATCTTTAGAAACACATAAAACAACGGTGTTTTCTAAATCTGCAGCTTTTTTATTAAATTCTCTAACAGAAGTAGCACAAGTACCAGTATCTACACTAGGAAAAATATTTAAAATTACTTTTTTGCCAGAAAAATCTGATAAACTTTTTTGAGATAAATCTACTGCAGTTAGTTTAAAATCAGCTGCTTTAGTACCTGTTTTAGGTAACTTACCTATTGTGTTTATTGCATTTCCTTTTAATGTGATATTTGCCATTTTGGTATGTTTTTAGTATGTTTTTTAGAACTTCAAAAGTAATGATAATTAAATTATTTATGGAAATATTCTGGCGATTCATTTTATTTAAAATTTATTTTAAAACCGTAACTAAAAAAATCTCGTAGATATGTTGAACACAAATTATTATTAATTTTAAATATCAAATTATGAAAACCTTAAATTTTTTTAAAGTAACAGTTTTAATACTTAGTTTAGTAATTAGTCAAAATTTTAGTGCACAAGAAAAAACAAAAATGGTAGGTGGAGCAGAAATGTACCCTTCTAAAAATATTGTAGAAAATGCAGTAAACTCTAAAGACCATACTACGTTAGTTGCAGCCGTAAAAGCAGCAGATTTAGTAGATGTATTAACAAGTGATGGACCTTTTACTGTTTTTGCACCTACAAATAAAGCTTTTGAGATGTTGCCAGAAGGTACCGTAAGCACTTTATTAATGGCAGAAAATAAAACAAAATTACAAACAATTTTAAAGTACCATGTTGTTGCAGGTAAATGGAATGCAAAAGTAATTGTTGCTTTAATTAAAAAAGGAAATGGTAAAGCTGCTATTAAAACAGTAAGCGGAGGTACCATTACTGCTTGGATGAAAGGAAAAAACGTTTATATTTCTGATGAAAACGGAGGGAAAGCTAAAGTTACTATTGCAGATGTAAACCAATCTAACGGAGTTATACATGTTATTGATGCTGTTTTATTACCAAAACCAGCAATGTAATAAACTATAATTATTAGTATTAAAAATCCACTTTGAAAAAGGTGGATTTTTTGTGTTTTTATTTTATAGAATAGCTGCAAATTATTCTAATTACAAGTTGTATTTTTGCAAACCGTAAAAAGAACAATAGACGTGAATATTTCTCAATATACATCAGAATTTAAATACAATTGGAAGCTTGCAGCACCAGTAATGTTAGGTATGCTTGGGCATACATTTGTAAGTTTCGTAGATAATATTATGGTGGGCCAAATGGGAACAGCAGAATTAGCTGCGGTTTCTTTGGGAAACAGTTTTATGTTTATCGCCATGTCTATAGGTATTGGTTTTTCTACAGCGATTACACCTTTAATTGCAGAAGCAGATTCATCCGATAATCTAAAACAAGCAAAAGCAACTTATAAAAGTGGTTTGTTTTTATGTACTACCTTAGGTATTGTCTTATTTGCTGGCGTCTATTTCTCTAAGCCTTTAATGTATTTAATGAAACAACCCAAGGAAGTGGTCGAGTTGGCAATTCCGTATTTAGATTTGGTTGCTTTTTCATTAATTCCTTTGGTTATTTTTCAGGCAATTAAGCAGTTTAGTGATGGGCTGTCTATGACGAAATACCCAATGTATGCGGCGTTAATTGCAAATGTTATAAACATTGTTTTAAACTATTTATTAATTTTCGGAAAATTTGGTTTCCCAGAAATGGGAATTATTGGTGCAGCGTATGGTACGTTAATTTCTAGAGTAATCATGGTTATTTACTTATGGTTATTATTGCGTTATAAAGAAAGATCTGCACAAATAGTAAGAAATATAAAATTCTTTGTTTTAGATGTTCTAACGATAAAAAAAATTGTGAATATTGGTTCTTTAAGTGCTATGCAAATGTTTTTTGAAGTTGCTATTTTTACATCCGCAGTTTGGTTAAGTGGTTTGTTGGGGAAAAACCCACAAGCGGCAAATCAAATAGCATTAAACTTGTCTTCTATGACGTTTATGGTTGCAACGGGTTTAAGCGTTGCTGCTATGATTAGAGTAGGGAACCAAAAAGGATTACAAAATTATAAAGAATTGCGCAGAATTGCTTTTTCTATCTTTTTATTAGGAGTATTGTTAGCGATGTTTTTTGCATTACTTTTCTTTATTTTTCATAAAAGTTTACCAATGATTTATGTAGATTTAAGTGATACTGTAAATTATATAGACAATATGGAAGTGGTTTCTATTGCATCAAAATTATTATTAGCAGCAGCATTTTTTCAAATATCAGATAGTATACAAGTTGTGTTTCTAGGCGCATTGCGTGGTATACAAGATGTTAAAGTACCTACAGTTCTTACTTTTATATCTTATTGGGTTATCGGTTTTCCGGTTTCTTATTACTTAGGGAGCGAAGAAATGTATGGTAGTTTTGGTATTTGGTTAGGTTTACTTGCAGGCTTAACAACAGCTTCTATTTTATTATTTATAAGATTTAATTCGTTAACTTTAAAGTTGATAAAAGAGAAAAAATAAAGGTGTCCTCTCGAGTGCAGACGAGCGGATATTAAAATAAATAAATTAGTTCTCGACTGCGCTCGAACAGACAGCATCTATAATCAATAAAATATTATGACTTTACCTAAATTTTTATTAGCAGATAACAGTAAATTTCCTGAAGATATTTTTGTGTTACATACAGAATTCCCTCGTTTTTTAATCAACTTAAAAGATGATGAAGTAGAGTGGTTTGAAGATTTAACAGGAGAGAGTGAAGAAGATATTGCTACAGAATTAGCTGATTTAATGGATAAAGCAGGTGCTTTTTATGATTCTGAAATGAAGGAATTTGATTAAGACTCATTAACGTGTACGTAAGTTTTATTTTAATAAATACTTAAAAGCAGCAACTAGTCTTCTAAATACAATACTTATTAATAACGCTTAAAAAAAGGAAATCATATTTCTAATTTTTAAGCGTTTTTTTGTGACTAAAAGTAATTATATCTCTCTTTATTTATTCGTTTTGTATTTAAAAAATAAACTTTTTTTCTAATAAATATTAAAAATAATTTCACCAAATAAATTGATGAAAATATTTTTTAGACTTTAAAAAGAGAGAATAATAGCACGTTATCGCATTTAAAAAGATTCTAAATTTTAGTATTTTTATCTTCATATTTAAAACATGATAAAATGAAAAAAATACTGATTACATTTATTGTATTTATAATGTCGCTTCCGTCTGCAATGGCAAACGAAGGGATGTGGTTTTTAATGCATATAGAACGATTAAATCATCGTGATATGCAAAAAATGGGGTTACAGTTAACTTCCGAAGAAATTTATAGTGTTAATAATCAAAGTTTAAAAGATGCTATTGTACAGTTTAACGGAGGTTGTACTGCAAGTATCGTATCGGAAAGCGGATTGGTGTTAACAAACCATCATTGTGGGTACGATGCAATTGCAGAATTATCTACAGCAGAACAAAATCATTTAAAAAATGGTTTCTGGGCAGGTTCTAAAGAAGAAGAATTGAAACCAGAAAGTTTATATGTGCGCTTTTTTGTAAGAATGGATGATATTTCTAAACGTATTTTATCACTTGTAAATGATAAAATGAGTGAAAAAGAACGTGAAGCAATCATTAATAGAGAAATTGCTAAAATTGAAAAAGAAAATAACGAAGGTGGAAAATACACCGTTTCTGTTCGTTCTTTCTATGAAGGTAATGAGTTTTACTACTTTGTGTATGAGGATTATAATGATGTTCGTTTAGTAGGTACACCTCCAGAAAATGTTGGTAAATATGGTGGAGATACAGATAACTGGGAATGGCCAAGACATACAGGAGATTTTTCTTTATTTAGAGTCTATGCAGATGAAAATGGAGAACCAGCAGAATATTCTACGGCCAATGTGCCTTTAAAAGCAAAATATCATTTACCTGTTAATATTGATGGTGTAAAAGAAAATGATTTTGCCATGATTTTAGGATATCCAGGTAGAACAAACCGTTGGATGCCTGCACAAGGAGTAGAACAAAATGTAAAGTTTGCATATCCTGCTTGGGTAGAAGGTTCTAAATTAAGTATGGATGTTATGAAAAAATACATGGATGCAGACGAGTCTGTAAATCTAATGTACGCATCTGCTTACGCTGGTATTGCCAACTATTGGAAAAATAGAGGCGGAATGATTACCGCTTTAACAGAGCATAAAACGGTTGAAAAGAAGAGTAAAGTAGAAGCGAAGTTTGCAAGATGGGCTAAGAAAAAAGACAATAAAGAAGCTTACGGAAAAGTTATTGAGAATATCAATAATTACTATAGTTTAACCAACGAAAAAGCAAAACAAACCAACTACTTATTAGGGATGTTGCGTTCTAGTAAATTTGCTGTTTTACCATACAGAGTTGGTGGTGCTTTAAAGCAATATACAGCTGCAAATGAAGCAGAGCGTGCAAATATGTTACCAAGATTACAAGCGCTTATAGAGAGTTCTTATAAAGACTTTTACTTGCCTTTAGAGGAGGAGGTTTTTGCAAAACAATTAGGTTTGTTAGCATCTAAATCTAATTACTCATTGCCAGAATTGGTTGCAGAAGTAGGAGGAAAGAACGACAATGATTTTTCTGCGTATGTAAAAGCTATTTTTAAGTTGAGTATGTTTACTTCTAAAGAAGGAGTAGAGGCTTATTTACAATACCCAAATGAAGCCATCTTAAATAGTGATCCTTTATTGCAATTGTCTAATCAGTTATTAGATAAGTATAGAGAGAACCCAGAAAGTTTGGTACAAGCAGAAAATGATTTTAAAGCATCTTTTAGATTGTTAGTAAAAGGATTGCGTGAATCTGGATTGAGTAATATTAAATATCCTGATGCAAATTCTACATTAAGATTGTCTTACGGTAAAGTGAGAGCTTTACCAGCCGATAAGAGAAACGATGCCAATGAGAATAATTATACTACTTTTCAGGGGATGATTAAAAAGTACAAACCAAACGATCCTGAGTTTGATTTAGATCAAAGCATGTTAGATATTTACGAAAAGAAAGATTACGGGCGTTACGCAAATGAGCGTGGTCAGTTACCTGTAAACTTTTTAACAGATAACGATATTACTGGAGGTAACTCTGGTTCTCCTGTTGTAAATGGAAAAGGTGAATTAATTGGTTTGGCTTTTGACGGAAACATTGAAGCAATGGCTGGTGATGTTATTTTCGATTCAAACTTACAAAGAACTATTAATGTTGATATTAGATATGTACTTTGGTTGATAGATAAATACTCAAATGCAAAACATATTGTAGATGAGTTGACTATTATTAGTAAAAAATAGTAAAGTCTATTTGTAGATTTTATCTATAAAAAGAGGTTGTCTAAAAAGTGAATTTTTGTCAATCTGAATTTATTTCAGATTCTTTTGAACTGGAATTTCAGTAAGTAAGAAGCTGAAACAAGTTCAGCATGACAAGGTTTATTGCTTTTTAGACAGCCTTTTTTATGTTTTTGGAATTAAAGATTTTGGGGGTGCTAACGTTGTTGTGTATTGGAATTTGCGGTTTTATGAACGGCTATTTTCCGAAGGAAAACAGAAGTTTATAAAAAAGTAACTACTTTTAGTTAAGCACTAATTTAGCAATTTTTACTACACGTTGTTGGCTAAAGTACTTTTTTTGTTAAAATCGTATATAATTTTTCATTGACATAGTAATTTCCTGTTCCTAGTTTTTGTTTTTTTAGAATTCCATCTTTCGCCAGTCTATTTA
This sequence comes from Polaribacter sp. 11A2H, assembly GCF_011379025.1. Taxonomy (NCBI): domain Bacteria; kingdom Pseudomonadati; phylum Bacteroidota; class Flavobacteriia; order Flavobacteriales; family Flavobacteriaceae; genus Polaribacter; species Polaribacter sp. 11A2H. Next base: position 138,652 of record NZ_WTLD01000001.1, read on the forward strand.
AATAATTAGCAGCTGTAATTCTTGATACACCTAAATCTCTTTCTATAAACTCAATTTTTGTGTATGGATGTTGAAATAAATTATTCAATAAATCTTGACTATAAAATTTATAATTATCTCTAATTATGTGTTTATACTCAAGCATTAATTTCTGTATCTCTTTTATTAGAATTATAGTTTGTTTAGAAGTTTGCTCGACTGCTTTGATAATATAAATTAACCAATTCTCCCAATTGTCAGTAATTCTAATTTCTTGTAATAATTCATAATATTTAGCTTTATTTTCGATAATAAACCTACTCAAATATAGAATTGGTAAATCAAGTAAATCTTTCATTACTAAATAAAGCACATTAATAATTCTTCCTGTTCTACCATTACCGTCATAAAAAGGGTGGATACTTTCAAATTGATAATGTATGATAGCCATTTTTACTATTGGGTCAAAGTCAGATAAAGTATCGTCATTAATAAATTGTTCTAAATTAGACATTAAATTTTTTATAGTTTCAATGTCTTGTGGCGGAGTATAAACTGTTTCTCCAGTTTTAGCATTTTTTAATGCAGTTCCAGGAACTTTTCTAAAACCTGCATTATTTTTTTCTAATTCAGATTGTATTTGGATAATGTCATTATTTGTTAAAATGTTTCTTTTCGAAATTAAGGAATACCCAATTTTTAAAGCAGAAATATAATTTTGAACTTCTTTAGCATCTAACGATTTTACTCCATCTAAATTTAGTTCAGCTTTATAAAGATCATCGTGTGTTGTGATGATATTTTCAATTTCAGAACTATCTTTTGCTTCTTGCAATCCTAAAGTATTAATTAGGATATTTTCATTTGGAATACTAGATACTAAACCTTTTAATTCAGCTAATGCTCTATGAGCTTCATTTAATTTTTTCAGAACATTTTTTGTTTCAATGTCTTTTTTTAAAGGAAGTTTTTCAAGTTTAAAGTCATTCATAATGATAAGAAATTCTATTTTTCTTAACAAAGGTAATTTATAATGATAAGAAAATTCATTTTTCTTTACATTATAATTTTAAATGATAAGTTATTTTAGTTTTCTTTACATTATATTTTTCGAGCTCACTGAGGTATTTTTGCCAACTTCTTTATATGCTAACTTTAATTACGGATATGTATCATTTAAAAGGGGATATATCCAGCAATCAGTTTAATTTTTAGGGAAAATTCTTTCATAGGAAATGGGAAGAATTTGATGCTTTGAATTTACAATAAATATTGAGTTTATTCTATTTTTTTTGTAAAATATTGATTTTTAGTTGTCAACGGAAGCTGTATAGGGTGTCAACTATAGAAAAACAAGTTTCAGAAATTTCTCTTAAGATGCTTTATTAGTAGGTGCTATTTGTTTTAAAATTTTAGGAATCATTTTAAAAATCATTCCGTATTAGAGAAGCCTATTTTAAGTATTAAAACTTTTATACATAGAAAAAGCTCCCTGAAATCAGAGAGCTTTTTGTAATTATATAACTTGTAAAGAATATTATTCTTATTTTACAGCCATTAATTCTACATCAAAAATAAGTGTTGCATCTGGTGGAATAACTCCTCCTGCACCTGCAGAACCATATGCTAAATTAGAAGGGATTACAAAACGAGCTTTGTCTCCTACTTGTAATAATTGAATTCCTTCATCCCAACCAGAAATAACCTGACCTACACCAACATTAAAGTCGATTGGTTCTTTTCTCTTATAAGAAGAATCGAATACAGTACCGTCTAATAATTGACCTTTGTAGTGTACAGAAACTCCAGCACCTTTAGTTGCTTTTTTTCCTGTTCCTTTTTGTAAAATTTGGTAACGTAAACCACTTGCAGTTTCATCATAACCAGCAGCAACTGTATCTAACAATGCTTTTTGCTTTGCTATTTCTGCAGCTTCACGCTTTTCTCTAGATCCTTCAAAAGTTCTAAAAGCTTCAACAGCATTAAAAGCTTCTGCTTCTGCACCAACTTTAATAATTTCTACAGATGTTAATGCATCACCTTGTGCAATTGCATCAACTACATCCTGCCCTTCAATTACAGAACCAAAAACAGTATGTTTACCGTCTAACCACGGAGTAGGAACGTGGGTAATGTAAAACTGACTTCCGTTTGTTGCAGGACCAGAATTAGCCATTGCTAATTTTCCTGGAGCATCATGTTTTAAATCTGGGTGAAATTCATCATCAAATTTATAACCTGGGTTACCAGTTCCTGTTCCTTGTGGACAACCACCTTGTACCATAAATTCTGGAATTACTCTGTGGAATTTTAATCCATCGTAATAAGGAGTTCCTTGCTCTTTTACAGCATTTTCTAAATTTCCTTCTGTTAAAGCAACAAAATTACCAACAGTTCCAGGAGCTTTTTCGTGTTCTAATTTTACTAAAATCTCACCTTTTGGAGTGGTGAATTTTGCATAAATTCCGTTATTCATAATCTTTTAATTTACTTTTTTGTTCTCTCGAGCGCAGTCGAGATGTTTTATTCATTTAATAGTTCTCGACTGCGCTCGAACTGACATTAATTGTAACCTTGAAATACATCAAGATTTTATTGTTATTGTTAAGTTTCTGAATCAACTTCAGAATACATTATTTTTTAGCATTTAAAATTGATAAACCATAAGTAAAACCAATATTTAAATTTGTTGAGTTTACGTTACCATAAGGAGACCACATTTGTCCGCCCGAAGCTGTAAACGAAAAGTTATCGTTTAAATGATAATTAATACCTGCGGTTGGTCTTACTAAAACACCTTCGCCAGAATCTACACCACCACCACCTGCAACACCTGCTGCAGCTTCTGCAAATAATGAAAAGTTATCATTTAAAAATTTATTTGATTTTATTCCTAGACCAAAAATACCATGAGCATAGCCACCTGCACCACCTAAATAAGCAAAGGAAGCTTCTCCGGCTATATAAAAACGATGGTTTAGGTCGTAATTAATTTTTAATGCTATTAACTCTAAATCATGTTCTTTGTATTGTGGTTTATCAAGAATGGCAACATCAAAATAGGTTTGATTTTGCACACCAATTTGTATTCCTTGGGTATTTATATATTTAATTTTTTCTGCTGTGTAAGGATCTTTTATTCCGCCGCTTAAACCATAATATTTTAAACTAAAACCGGCTGTATATGCTTCAAAAGTACCACTAACAGATTTATGATAACCACCATGAAGACCTAATCCAAAATTTTTGGTAACTTTTACATCTGCACCAACACTTGGGTACATGGTTAAACCACCTTCAGGGAAAATTCTACCTCCTGCAGCACCAATTCCTGCCTTGGCAAAAAAGTTTACATATTCTGTTTCTACAAAGTTTTTACCAATACCGAAAAAAACATCCATAAAACCAGCTCTTAAACCACCATACATAGCGTCTACATGTGCGTAAACAAAGGTGTTTTTGTTTAAATAACGTTGGTACTCAAAACCTAAAAGGCTTAATGTTTGGGTAAGTGGAGTGGTATTATTAAAGTTTCCAATACCATCGTTTCTTGAAGATCCTATTGGAAAAAGATAATCAAAAGTAATTTGTTGTACACTTTTTACAGCAGGTTTGGTCCAAACTTTATCTTTCGTTTCATCGTTAACCGTAAAAGATTTTTGAGCATGTTTGTAAGATGCAGTTCTTAACGAGGTTGGTATTTCTACAAAAAAGGAAATATTATCTCCTTTTTGAATTCCTGTAAAAAAGTTTACATAACCATATTGCAAACCGATTGCATATCCGTTATTTTTATATTGTAAACCTACATTTGGGTAGATAATTCCACCGCCATCAACTAAGCTTCTAAAACCACCACCGCCTCCTACATGCACGTTGACATCGAAGTATAAGTTTTTATAAAGTTGAGTATTTACCCCTAAATTTACTCCTAAAGTAAATAAACCACCTTGATCTCCATATACTGCTCCGTGAAAACCAGCACCTGTATATAACCAATCATTTAAAGGAAAATTATAATTTAATCCAAATAAACCCATTCTTGGTTGAAGTGTGTAGGTACTACCATCTCCATAATCGTATGTTTTACTGGGTTGGTCTATTAAAATATAATTTAAACGAATAGAATTGTGTAATTCTTTAGGTTTAAAATCTGATAAATTATAAGTCTGTGAAACCCCGTTAAAACTGAGAGCTGCTAGCAGTATAAAAAGAAGTTTCTTCATCATAATTATTTTTTAAATTCACTTGTAAAATGCAACTTTACCGTTGGATATTTACTTTGTGTCATTTGTATGGTAAATTCAGAATCTGCTAAAAACACCAACTGACCTTGTTTGTCTTTTGCTAAATAACGTTGTTTAACACGTTTGAATTCTTTAAATTGTTCATTTTTGATGTCTTCTGGTTCTACCCAACATGCTTTGTGAACACTTAAATTTTCGTAAGAACATTTTGCTCCATATTCGTGTTCTAATCTATATTGAATAACTTCGTATTGTAGTGCACCAACTGTACCAATCACTTTACGACCGTTCATGTCTAACGTAAATAATTGCGCAACACCTTCGTCCATTAACTGGTCTAAACCTTTGTATAATTGTTTAGATTTCATTGGGTCTGCGTTATTTACATAACGGAAATGTTCTGGAGAAAAACTAGGAATTCCTTTAAAGTTCAACTCTTCTCCCTCTGTTAACGTATCTCCAATCTTAAAGTTACCGGTGTCATGAATTCCTACAATATCACCAGGAAAAGATTCTTCTACGATTTCTTTTTTCTCTGCAAAAAAAGCATTCGGACTAGAAAATTTTACTTTTTTACCATTTCTAACATGTAAATAAGGCGCATTTCTTTTAAAAGTACCCGATACAATTTTAATAAAAGCCAGTCTATCTCTGTGTTTTGGATCCATGTTTGCATGGATTTTAAACACAAAACCAGTCATTTTTTTCTCTTTAGAATCTACTAAACGCTCTTCTGCTTTTTTAGGTTGTGGAGAAGGCGCAATCTTAATAAATGCATCTAATAATTCTTTTACTCCGAAGTTGTTTAAAGCAGAACCAAAAAATACAGGTTGGAGCGAACCGCTCAGGTACTCTTCTCTGTCAAAATCGGGGTAAACCTCGCTTATCAATTCTATTTCTTCACGTAAAGTATCCGCGGCTTTTTTACCCACTATTTTGTCTAGTTCTGGGTTCGATAAATCATCAAACTCAACACCTTTAGAAATAGAGGTTTTATTATCACCAGAAAAAAGATTTAATTTCTTTTCCCAAATATTATAAATTCCTTTAAAGTCATATCCCATTCCTATTGGGAAACTCATTGGAGTAACGCGCAAACCTAATTTTTGCTCAACTTCATCCAATAAATCAAAGGCATCTTTTCCTTCTCTATCCAACTTGTTGATAAAAACCAACATTGGTATGCTTCTCATTCTACAAACTTCCACCAATTTCTCGGTTTGAGGCTCAACCCCTTTTGCAACATCAATTACCACAATAACGCTATCTACAGCAGTTAAAGTTCTAAAAGTATCCTCAGCAAAATCTTTGTGACCAGGAGTATCTAAAATGTTTATTTTTTTATCTTGATAAATGAAAGCTAAAACAGAAGTAGCAACAGAAATACCACGCTGACGTTCAATCTCCATAAAATCGGAAGTTGCTCCCTTTTTTATCTTATTATTTTTTACAGCACCAGCTTCTTGAATCGCTCCACCAAAAAGTAATAATTTTTCTGTTAATGTGGTTTTACCAGCATCCGGATGCGATATAATACCAAAAGTTCTTCTACGTGCTATTTCTTCTAAAAATGTCATCTACAAAATTTGAGGTGCAAAGATAGGGTTTATTCTATAATTTTTTTAGTGATTTTAATCGCAGATCGATAGCTAAGGATTCAATTCCCTGAGGTTTGTTTCTAAATGAAAAATATTTGTATTAGAAGCAAGTCTAGTATCTTAGATAAAAGGTTGTTGATTGGTGATAAAAAGAAAATAAAGACACCTATTTTACAGGCTTTTATTGAGTTTTTCTTTTAACGGACCAAACACTTAAAAATAGTTATTTGACAAAGTCTTGTTTCTTGTGTCTTTTAGTGCAGCGGTCTTAAGTCCTTTTTTGCTAGACACTAAATAGTATCATTTCTTAACAATTCTCTATGGAATAGCTCTTTATTCTATAATTTCTATGTGCATTTTTACATCATTAACGGGCCATTCATCTACGCCAACTTCTACTTTAGATATTTTTGTCATGGTATCAAATCCAGAAATAACTTCACCAAAAACAGTGTGTTCATTATCTAAATGATGAGCACCTCTCTTGCTCTGAACAATATAAAACTCAAAAGGGCTGGATAATTTATTAGGGTTGTGGTCCCATTGTCTTGCTGCTGCCAATGCACCATATTTATGTTTTCTGTTATTTCTAAATTCTGGTTCTAGCAGATAGTTTCCATATTTTCGGCGTTCTCTCTGGGTGTACATTTCATCAGAATTACCACCTTGTAGCACAAAGTTTTTAGCAATTCTATAAAAAACGGTGGTGTTAAAATATTTTATTTTGGTTAAGAAAATAAAATTAGCTCTATGAATTGGCACATCATCAAATAAACGCAATTTTATTTTACCAAAATCGGTTGTAATTTCTACAATGGTTTCTGGGTTTTGTTTGCCAAATTCGGTTAAAAAAGCTTCTGTGTTTTTACTATTTAAGCTATCCCATGCTTTTACAACTTTCTCTTCTAGTTTAGTTTTATTGGTTTGTTTTTCTACAGGTTTCTTTTCATCTTTACATTGATAAAATGCAATTATGGCAACTATAAAAAAGGCTTTTAAGAAAATTTTCATGAAACAAATTGGGCGTTAAGAATTACAAATATATGTTATCAAAATAAAAGAAAAGAAAACTCTGATGGCTTTTGTAATTATTTTATGATTTAATACTCATTGATTTTCTTATTTTTGCTAATATGGAAGAACAAGTAGTTTTAGTTGATGAAAAAGATACCCAGATTGGGTTAATGGCAAAAATGGAAGCGCACGAAAAAGCATTATTGCATAGAGCTTTCTCAGTTTTTGTTTTTAACGATAAAGGAGAATTAATGTTGCAACAAAGAGCAGCACATAAATACCATTCGCCTTTATTATGGACAAATACCTGTTGTTCTCATCAAAGAGATGGTGAAACAAATTTAGCTGCAGGTAAACGAAGATTAATGGAAGAAATGGGATTTGTTACGGAGATAAAGGAAGTTTTTTCGTTTATGTACAAAGCACCTTTTGATAACGGTTTAACAGAGCATGAATTCGATCATGTAATGGTTGGTTATTATAACGATGCTCCAAAAATAAATAAAGAAGAAGTAGAAGCTTATAAGTGGATGACTTTACTTGATGTTAAAAAAGACATGGAGAACAATCCAAATGAATATACAGAGTGGTTTAAAATTATTTTTGATAAATCTTTTGAAAAATTAAAAAATGCCTAAAGTAAAAGTTTATAGAAGAGCACATTTTAATGCTGCTCACAGGTTATTTCATCCGGACTGGTCTGATGAGAAAAACGCAGAAGTATTTGGTAAATGCAGCAACCCAAACTATCATGGTCATAATTATGAAATGATAGTGGCGTTGTTTGGCGAGGTAGATCCTATTACTGGTTTTGTGTATGATTTAGGCTTGTTAAGAGAATTGATTAAAGAAGAGGTAGAAGAGCCTTTTGATCATAAAAACTTAAATATTGAAGTTCCAGAATTTAAAAACTTAAATCCAACTGCAGAAAATATTTCGATAATTATTTATAATAAATTACGAGCTCACATACCAGCAAATTTAGAAATAGAAGTAACTTTATACGAAACACGAAGAAATTTTGTGCGTTATTCTGGAGAGTAATAATTTTTTACAGTACCCTTTTAAATATAATTTATGAAAATAATTGCCATGATTCCTGCACGATATAGTGCATCTCGTTTCCCTGGAAAGTTAATGAAAGATTTAGGAGGGAAACCTGTTATTTTAAGAACGTATGAAGCCGCTTTGCATACCAATTTATTTGATGATGTTTTTATTGTAACAGATTCTGATGTTATTTTTAAAACTATAGAAAACGCAGGCGGAAAAGCAATTATGAGTATCAAAGAACACGAGTGTGGTTCTGATAGAATTGCCGAAGCAGTAGAAAATATAGAAGCAGATATTGTAATTAATGTACAAGGAGATGAACCTTTTATAGATGAAGTTTCGCTTTCTAAATTAATTGATGTCTTTAAAAAAGACGATAAAAAAGAGATAGATTTAGCCTCTTTAAAAGTACAAATCACCAATAAAGAAGATATCGAAAATCCTAATAATGTGAAGGTTATTACGGATGTGGATAATTTGGCAATTTACTTCTCTAGAAGCGTAATTCCGTTTCATAGAGATAAAGATATTGCTGTTAAGTATTACAAACACAAAGGCGTATATGCTTTTAGAAAGCAAGCGCTAATAGATTTTTACAATACACCAATGACACCATTGGAAGCTGCAGAAAAAATAGAAGCCATTAGATACCAAGAAATTGGTAAAAAAATTAAAATGGTAGAAACAGATGTAGAAGCTGTAGGTATAGATACTCCGGAAGATTTAGAAAAAGCGATTCAATTTTTAAAATTATAAATCATGAAAATAAGTAACAACATAAAGGTAATTGCTTTTGACGCGGATGATACTTTGTGGGTAAACGAAACTTATTTTAGAGATGCAGAACATCAATTTGCAAAATTATTAGCAAAGTACGAGACCGAAAATAAAATAGACCAAGAACTTTTTAAGAAAGAGGTTAAAAACTTAGCCTATTATGGTTATGGTGTAAAAGGTTTTATTTTATCGATGGTAGAATGTGCTTTAGAGCTTTCTAATTATAACGTAAATCAAAAAACAATAGCCGCAATTTTAAACATCGGTAAAGAGATGTTAGATAAACCTATAGAATTGCTAGATGGAGTAGAAGAGGTGTTGCAATCGCTACAAGGAAAATATAAATTGATTGTTGCTACCAAAGGAGATTTGTTAGATCAAGAAAGAAAGCTAGAGAAATCTAATTTGCTAAAATATTTTCATCACATAGAGGTGATGAGTGATAAGAAGGCAAAAGATTACAAGAAGTTGTTAAAGCATTTAGATATTAAGCCATCAGAATTTTTAATGATTGGTAATTCGTTAAAATCAGATGTTTTACCATTAGTAGCTTTAGGTGCATCTGCCATTCATGTTCCGTTTCATACCACATGGGTTCATGAAGAGGTGAGTGATCAAGAAAAATCTGATTCAGACTATACAACAGTTGCTAACATTAAAGACATCCTTCCTTTTTTATGAAATATTTAGATATTGATATCTGGAATAGGAAACAACATTACGAACATTTTAAAAATTTAGAAGATCCTTTTTTTGGAGTGACGGTTAATGTTGATGTTAGTAAGATTTATAAAAAATCTAAAACAGCAAAAGAATCTTTCTTTGTTATGTATTTACATGCTTGTTTAGTGGCATTAAATAAAATAGAAAATTTTAAATATAGAATACAAGGAGATAAAATTTTTATCTGTGATACTATTCATGCTTCAGCAACCATTGCAAGAAAAGACCATACTTTTGGATTTTCTTTTATTCGTTTTTCTGAAGATTTTAAAATATTCAATAAGAATTTTTTAGACGAAAAAGAACGAATTTCGAATTCTACAGATTTATTTCCACCAACAGAATCGGATAGTTGTATTTATTGCTCTGCTTTACCATGGTTTACTTTTACAAGCCAAAAAGAACCCATTTCTGGACTTAAAAATGAAAGTATACCAAAGTTATCTTTTGGTAAAATTTTTGAAGAAAACGATAAAATAATGATGCCTGTAGCTATTGCTGCAAACCACGCATTAGTAGACGGATATCATATTGGTTTATTTTTTGAAGAATATAAGAAACAATTAGATAAAAACACCTAACTTTGCAAAATTAAATTTTAAATAAGTTATGGCAAGTATAAAAAACTTAAAAAAAGATATCAATTACGTTTTAGGTGATGTTATCGAATATGCATTAGATGTTTCAATCTTAAAAAATGCAACTGAAAAAGGAGAAGCAATTATTGATGAAGCTATCGAAACTTTTGACACTTTAGTATCTAAAGTAAACAACAGTAAGGTAGAAAACAAAAAAGCTCACTTTAAAGCAATCAACCTAGAATTAGAAGAAAAAGCAAAAGGTTTAGTAGAAAAGATTAACACTTTATAATCTTAACAAATTTTTAAGCAAAATTTAAGACCATCATTTCAATAATGATGGTTTTTTTTGTTAAATTTGGTAACGCTACTATAACGATTTAGTAGGTGTTTTATATTGTCTAATTTAATTAATAAAAATGGCTAGAGCAATGTTTGAGTACACTAAAACGGTACTAAAGAAGGTGAGTTTTAATTCAGATTTGTTTTGTAAAGAAGTCGAAAAGGCCTTAAGTCGATTGTTACCTTATGAAATAGATGAGCTAACAATTTGGTTAAAGCAGTTTACTTCTAATAAACCAGAATTATATTCTTGCATGGCATTAATTAAAGAATAAAAAAAAGGAAGCATTTAGCTTCCTTTTTTTTGTTTAATTTTTAGATTCTGATTTCCTATGTTTGTATTTACTCATTAATTTTCTGCCAAACTCCATTTCTGCTACCTGTAGTTGAACAATCTTTTTATAAGAAATTACTTTTTTAATGTTATTTATAAAGATTTTCTGAGATTCGTACGTTTTCTGATCTGTTGTTAATTTTAACAGGACTAATTTTTCTGCATCATTTTCGGTTAAACAGTTTGTTTCACCTTCCTTATCTTTCATTGCCGTTTTAATTTCGTGCCTAAGTGTATATCTTAAAGAATATTGTTCTTTAGAGTATGCGTTGTAAATAGGCCAAAATTTTTCAGCTTCACTTGGTGTTAAGTTTAGTTTTTCTGTTAAATAAGAAACTTTAAGTGCCTTAATTTTCTCTTTACTTCCTTTACTGTCTTGAGCAGACAGGGTAAGAGTACAAAAAAGGGTAATGCAAATAAGGGTTATAATTTTTTTCATATTCTTAATTTTTATTTTATTTCATTTAAAAATGAAGTGTTATCTATAGAATTTATATAATCTTCAATGTTTTCATCTTCTAAAGATGAAAAATAAAAATCACTTTCTTCTAATATGTCATTTTCTAATACAATAGCAATGTCATTAGTGTGTAGCGTGTTAGAGTTTATCCAAAATTCAATATCATCATCAGAAAGAGAGTCTATGGTAAGTTCTTCTGTTTTGTTAAATACATAAGAATTAAACCCGATAAATAAAATGATTGATGCTGCTGCTGCAAAAGGAATTATTTTTAAAATCTTTTCTTTTAAAGAAATAACTTTTGTTTCTTTTTTAGGTGCTGAAACTTGAGCTAAAATTTCATTTTCTAAATCTTTAAAGTAGTTATCTGGTGTTGTAAAACCATTTTCTTTTTTTAGATTTTCTTCTGCTAATTTTGTTTCAATAGCATTTTCAATGGTATCAAAATAGTTTTTAGGAAGAGAAAAACTAGTTTTCTTTCCTAATATTGAGTTTAAATACTCTTCGCTATTTTTAATATTGTTTTCCATGATATTCTTTAGACCTCTTATTTATAAAAAGGTTTAATTTGTTTCTTTTTTTATATAAAGTTCAATTTTTTTAACAGCATGATAATAAGAGGCTTTTAAAGCTCCTACAGATGTTTCTAAAACTTCAGACATTTCATCATACTTTAGTTCATCAAAATATTTCATATTAAAGACAAGTTGTTGTTTTTGCGGTAATGTTGCAATTGCTTTTTGTAAAATGAGTTGAATTTCATCACCTGTAAAAAAATCATCACTCGCTAGAGTAGAAGCTAATTCTTGTTGATAATCAGCAATATCTAAACTTCGTTTTTTTGCCCTTTTGTTTATAAAAGTAATAGCTTCATTGGTAGCAATTCTGTACATCCAAGAAAATAGCTTACTCCCTTGGTTAAACTTATCTATATTTTTAAAAACTTTAATAAAGGTGTTTTGTAAAACATCATCTGCATCATCATGAGAAATCACAATTTTACGGATATGCCAATACAAGCGTTGTTTATAGAGAGTTATAAGTTCTCTAAACGCTTTGTCTTTAGTCTGAACATTTTTTAGTTGTTCTATTAAAATAGTTTCATCAGTCAACTATAATAGTTTGTAAAGTTTAGACTCAAAAAGTAATAAAAGGTTTAATGCTTATTTTCTTACTCTTGTTCTAGAGTAACCAAAAAGTCTTTTTTGCTTTATAGTGTCAGAAATTCCTTCAGGCAACATTTCTTCCCATCCTTTTTCTCCGTTTAAAATCATTTTTAAGATAGTACGAGAAAAAATATCTAAGATGTCTTTGTCAAAATCATCTATGTTAACCAGTTTTCCGTTGTTTTTAAAGAACTTATACAGTTCTTTCATTCTTGGATGAACTTTTAAGTTTTCTATGGTAATATACTCATCAGATTTCGTGTCATGATAAGGGTAGGTGTATACCTTTAAATCTCTATAAAATAACTTACCAAAAGCCTCTAAGATTCCTCCACTTAAATTACGGTAATATTTTTCTTCAAAAAGCTCTATAAGATTTTGCCCTCCCATGGTTAAGCCCATTCTTTCTTTGGTAAATTCACTAAAATATTCTACCAATTTAAAGTATTGTTGAAAGCTTGTAATCATTACATTTTGTCCTAGAGAACAAAGTAATTCTGCTCTGTCTAAGAAATCTCTTTCATTAATTTTACCTTCTGATGTTAGGTTACTTAGGGTAATCTCGAAAATTACTTGCGTTTTACTTTCTTCTACTTTATTTTCTGCTAAAAATATTTTTTTAGATTTTTCATACATGTCCATATTTACCTTAGTAACAGGTCTAAAACTTCCACGTAAAGCTAAAATGTTTTTCTTATATAAAACTTGTGCTGGTAATAAATTGTTTCCGTCTGGGCCAAACATAACGGCATTTGTCATACCATTTTTTAGTAATTGTAAACTCATTAAACGGTTGTCTACATACATAAAACGAGGTCCCGCAAAATTAATCATATCAATTTCTAACTGGTCATTGCTTAAGTTATCATAAAAAGATTTTACTAAATCTTTAGGATTATCATTTAAATAAAAAGCGCCATAAATTAGATTTACACCCAAAATACCTAAGGTTTCTTGTTGTAAACGAGCATCCGTTTCTTTAAAACGCAAGTGTAAAACAATTTCATTATATCCTTCTAAAGGATCTAGTTGAAAACGAATACCTACCCAACCATGTCCTTTAAACTGTTTTGCAAAATCTATGGTAGTTACAGTGTTGGCGTAACTAAAAAATAATTTATCTGGATGTTTTTGTCTGCTTAATCGATCTTCCATTAAATCGATTTCGTGACCTAGCATCTTTTTTAAACGAGGCTGTGTTACATAACGATTGTCTTGTTCCATGCCATAAATAGCATCAGAGAAATCTTTATCATAAGCACTCATCGCTTTTGCTATTGTTCCTGAAGCAGCTCCAGATCTAAAAAAGTTACGAGCAGTTTCTTGTCCTGCACCAATCTCAGCAAAAGTTCCGTAAATATCTCTATTTAAATTAATTCTTAGCGCTTTGCTTTTAATTGTAGGAACACTACTAATCTCTTGATCTCCTTTTAAAGATATTGCCATATATAATGCTATTTATTAAGGTTGAAACAAATGTACTAAAATAGACGGCTATCAGTCAATTTTTATGTTATTTTTGTTGGAATGAACTTAACTAAGAAACAACTGAATATTACTTTTTTAGGAACAGGTACTTCACAAGGAATTCCGATGATTGCAAGTAACGACCCTGTTTGTTTGTCTAAAAGCTTAAAAGATAAGCGTTTAAGGTCTTCCGTTTTGGTGTCTTGGGACAATGTTTCTTATACCATAGATTGCGGTTTAGATTTTAGGCAGCAAATGCTAAGAGAGCATGTACAATCTTTAAATGGTGTTTTTTTTACACATGAACACGCAGATCATATAGGAGGTTTAGATGACTTAAGAGCTTTTTGTTACCAAATAGGAGAAATGCCTATTTATTTAAACGAGAGAACTTTAAGGAGTTTAGAGAAAAGGTTTGAGTATATTTTTAGTACAGAAAACAGGTATCCGGGTGCGCCAAGTGTGTTGCCAATAATTGTAGAGGGCACGAGCTTACTTATAGATGAATTAAAAGTAACTCCCATAAAAGTTTTACACGGAAGTTTACCAATAACTGCATATCGATTTGGAGATTTTGGTTATTTAACAGACGTAAAATCTATTTCTGATGAAGAAAAATTAAAATTGAAGGACTTAGATGTCTTAGTTGTTAACGCTTTAAGAATAGAAGAACATCCAACTCATTTTAATTTAAAAGAAGCCCTCGATTTTATTGCAGAAATGAAACCTAAAAAAGCGTACTTAACTCATATTAGCCATAAACTAGGTTTTCATGATGAAGTTTCTAAAATATTACCTAAAAACGTGTTTTTGGCCTATGATGGTTTAAAAATAACAGTTTAAGATTATATAAACTCTTTTTTGATGTATATTTGTTAGAAGTGCCTTTTTTTAACACTTATTAAGAATATAATAATTACTTATTGTAACCAACTTTTAGTATAAATGGAAAAAAATTCAGAAAATAAACAACCTGTTGTTGAAAATCATAAAATAGATGATAGAATTGCAGCGGTTAGAGATTTAATCTTTGGTGAAAACATGCAGCAATACAGCACAGAATTTGCTGATGTTTACGACCAGATTAAAACACTTAAAGACCAAACAAACAAAAATCTATCTGAGTCTGTTACTAACCTAGAGAATAAATTAGCAGATCTAGAAAGTTTAATGGAGCACAAGTTTCAAGACTTAAATGACGATTTAGATAAAAGATTGGCCGATTTAGATGATGAAAAAGCAGATAGAAAAAAACTAGGTAAAGCTTTAGAGAAAATTGCATTGATGTTGCAAGAATAGATGAAAAAAAAGCCTGCAGATAACAATAAAGACAATCGTTTTGAGTTGCTCAGAGACCTTTTATTAGCTGATGATAGAGAAAAATTTGATTCTCTTAGTGAAGAAATTATTCTTAGAGAAAAACTGTCTAAAAGAGTTGCGCCTCTAGTAGATGAAAAAATTGCGGACTTACGTAATAATTTTTCAAGAGATTTTGGAGACACCATTACAGAAACTATAAAAGTTCAAATTAGAGACTCTCAAGATGAAGTTGTAGAAGCCTTGTACCCAATTATGGGTAAAATGGTTAAGAAATTTATTGTTGCAGAAATTACTAAATTATCCGATAGTATTAATAAAACTATAAAAGAAAAATTTTCTATTCAACAAATACTTAAAAGATTTTTTAAAGGAAAAAGAAATGATTCCGGTATTGTTTTAGAAGGAGTTTTTGAGTTTGTAATTGAAGAAGTTTTTATCATAGAAAAAGAATCTGGTTTGCTTTCTGGAAACTATTCTAGAGGAAGTATAGCCGATAAAGATATGATTTCTGGCATGTTAACGGCTATTAAATCTTTTGCTGAAGACGCCTTTTCTAAGGAAGGACAGGATTTAGAAAATATAAAGTTCGAAACTTTTCAGCTTTCTATAAAAAACTTTAAAACTATTTATATTGCCATTGCAACTTCTGGGGTTATCACAGAAGAGCATGCAGAAGAATTGTCTGACAACATAAATAATTTATCAGAAATTATTTTAAGAGACCGTTCTTACTTATCAGATGAAGAACGTTTAAATGATTTAATTTTAAACGAATTGATTAAAGAGTAAATAATTATTTATAATTTATGATTGCAAAAAAGGTACTGCTTGTTGGTAATTTTGGTGTTGGTAAAACCTCCTTAATTAGACGATTTGTTTTAAATGAATTTTCTGAAGATTACATTAGTACTATTGGTGTTCGAGTAAGTAAAAAAATAGTGGAATACAAAAATGAAACTATTAAATTAATGATCTGGGATGTTGCTGGTACAAATGGCAATGAAAAAATACCTAAAGCTTATTTTCTAGGTTCTAATGCGGCAATGTTTGTTTTTGATGTAAGTAGAGAAGAAACGTATTTAACTATAAATGAAAATCTAAATATGGTTAAAGAACTATCTGGTTTACAGAACATAACAGTTATTGGTAATAAAAAAGATTTGCTTACTGCAGAAGAATTAGAAAGTGTAATACAGAAAATTTCTGTAAATATAGATTTAATTACCAGTGCTAAAGAAGATGAAAATGTTGAAGATGCCTTTATGAAATTAACCTCACTAGCTTTAAAATAAAAGTATTGATACCTGCAAAAATAGAGGATGTTTTTATACAATTAACTACTGATTATTCGGGGGTTATTACAAGTGTTATTGCTGGTAAATTTATCAAAACTACCTTTACACTTCAAGAATCTATCTATGATGCTTGTCCTTTTTTAGAAGGAACTTTAGAAGCGTTGCCTTTAAATGACCCATTTCTGTTAGAAGGTATGGTTATTGTTTCTGAAGGTATAGAATACAATATAGATTTAGAACTTTTTAAAAAAGAAGCTTCTGTTGTTATTTTAATACATAATAGAAGTAATGTTTACAAGTATGTAAGTCAACTAAATCAAAATAGAAATGATATCTTTTTTATAAAAAGAGAACTTGCAGAGAAAAATATAGAATTAGATAAACTACGTAAAATTGCTGACAAAGCAAACGAAGAAAAATCCCGTTTTTTAGCAATGATGAGTCATGAAATTAGAAATCCATTGAATTCTATTCTTGGGTATTCTGAAATGATTTCATCAGAAAAATTGAATAACAAAGCTACGGAATACATTAAAAACTTATCATCTGCAGGGAATAATTTAAAGGTTATAGTAGATGATATTTTAGATTTATCTCGTATTGAAGCGGGTAAATTAGTTTTAGTTAATGAAGAGATTTCTATTCTAGAAACTATTAAGAATTGTAAAAATGATTTTCAGCATATTCATACCAATAAAAATGTAGATCTCGTTTTTTTAACTTCAGAAAAACTACCAAAAATTGTTTTAGGAGATGCTGTAAGAATTCAACAAATACTATCAAATTTAATTAGTAACGCTATTAAATTTACCAGTAAAGGAGAAGTTGTTATAAGTGCAAAAGTAATTTTTGAGGTAGAAAATAAGGTTACCGTAATCTTTGAAGTTACAGATTCTGGTAGAGGAATGAGTGCGTCTCAATGTTTAAAAATATTTGAAGAATACCAACAAAACGAATTGAATGACCATCGTGTTTATGGAGGTGCAGGTTTAGGTTTGGCTATTGTAAAACGTTTGGTAGGAGCCATGAATGGTAGTATTTCTGTGAAAAGTGAATTGAATAAAGGAACTTCCTTTTTTGTTGAAATTCCTTTTGAAAAAAACTCAAAATTAAAGAAGCAGAGAATAATACCTAAAGAGGTTAAGACTAAAAAGATTGATTTAAAAGGAAAAAATATTTTAGTGGCAGATGATGATCTAATGAATCAAAGAATAGTGGCTTATATTTTAAAAAAAGAAAAAGTGAATTTAACCATTGTAAAAGATGGTTTAGAAGCACTTTCTAAGATTAAAGAAGAAGTTTTTGATGTTGTTTTATTAGATATCAATATGCCAAATATGACTGGTGAAGAATTGATAAAAAAGAGAGCTACTATTACAAACGTAAATTCTAAAACGCCTTTCTTGGCATTAACAGGAAATACTTCTACCCAAGATATTGAGCGGTATTTAACACTAGGTTTTTCTGGTTTTATATCTAAACCTTTTACGATTGCTAATTTTGTTGATAAAATTAAAAATGCTTTGATAAATTAATAATTGATCAAACAAAAAGATTTTTCACTAAATTTTATTAAACTTAATCACGATCTAGAAAATCTTGAAAAGCTTCTTGAGAAATAGATTTACCTAATGAGTCTAATTTTGCAGCTTCTGTACCTTCTTCTAAAATTGCTTTTTTACTTACATGATCAAATAAATAAAGTCCGTTTTTAGAGAGTGTACCAAAACCTTTGTTAAAGATATAATGTGCATATTGTTTCTCGGAAGTATTAAAGATATTTTTACTGAATTTAAAATCAGAATTATCTCCTTTTAATAAGTCAAGAAGCGTATAAGACAAATCTACCTGACTAGCAATATTGTCAATTTCAATTCCCTTTTTGTTTAAAGCACCACCTAACCATAACATAGGTATTTGAAACTTTATAGGTGCATTAAAAGCTCCTTTGTGCTCAGGAGAACGATGTCCATGATCTGCAATAATAACTATTAAGGTGTTTTTGTACCAAGGTTGCTGTTTTGCAAATTGAATAAATGTACCAATAGTTTTATCTGTGTAGGCATGTGCACTTCTAAATTTATTTTCTTCAGTATCTTTTCCAAATTTATAGGTATCTGGGAATTCGTATGGCTCGTGGCTTGTAAGTGTTAACGCTATTTTAAAAAATGGTTCGTCTTGTTTTTTAGACAAGTCATCTGCCAAACGTTTCATAAATACATGGTCGTGCGCTCCCCACTTAGAATTCCAATCTTTTACATCAAAATCATTTCCGTCTACAAAATCGGTAATTCCAGAATTTCGTAAATAAGTATTCATGTTTCCAAAGTTTAAATCACCACCATAATAAAAAGAAGTATGGTACCCTAAATCCATCATTTTTTTAGGTAACATTGGTAGGCTTCTAGCTTTGTTGGGCATTTTCATAATGCTTTGTGTTGGTTGTGGATAATAACCACTTAAAATAGCAGGAATCCCTTTGTCTGTTCTATCTCCGTTTGCATAGTAGTTAGTAAATAAAATACCTTCTTTAGACAGTTTGTTTAGATTTTCTGTTACATTAGATTCTCCACCTAAAGGGCCCACAACTTTTGCGGTTAAACTTTCCCATATAATAAATATTACGTTGGGTTTTGTTGTATTTAAAATACTATCTGTGTCTGCTTTTAAAAGTAGAGATCTTCTTTTGTTAATAGTATTTTTTGCTATTTCACTATCAAAAAAATTATAAGGATTTTTACCATCTGGTTTATGAGTAAGTGCGTTAAAAAAGTTCCAAGCATAATTTATAGATGCATGGTTTGCAAACATGTTATTAGAAAAATAGACATTACTTTGGTTAACAGGTATGGTTTGTATACCACCTCTTACTGGTATAATTAATGCCGCTGTTATTAAGAAAAATAGTACTGCTTGTAGCCAAAAACCTTCTTCTACCTTTGCTATTTTCTTTGAAATAATGTTGTTGAACCATTTTATAAAGACGAAAGAAGTTGCAATCCAAAATAGAGTTCCGGTTATCTTTTGAAAAGTAGAAACAGAAGCAATCATAATTTCTGGAGTATTTAAATACTTTAACAAAGCGGTATCTAAACGCGTTCCCCAAGATTGGTATAAGCTTGCGTCAATAATTAGTAATAAACTTAAAATAACAATCATAATACCCGAATACCATTTTATAATTGTTCCAATTATTTTAGAATTGATAAAAACAGAAAAAATGATAATTAAAAACGGAATAAAACATAAATATGCGGCAAAAGAACTGTCTAATCGCACACCATAAAGAAATGTTTTTAGTGTCGTTAAAAAGTCTAACTCTTTTGTTTTATCAACATAAAAAAGAAGGAAAAATAATCGTGCAAATGCAAAATATCCTATCCATAATAAAAAATAATAAATATTGAATAGAAATCTGTTTTTTAATGTTTTCAAGGAGTAGGAATTCAGTTTGTTAATTATATTTGTTTTTTCTGAAAATTTTCTAAGAATTCTCTGTAACTTTTAAACGTGCTTTTGCAGTTACAGAAACATCAGAATAATCGTTGTTTAAGTATTTTAAATAACCAGTAATAGCAATCATTGCAGCATTATCGGTTGTGTATTCAAATTTAGGTACGTAGGTAGTCCACCCAAAATGTTTTTCGGCTAATTGTAAACGGTGTCTAATTTCTGAATTAGCAGAAACTCCACCAGCAATAGCAATATGTTTAATGCCTGTTTGTTTTACTGCATTTTTTAATTTATCCATTAAAATTTCTACAATTGTATATTGTATGGAAGCACAAATGTCATCTAAATTTTCTTCAATAAAATTAGGATTTATTCTTACTTGTTTCTGAATAAAATATAAAATACCCGTTTTTAAACCGCTAAAACTAAAATCTAAATCGCCTACTTTAGGTTTTGTAAACTGATAAGCTTTTGGGTTTCCTAGTTTTGCATGTTTGTCTATTAAAGGGCCTCCAGGATAAGGAAGACCTAAAATTTTGGCAGATTTATCAAAAGCTTCACCAACAGCATCATCAATAGTTTCGCCTAAAACTTCCATTTCAAAATAATTGGTAACCTTTACAATTTGTGTATGTCCGCCACTAATAGTTAGGCAAATAAAAGGAAAAGGAGGCATTTTACTATTTTCTTCTTCAATAAAATGAGATAGAATATGAGCCTGCATATGGTTTACATCTATTAAAGGTACTTGTAACCCTAAGGCCAAAGATTTGGCAAAAGAAGTACCTACTAGTAAAGAACCCATTAAACCAGGGCCTCTTGTAAATGCAATTGCAGATACGTCTTCTTTAGTTATATTTGCTTGTTCTATAGCTTGTTGTACTACTGGAACAATGTTTTGTTGATGCGCCCTAGATGCTAATTCTGGAACAACACCACCATATTTAGAATGTATTTCTTGATTGGCAACAACATTACTCAGCACTTTTGCATTGCAAATTACGGAGGCACTTGTGTCATCACAAGAAGATTCTATCCCTAATATATAAACCTGTTTTTTCATTAAAAATGATAATTTAAAGCAAAATTAAGGATTATTTTATCTTGTCTTCCTTTTTTAAGAATAGAAATTTAATTCTTTGTTAAATTTGCACGTTCTTTGTAGTAATTGGCAACGTTTTTGATTCGTATTTATCATCTTTGTTACAATCATTTTAAATAGAAAAGATTATCAAAAAAGTAGGAAAAATAATACTGAAATGCCTTGGGTACTTTGTGCTCTTCTTGCTGTTCATTTTTATTTTTATTTCTATACCTGCGGTACAAACAAAGTTAGGTAGTTATGCCACTCAAAGACTTAATGAAGATTTTAATACACATATCTCTATAGAAAAAATAGATTTATCATTTTTAGGTAATATTCAATTAAAAGGAGTGGATATTAAAGACCATCATCAAGATACTTTAATATATGTAAAAAAATTATCGAGCTCCATTTTAAATGCCAAAAATTTTTTAGATAATAAAGTAAATCTTGGTAGTATTTCTCTAGATGGAGCTTACGTTTATATGAAAACCTATAAAGGAGAAAAAGACGATTCTATGTCTATTTTTATAGATAATTTTAATGATGGTTCTCCAAAAGATTCTCTCTCCAAACCTTTTATATTAAAATCTGATAACGTTTATGTAAGCGATTTAAATTATAAATTGATTAACGAAAATAGTAACAGTCCTGTTTTATTTTCTGCAAGTAATGGAGGCGGAAATTTACAGGATTTATTAGTGTATGGACCCGATTTTTCATCGAATATAAGAGGACTTTTTTTTGTAGATAATAGAGGTTTAGAAGTTACCAACTTAACCACCGATTTTTCGTATTCTAAAACGGAAATGCATTTTGTAAAAACAACATTACAAACTAGAAAATCTAAAATTAAGGCTACAATAGCTTTTAAGTATAAAAGAAAAGATTTAATTGACTTTAATAATAAGGTAGATATTACTGCGGCTTTTACTAAAAGTACTATTTCTATTCCAGATTTAAAGAAATATTATACGGAGTTATATGGAAACGACATTATTACTTTTACTGGAGATTTTAAAGGAAAGTTAAATAACTTTTCCTTAAATAATCTTTGGTTAACCTCTAATAAAGGAATTAAGGTAGTTGGTGATTTAGATTTTGTAAATGCGGTAGATTTTAAAAAAGGTTTTATTTTTAAAGGTAATTTAAGAGATGTAACAGCTACTTATAATGACTTAAAAAGTATTTTACCTAATGTTTTGGGTAAAACACTACCATCGGAATTTGTAAAATTTGGACAATTTACTTTAAAAGGAAAAGTACATGTTACATCAAAAGAAATTAAAGCCAATTTAGATTTAAAATCTGAAATAGGTAATGTTATATCAGATTTACAAATTTCTAATATAGACGATATTGATTATGCCGCCTACAGCGGAAAAATAGCCTTAAATAAGTTTGATATTGGTGCGTTATTCAATGATCCTTTATTTGGTAAAGTTTCTCTAAAAGGAGATGTAAAAGGGAGTGGTTTTAAGCTAGAAAATATTAATACTTCTTTTATAGGTACGGTTGCAGAGCTCAATTTTAAAAATTATACGTATAAAAATATTGAAGCAAATGGTCAATATCAAAATAATAAATTTGATGGAGATTTAAAGATAGATGACGTTAACTTTAAAATGAAGTTTAATGGGTTGGCAGATTTGTCTACAGATATAAATAAGTTCGATTTTAAATCTAATATAGAATACCTAAACTTAAAAGAAACAAAACTTTTTACAAGAGATAGTATAGCTGTTTTAAAAGGTAATATTGAATTAGATGTAGAAGGAAACACGTTTGATGATATTACCGGTAAAGCCACTTTTACAAACATTTTATACACAAACCAAAAAGAAGAATTTAATTTTAAAGAATTTAATGTTATATCTTCTTTAAAAGATAGTATTAAAACAATAGAGGTAGTGTCTAAAGATATTGCAGAAGGGTATTTGTCTGGTAAATTTTCATTTTCAGAATTGTTACCCGTTGCGCAAAATGCTTTAGGTAGTGTTTATACAAACTATAAACCTTTTACTGTAGCACCAAATCAGTTTTTAGATTTTAATTTTACAATCTATAATCAAATTGTTACGGTGTTTTTTCCTGAGATTTCTATTGATAATAATACAAAGATAAAAGGTAAAATAAAGGCAGATAAGAACCAATTAAGGTTAACGTTTTCTTCTCCAAAAATAGAAGCTTATGGCAATGAGGTAAAAGATATTTTGTTAAGAACAGACAATCAAAACCCACTTTATAACTCTCATTTAACGGCATCTGAAGTAAATACAAAATATTATAATATTTCTAAACTAAACTTATTAAGTTTAAACCAGAATGATACGTTATATTTTAAATCAGAATTTAAAGGAGGTATTAAAAAGAACGAAGATTTTAACCTCGATTTTTTCTACACCTATAATCCGGAAGGGAAATCTGTAGTTGGTTTCGAAAAATCATCTTTTATATTTAAAGAAAATACATGGGAGATTAATCCAGATTCATTAAATAAAAATAAAGTTACTTTCAATATCAAAGAAAATGACTTTGATTTTAGTCAGTTTAAATTTACCTCTGGCGAGCAAAAAATAGCGTTTTCAGGTAGTTTAAAAGGAGATTCAGAGAAAGTGCTTGTAGCAGATTTTACAAAGGTAGAATTAGAGAGTTTTTTACCTAAAATAGATAGCCTTGCATTAAAAGGAGTTTTATCTGGTCATGTAGATTTTGTACAAAGTAAAGGAGTTTACAACCCGGAAGCATTACTTTCTATAGCTAATTTTCAAGTTAATAATTTTAAGCAAGGAGATTTATCTTTAAATGTAAAAGGAGATAATTCTTACGAAAAATATCAAGTAGATTTAGCTATAAATAATGAAAAAGTAAAAAGTATTGCAGCTACTGGTTCTTTAGATTTTTCAGAAAAAAGGCCCTTAATAGATTTAGATGTTTATTTAGAAGAATTTGGATTAGATGCATTTAGTCCGCTAGGTCAAGACGTTTTATCCTCTATAAGAGGCACTGCCAATGGAGATTTTTCTTTAAGAGGTTTCTTAGGTAACCCCGAAATGGAAGGAACTCTAACGCTTAAAAATGCAGGTTTAAAGTTTCCGTATCTTAATGTAGATTATGATTTTGAAGGAGAGTCTATAATTAGTTTACAAGAACAGTCGTTTATTTTTGAAGAAGTAAGACTGGTAGACACCAAGCATAAAAGTCGTGGAAGACTTATTGGAGATATTACCCATTTAAATTTTAAAAAGTGGTTTTTAAATATCGAAATAGAGAGTAATAATTTATTAGTTTTAGACACCAAAAACACAGATGAATCACTCTATTATGGTTCTGCTTTTATTGATGGATCTGCTAGTATTACTGGTTTAACAGATCAATTAACCATAGATATTAATGCCAAAACAATGCCTGGAACCGCATTTGTTGTTCCTTTAAAAGATATAGAAACCGTAGATAGTTATAATTTAATCCATTTTAAAACGAAGGAAACCGGAATTCAGGAAAAACAAAAAGAGGTTGCCTTAGAAGCAATAAAAGGACTGTCTTTAAATATAGATTTAGACGTAACAAGTGATGCAACCGCACAAGTAGTTATAGATGAGGTAAATGGAAGTCAGTTAACCGGTAGTGGTAAAGGAAATTTAAGAATAGAGATAAATACACGCGGTAAATTTAACATGTTTGGCGATTATATGATAGATACTGGTGTTTACGATTTTAAATATGGAGGTATTGTAAGCAAACCATTCTTAATACAAAAAGGAGGTACGGTTTCTTGGAATGGAAACCCGTATGAAGCCAATTTAGATGTCACCGCAATTTATAAAGCAAAAGCGAATCCTGGGGTTTTATTGCAAAATTTTAATTCTAATAGAAAAATTGAAGTAGATTTAGTAACAAAAATTACAGGAGGTTTATTTAGTTCTAAACAAGATTTAGACATTCAATTAACAAATGTAGATCCATCGATTGCGAGTGAGTTAGAGTTTATTTTAAATGATAATAATGTAAACGAGAAAACAACCCAATTTATATCATTACTTGCTTTTGGTAGTTTTGCAAACCCAGATAGAGCAGATTTTAATGCAGGAGAAACTTTTTCTAATACAGCTTCTAGTGCAGTATCTGCTGCTTTTTCTAGCTTATTAAATAATCCTGATGGTAAATTTCAATTAGGAGTAGATTATCAACAAGGAAATAGTGGTACAGATATAGGAAGTTTATATACCGATAATCAGGTTGATGTTTCTGTAAGCACACAGTTAGGAGATAAAGTGGTTATTAACGGAAAAGTGGGAGTGCCTGTTGGTACACAAACGCAATCTAGTGTTGTTGGTGAGGTAAAAGTTGAAATTCTATTAAATAAAGAAGGTAATTTTAGAGGTGTTATTTTTAATAGACAAAACGAAATACAATATTCTACTGAAGAAGAAGGCTATACGCAAGGTGTAGGACTTTCTTATCAGGTTAATTTTAATACACTTTCTGGCTTGTTAAGAAAAATTAAAGGAAAGAAAAGAGTTGTTAGAGAAAACGAAACTTTCATAAAAAGAGATTCTACCTTAAGATTAAAGGATAAATTAATAAATTTTGAAGGAAACTAATAAACTTACAATTTATTAAAACAAAAGTGATTTTTATCATTTAATTTTTTTGAGTTCATGGTTATTTTTGCGTCTTAAAAAATAATAACAAAACAATAATGTAAACCATTAAAATATTTAGAAAAAATTAGCTACTTTTCACTTATAATAACGAAAATTAGCCTAAAACGATTTCGTAATTTTATTATTTTAAATGGTTATAAAGCAGTAAATTTACATCAGGATATGAAGAAAATTAAAAAAATAGCAGTTATGACTTCTGGAGGAGATGCTCCAGGAATGAACGCCGCAATTAGAGCAGTAGTAAGGTCTTGTGCCTATTATAGTTTAGGTTGTGTAGGTATATATAGAGGATATGAAGGCTTAATTGAAAATGATCTTGTAGATTTAAATGCAAGAAGCGTTCATAATATTATTAACAAAGGAGGAACAATCTTAAAATCTGCTAGATCTAAAGGATTTAGAACCAAAGAAGGTAGACAGAAAGCTTACGATAACTTAATAGAGCGTGAGGTAGATGCATTGGTTGTTATTGGTGGAGACGGTTCTTTTACAGGAGCAGTTTTGTTTAACGAAGAGTTTGATTTCCCTGTAATAGGTATTCCAGGTACTATCGATAATGATATCTTTGGAACATCCCATACTTTAGGATATGATACCGCTTTAAATACGGCAGTAGAAGCAATTGATAAAATTAGAGATACAGCATCTTCACATAATAGACTTTTCTTTGTTGAGGTTATGGGGCGTGATGCCGGTTTTATCGCTTTAAACGCAGGTGTTGGAGCAGGAGCAGAAGAAATCTTAATTCCTGAAGAAGATTTAGGATTAGATAGATTATTAGAATCTTTAGAAAGAAGTAGAAGAGCAGGTAAATCATCTAGTATTGTAGTCGTTGCAGAGGGAGATAAATCTGGTAGAAACGTATATGATCTTGCAAAATATGTAGAAGAAAACTTGCCAGAATATGACGTTAGAGTTAGTGTTCTTGGGCATATGCAAAGAGGTGGTTCACCTTCTTGTTTCGATAGAGTTTTAGCAAGTAGACTAGGCGTAAAATCAGTAGAGTTATTATTAGATGGCAAAACCAATTTAATGGTAGGTTTACAAGATAATAAAGTAATTTGTACAGATATAAAAATAGCAATTGCTGGTGGGCATTCTATAAACCACGAGTTGCTTAGAATTTCTGATATTATAACAACATAAAAAATAATTAATTAAAAACTAGTAAAATGATTAAAATAGGAATTAACGGATTTGGTAGAATTGGAAGATTAGCATTCAGATCTGCAGTAAATAGAAAAGACATACAGGTAGTAGGAATTAATGATTTACTAGATGTAGATTATTTAGCTTACATGTTAAAATACGATTCTGTTCACGGTGCATTTGATGGAACTGTTGATGTAAAAGACGGTAAATTAGTTGTAAACGGAAACGAAATTAGAATTACAGCAGAAAGAAACCCAGCAGATTTAAAATGGGGAGAAATTGGAGCTGAATATATTATTGAATCTACAGGGTTTTTCTTAACAGCAGAAACTGCAGGAAAACACTTAGAAGCTGGAGCTAAAAAAGTAGTTTTATCTGCACCATCTAAAGATGATACACCAATGTTTGTAATGGGTGTAAATAACAAAGAATTAAAAGCAGATACTAAGATTTTTTCTAACGCATCTTGTACTACAAACTGTTTATCTCCTATTGCTAAGGTATTAAATGACAACTGGGGAATCTCAGAAGGTTTAATGACAACTGTACACGCTGCAACTGCAACTCAAAAAACTGTTGATGGTCCTTCTATGAAAGACTGGAGAGGTGGACGTTCTGCTATTGGTAACGTAATTCCTTCTTCAACTGGAGCTGCAAAAGCTGTTGGAAAAGTAATTCCTGCTTTAAACGGAAAATTAACTGGTATGGCTTTTAGAGTTCCTACTATGGATGTTTCTGTTGTAGATTTAACTGTAAAGTTAGAAAAACCAGCAACGTATGCTGAGATTTGTGCTGCAATGAAAGCTGCTTCAGAAAGTGATGCAATGAAAGGTGTTTTAGGATACACTGAAGATATGGTAGTTTCTCAAGACTTTGTTGGAGATACTCGTACTTCTATCTTTGATGCTAAAGCTGGTATCGCTTTAAACGATAACTTTGTAAAAGTTGTTTCTTGGTATGATAACGAAATGGGTTACTCAACTAAGATTGTAGACTTAATAGAATATGCTGCTTCTTTGTAAGATAAAGTAGTTTATACATAAATAAAAAGCCTGATAGAATTAATTTTCTATCAGGCTTTTTTTTTATCTTTATAGTAAATAAATTTAATACTATTTTATGGAAATAGCAATTATAGCACATGATGGTAAAAAAGCAGAAATGGTTCAGTTTTTAAACGAACATAAAGAAGTTTTGCTTAAAAAAAATATAAAATTAGTTTCTACAGGAACTACAGGTTCCAAAGCAGAAAAAGCGGGTTTTGTAGTTACAAAATTCTTATCAGGTCCTATTGGAGGAGATGCACAAATTGCAGCAAGAGTTGCAGAAGGAAAATGTAATATGGTCTTGTTTTTTAGAGATCCTCATGCAAAACACCCTCATGAGCCAGATATTATAATGTTGTTAAGAATTTGTGATGTACACAATGTTCCGTTAGCAACAAACCCTGCATCTGCAGATTTATTAATGAAGGCAATTGCTATTTAATAGCAATTGCACTAATTTCTACATTTACAAACTTTGGTA
The DNA here is from genome assembly GCF_011379025.1 of Polaribacter sp. 11A2H. Taxonomy (NCBI): domain Bacteria; kingdom Pseudomonadati; phylum Bacteroidota; class Flavobacteriia; order Flavobacteriales; family Flavobacteriaceae; genus Polaribacter; species Polaribacter sp. 11A2H. The sequence goes on from NZ_WTLD01000001.1 coordinate 166,888, forward strand.
AGTTTGCTACTTCTACAGTTTCTCTTGCAGGAGCTGTCTCTTCATTAAAATAGTTTCCGTAAATAGCATTTATTTCTCCAAAATTATTCATATCAGAAATAAAAATAGACGTTTTAATGACGTTTTCGAAAGTCATATCAGCAGCAGCTAAAACTTCTTTTAGGTTTTCCATAACTTGAGTTGTTTCTTCTTTTATGGAAGATAAAACCAATTCTCCTGTTTCTGGATTAATTGCAATTTGACCAGAAGTGTACAACGTATTTCCACTTAATACTGCCTGATTATATGGTCCTATTGGAGCTGGTGCTTTACTTGTTGTTATTATTTTTTTCATTGGGTTGTATGTTTCTAAATTATTGCATTCTAAAGCTACAAAGTTAATACGTTTTAACGATTGTTACTATAAGGTAGTCTAAGTTTTTTAGATTAGAACACTGAACACTAAGTAGTATTAAAACAGTCTTCTATCTGCAGGTTTGCTTTTATCCCATTTAAGATCTGATAATACAGAAGATTTTACACCAATAAAAAACGTGTAAGAAGAATTTGTACCAAAAGGAACCCAGTTAAAATTAAATTGCCAGCTATCTAAATCTCTAGTGAAATTAAATCTAGAAAATGTAAAAGCACCTCCTTTAACATCGTAACCAGAAGAATAGCCCATTTTCCATTTTGGAGAGAGTTCTAAGTTACCACTAAACATAATACTATGCACACCAATAGTACCACCGTCTATACCATTATTCGTATAATTAGTAGAGTAGGCTAAATTTATAGACCAAGGGATATCTGCTCTATATAACTTTGTCTCTTTCTTTGTGTTTTTTTCTTCTGTATTATTAGCGTTATTTCTATTATCTCTACCAGTAGGATTAATATCTGCTCCAATAATATCTACATTATTGTCACCTCCGTTACCGCTTTCTTTAGATTTGTCTTTTTTATCCTTGTCAAAATCGGTACTAGATATAGAATAATTTGCAGTTAAATTAGCATTTGTTAATCTTAAAATATTTGCATTATACTCATTAATTCTTACACCATCGCTATTTACTTTATAAGGATCCATAGAACCACTTAAATTAATAGATAACTTATCTTTAAATAAACGTGTTCCTGCAGAAAAACTAACAGGAGACCATCGTAAACTATCGGCAGCAATATTATAAGAACTGCTAAAGTTTAAATTATTTAAAAGAGTTATTTTTTCATCTTCCTCGTCACTATCTGGGTCTTTGGGAGCAACCTTTGCTTCTAAAACGTTGTTTAAAGTAATACCTATAGAATTACTTAAGCCAGAAGACGGAGCACCATAAATACCTTGGTCATAAGCAGTGTAATCTAATAAATCGGTGGCATCTGCACTTTGCTGTACTTGTTTTATGTATTTATCCTTAAAATCGGGTCTGTAAGAATAAGAAATAGATGGTCTAAAGGTATGTCTAATAGTTTTTAATCTTCCTTTCTTAAAATTAAAAGTACCATAGATGTTTGTAGATAAACTAACACCAGCATTGTATTCTCTATAGCTTTTAAAGCCCCTAAGAGTGTCTGTAACAACAACATTTTCTGTTACATCATAATCTTTCTGAATATAATCAAACTGCCAAGTTTCTTCATAATTAGCACTTGGTGATAATGTAAAGTATTTAAATGCTTTTATATTTGTACTAGTTCCTGTTTTATGCTGCATTCCAGATCTTGCTGTTTCAAACATTTTTGGTGTAAAAAACTCATCATCTGTAGTGTTAATTAAATACTGGCCTTGCATTGTGTAGTTAAAACCCATTTTTTGAATGGGTGTTTTCTGAATGCCATTTTTTCCCGCAAACGGATATATTCTACTCATATTTACAGTTAAGGATGGCAATGTCATTGTAATCGCTTCTGTATTTGTATTTTGTTGATGACTAGCAGTAAGGTTCATGTTAAATGGCGTACCAACAAAAGTTTTGCTATAATTTATTGAAGAGTTAAATGTGTTTGTTAACGTCTGTGCTATGTTATACTGGTTTTGAGATTCTCTAAAAAACTTACTACTACCTAAGTTTACAGAAGCAGAGAATCTAGAGTTAGGACTCGCCTTAGCATCTTGACTGTGAGACCATCTAATATTAAAGTTGTTAGATTTACTATAAGTATCGAAGCCTCTAATTCCGCTGATATTATTTTCGAAGTTTAAACTAAAAGAACCGTTAAAGCGATACCGCTGCCTGTAGTTAGAAGATATTCTAGAACCCCAACTTCCGTTTGAATAGACATCAGACAAAACTGTTAAATCCATATAATCACTAATCGCAAAATAATAACCACCATTCTGAAAACCAATACCTCTATTACTACTTCCAGTATCAAAAGACGGAATTAAAAATCCAGAAACACTTGTTTCTGTTATAGGAAAATAAGCAAAGGGTAAATAGATTGGGGTAGGTATGTCTGCTAAAACTAAATTACTAGTACCCACAATTATCTTTTTTCCAGGTACTAATTTAGCTTTGTCAGTTGCAATGTAATAATCTGGATTTTTCTTTTCTGAAGTAGTAAAACGTATATTTCTTACATATATAGTAGAATCATTTACACGCTTGGTTTTTTCTCCATACGTAAACATTTCTCCTTGTTTTGTTTTTAATCCATAAATTAAAGCTCTTTTACTCTTAAAATTATAGATAATAGAATCTTGTTCAGATTCTTGACTGCCTTGTTTAAAAATAGGACGTTGAACGTAACCAGTACTATCTATGATTCCTTTTGCAAAAAGAGTGTTTTTCTTATAATCAACAACAATTATACCTGCTTTTAAATCGATATCTGTATAGGTGATATTTGCTTCGTTATAAAGTGTAACCGTTTGGTCTTTTGCATTTTGTATGGTGTAGTCTGTAGCAACATGCACAATAATGTCTTCTATAGTTTCCTTAAGTTTTATAGAGTCTAAAGAAATTGAATCTGTTTTTTTTAATGCTAAAGAATCTCTCTTATTTTTAAAAAGAGAATCTTTCTGAACATTAGTAATTGCTGTTTTATCTTCAGATTCTAGTGCTTGTGAAAAGCCTATTTCTATAAAAAAGATACCGCAAAATAAAAGAATGTATGATAGGTTTGTTTGCAATGCTTTAAATGCTATTTTTGTATAAAGGTTAAAAGTATGGCTCAATATTTGAAACACCAAATTTACGATGCCAAAATTAGTTAAATTTTATTGATGCAAATTAAAGAAAATCACAAAATTAATATCAAAGTAAGAAATCTTTTATTTTTTCTCTTTGCGTTCTCATTTTTAATGAATCCATCATTACTATTTGGGCAAAAAGAATACGTAGTTGTTATTGATGCTGGTCATGGTGGTAAAGATCCTGGAAACCTAGGTAACGGTTACAAAGAGAAGAATATAGCGTTAAAAGTTGCGCTACTTGTAGGAGGAAAATTATCTAAGACTAAAGATATAAAAGTTGTTTACACTAGAAGTGACGATGTTTTTATCGATTTATGGAAAAGAGGAGAAATTGCAAATCATGCAAAGGCAGACTTGTTTCTATCTATTCATTGCGACTCTCATACGTCTAATGCATATGGTGCGGGTACTTTTGTTTTAGGTTTAAGAGGTAATAAAAAGAACTTAGAAATTGCTAAAAGAGAAAATGCTTCCATTTTTTATGAAGATAATTATGAAGAGAAGTATAAAGGATTCGATTCTAATTCTGCAGAATCTGTAATTGGCTTATCTCTATTACAAGAAGAAAACTTAGATAGAAGTTTAACTATTGCCAGTTTAATTCAACATAGTTTTACCTCTAAATTAAAAAGACATGATAGAAAAGTAAAGCAAGATAACTTTCAGGTTTTAAGAGAAACTATTATGCCAAGTGTTTTGGTAGAATTAGGTTTTTTAACCAATAAAACAGAAGGTAGATATCTAAATTCTAAAAAAGGTCAAGAACAAATGGGAACTGCCATTACAGCAGCTGTTTTAAAATATTTAGGTAATTTAAAACTAAATACAGTAAACAACAATGTGTCAGAAAGCAAAGTAGTAGGTAATGTTGAATACAAAGTGCAAGTTGCCTCTGGAAGAAATAAAATAGAAACAAAAGCATACAATTTTAAAGGTTTAAGAGAAGTAGAGCGAGTTGCTGTAGGTAGTTATTATAAATATTATTTTGGAAACACTTCTAACTATTCTAATGTAAAACAATCTTTAAAGGTTGCAAAAGGTAAAGGGTATACTTCTGCTTTTATTGTTGCTTTTAAGAATGGTGAAAAAATTTCTGTACAAGAAGCGCTTAAAATACAATAGATTTGATGGTCTCAACCAAAAATTATTAGTAGTTTTGTTATTAAACTTTTATGGATGTCTAAAGAATTAAAAACAGGAATTGTTGCTATTGTTATTATATTCATATTTATATGGGGATATAACTTTTTAAAAGGTCAAAACTTGTTTGATGGAAATACCCGTTATTTTAAAGTAGAATACACCAATATTGGTGGTTTAACGAAGTCTAGCTCAGTAACTATTAATGGGTTAAAAGTAGGTAAAGTTATAGATATTGCTTTTAATCAATCAGATGATAAAAAAGGGCAATTAGTCGTTAATTTTGCTATTGAAAAAGATTTTGAATTCTCTAAAACTAGTGTTGTAAAAATATATTCTCCTAGTCCTTTAGGTGGCTCTAATTTAGCTATAATACCAAATTATGATGGTGAAATGGCTATTTCGGGAGACTATCTTAAAGGTCAAATAGAATCTAGTTTATTTACTTCTATTGGAGAGCGTTTAGATCCTATACAAGCTAAGTTAGAAATGGTAATGGTAAGCGCAGATTCATTATTTAAAAATGTAAATAATGTGTTAGATACAAACACACAAAAGAGTTTAAAAAACTCTGTTACAAGTTTAGAAACGACTTTAGGTGAAGTTCAAAAAATGATGTTATCTGTAAATGGAATGATAGATGCTACTTCTTCAGACCTAAAAGAAAGTGTACAAAACACCAAGAAAATTACAGAAAATTTCGCAAAAGTGTCTGATACTTTAGCAAATGCAAATATTGGAGCTGTTATTAATAAAGCAGAAATAACATTAAATTCTGTTAATTTAATGTTAGCTGGTATTCATGCTGGTAAAGGTACCGTTGGTAAATTAATTACTGATGATGCGATGTATAATAACTTAACTTCTATGTCTAAAGAGTTAGAAAACTTATTAAGAGAAATGAAAATGAATCCTAAGAGGTTTGTACATTTTTCTTTATTCGGAAAAAAAGCAAAACCTTATACGCCTAAGAAAGAGACCGAATTACAAGAAGAAAACAACTAATTTTATATAAACTACTAACTAATATGCAATACCTACCCAACATAATTTTTGCTTTAGCCTTAGCTTTAGGACTTAGTTTTTTTGCGATGAACATTCGTAAACTATTAAGAAATATAAAATTAGGAAAAGAGGTTAATCGTACAGATAAAAAGCCTGAACGTTTAAAAAATATGTTGATGATTGCTCTTGGGCAATCTAAAATGGTAAAAAGACCTTTTTCAGGATTTCTTCATATTGTTGTGTACGTTGGTTTTATTATTATAAATATAGAAGTTTTAGAAATTATTATTGATGGGCTATTTGGAACTCATAGAGTTTTTAAAGGACTTATAGGTAATGGTTTATACGGTTTTTTAATTGGTGTTTTCGAGGTATTAGCAGTCTTAGTTTTTGTAGCTGTTATTGTTTTTTGGTTGCGTAGAAATATATCTAATATTAAACGTTTCTTAAGTAAGGAAATGAAAGGTTGGCCTAAAAACGATGGAAATTATATCCTTTATTTCGAAATGGTGTTAATGACCTTGTTTTTAGTGATGAATGCTACAGACGCTAGTTTTCAACAAGCAGGAATTGGAAATACAATCAGTCAGTTTATAGCGCCTTTATTTGATGGGTTTTCTCCAGAAGGGTTACACGCAATAGAAAGAACTTGTTGGTGGATTCATATTTTAGGGATTTTAGTTTTCTTAAACTATTTATATTACTCAAAACATTTACACATCTTATTAGCGTTTCCAAACACCTATTTTGCAAACTTAAATCCTAAAGGTCAGTTTACAAATTTAGAATCTGTTACTACAGAAGTAAAGTTAATGATGGATCCAGATGCAGATCCTTATGCTGCACCAGCTGAAGGAGCAGAAGATACAGTTCCAGAAAAGTTTGGCGCATCTGATGTTGCAGATTTAAATTGGGTACAATTATTAAATGCCTACACCTGTACAGAGTGCGGTAGATGTACATCATCTTGTCCTGCAAACCTTACCGGAAAAGAATTATCACCAAGAAAAATCATGATGGATACTCGTGATCGTTTAGAAGAGGTTGGTAGAAATATTGATGCTAATAAAGGCGTTTTTGTTGATGATGGTAAGCAATTATTAAACGATTATATTTCTCCAGAAGAACTTTGGGCTTGTACAAGTTGTAATGCTTGTGTAGAAGAATGTCCTGTAAATATAGATCCTCTTTCTATTATTATGGATATGAGAAGGTATTTGGTAATGGAAGAAAGTGCAGCGCCACAAGAGTTAAATATGATGATGACAAACATCGAAAATAATGGAGCGCCTTGGCAATACAATCAGCAAGACAGATTAAACTGGGCTAACGAAGAGTAAAAAATAGTTGGCAATTTACAGTTGTAGTTTTCAGCGAAAAGCTGTGGTTTTCAAAATTAGTATTCAGTAAACAGTCTCAGTTTTCAGTTCCTGTCAGTTCGAGTGAATTTAAGAGGAACGAATAAATTTGTATCGAGAACATACGATTAATCATTTAAACGAATAAACATCAAAGTTATGAACGTACCAACAATGGCAGATATGATGGCTCAAGGTAAGCAACCAGAAGTGTTGTTTTGGGTTGGCGCAGCAGGAAGTTATGATGATAGAGCTAAAAAAATATCGAGAGCATTTGTAAAAATATTACATCAAGCTAAAGTAGATTTTGCTGTTTTAGGAACGGAAGAATCTTCTACTGGAGATGCCGCAAAAAGAGCAGGAAATGAATTTTTGTTTCAGATGCAGGCAATGATGAATATTGAAGTGCTAAATGGTTACGAAGTAAAAAAAATAGTTACTTGCGATCCGCATTCATTTAATACTTTAAAAAATGAATATCCTTCTTTAGGAGGAAAATATGAAGTTTTCCATCACACACAATTCATACAAAATTTAATTGCAGAAGGGCGTTTAAAAATTGATGATACTACTTTAAAAGGGAAAAGAGTAACGTTTCACGATCCTTGTTATTTAGGTAGAGCTAATGAAGTGTATGAGTCTCCTAGAGAACTTATAAAAAGATTAGGCGTTAATTTAACAGAAATGAAACGCAATAAATCTACAGCATTGTGTTGTGGAGCTGGTGGAGCACAAATGTTTAAAGATGCAGAAAAAGGGGATAAGGAAATTAATGTTTTAAGAACAGAGGACGCTTTAGAAACCAAACCAAATATTATTGCTACAGGTTGCCCTTATTGTAATACCATGATGACAGACGGAATTAAATTTAAAGAAAAAGAAGCAGAAGTTGTTGTTAAAGATATTGCTGAGTTAATTGCAGAAGCTAATAATTTGTAGATAAAAACATTAAAATAATTTAAATGTTTGAAAACGAATTGGTTTCTAATTTACCAAATATTACCGAGATAGCCTTTAAACAGATTCATAAGAATTATTTAAAAGTTATTTTATTTAATGTATTATTAATTTTTACTGCTGCCTTATTAGGGATTTACTTAGCAAGTTATTATAATTTTCTTGAAGGAATTAGTCCTTATGTTTACCTTATCTATATCGCCTTTATAATTGTTTTTATTTTCACAGTACTTTTACTTTACTACGGATTTAAAAAAAGAAAATACGCGGTTAGACAAAAAGATATTTCTTATAAAAGTGGTCTGTTCTACAAAAAAATAACAACAGTACCGTTTTCTAGAATTCAGCATATAGAAGTAGATGAAAGTCCTTTTTCTAGGTTTTTTAAATTGGCTTCCTTAAGTGTTTTTACGGCAGGAGATAGTAGTGATGATTTAGAAATAAAAGGAATTACCAAAAAAGAAGCTATAGAAATAAAAGAATTTATCAGCCAAAAAATCAATGAATAACACGTTTGATTTTAGCCAATTCTCTAAGCAATCTAAAAAAGGAATACTTGTAATTTATCTTAAATTACTGTATAAAGTATTAAAAGCTTTTTGGGTTTTGCTATTCCTATTTATTCAGAAGTTTTCTGAGCTTAACGAGAGTACATTTTTCTATATCTATTTGGGACTCGGGTTTTTGTTCTTATTTTTTCTGATTAGAGCTTTTTTGATTTATGAAAACTTTCAGTTTAAGGTTCAAGATAATCACTTTATCTTAAAACAAGGAATTTTAAACAAGACAAATACTTCCATTTCTTTTGATCGAATTCAGAATATTAATTTTAAGCAAAATATTATTCAGCAAATTATTAATGTTCATGAAGTTAATATAGAAACTGCTGGGTCTAATAAAACAGAAATTTCTATAAAAGCATTGTCTTTTCAAAAAGCAAAAGCACTTAAAAGTGAACTTTCAAGTTACAATTCTACAGTAATAAATGAGGAAGAGGTTAAAGAGAAACCTTTTTTAAAAATAAGTTTATTAGAATTGTTAAAGGTTAGTTTAACAGAAAATCACCTGCAAAGTTTACTTATTTTTCTAGCATTATTATTAGGTCTTTATCAGCAGTTAGAGCAATTATTTAGCGGTATTGGAAAAGATTATTTGCTAAATGAATATATAGAGAAGAGTGGTAGTTCGTTTCATAAAAGCGTATTTGTATTTATTGTGCTCTTTATTTTACTCGTTTTTATAGCCATTTTAAGTTCTTTTGTAAGAGTGTTTTTATTTCATTTTAATTTAACTGTTTTTATAAAAGACCAGAATTTTGAAATCTATCAAGGATTGCTTACCAAGAAATCTATTATTTTAAAAAAGGATAAAATTCAAAGTATTACTGTTTCTACAAATCCAATAAAAAAGATTCTAGGCATTTCCTTTATCACATTTAAACAAGCTGTTAGTGGTGAAATTGGTAAAAAAAACAAAGATAAATTAATACGAATTGTTGGTTGTAAGAGAACTCAAGTTAATAAGATTAAAGAACTGCTTTTCAATTTTTCTGAAGTAGATCATTTAGAAAAAAAGCAGGTGCATGTTTATTTAAAAAAGAGAATGTATTTTTTGTCTTTTATACTTTTGTTGATATTAAACGGAGCTCTTTATCTTACTTTTTTAGACAAATTGGTTTTCTTAGGGAATGTTTTATTGGTTCCTTTGTTTATCCTTTTTGTCAATTTAATTTTCAATAAAAGATTCTATAAAATAAGCGATGATGTTTTGTTAGTTGGTTCTGGAAGTTTTGACACTCATTTAACATATTTACCGTTTTTTAAGGTTCAAAATATTAAAATGATGCAAACTTTTTTTCAAGAAAGAAATAAGGTTGTAGATTTGGTCTTTCAAACCGCTTCTGGAGAAATTAAACTTCCTTGTATAGAAAAAAGCGAGGCGATAAAAATTTACAATTATACTTTATTTAAAGTGGAAAGTAGTACAAATTTATGGATGTAAAAAGTTACGTAAAAGCAGCACGATTAAGAACCTTACCTTTATCGGTTTCAGGAATTATTGTTGGATGTTTTTTAGGGAGTGATCAATTAAATAATCAAGTTTCAATTTTAGAATCTCCTATTTTTTGGTTAGCAATTTTAACCACTATTGGTTTTCAAGTATTGTCTAATTTTGCAAACGATTATGGAGACGGAATTAAAGGATCCGATAAAAATAGAACAGGAGAAGCACGTATGGTTTCATCAGGAGCAATTACTCCGAAACAAATGAAATTAGCCATGATAATTACAACAATTATCACCTTAATAATTGCTTTAGTGCTTATTTACGTTTCTTTTGGTAAAGAAAATTTTGGGTATTCTATACTGTTTTTAGGTTTAGGAATTGCCTCAATAGCAGCAGCTATAAAATATACAGTTGGTAATTCAGCCTATGGATATAGTGGTTTTGGAGATATTTTTGTTTTTCTATTCTTTGGATTACTAAGTGTTGTAGGTAGTTATTTCTTATTTACAAAACAGATAGATTTTACTGTTTTTCTACCCGCAATATCTGTTGGGTTGCTAAGTACGGCGGTTCTAAATCTAAATAATTTACGAGATAGGGAAGAGGATCAAAAAAATAATAAAAATACGCTAGTGGTAAAATTAGGAATATTAAAAGCAAAAAAATACCATTATGGATTGATTTTTGGTGCTTTAATTACTGCTTGTGTGTATACTTTTTTAGATTTTAAAACTGTTTATCAACTTATTTTCTTAATGGCTTTTGTGCCGTTACTTAAAAACGTAAAAACTGTTGCAAACAACACGGTACCTTCGGAATTAGATAGTGAATTAAAGAAAGTAGCATTGAGTACTTTTTTGTTTGCAATTCTTTTTGGAATTGGACAAATATTGTAAATTAGAATTCAATTATAATTGTAAGATATGAAGATTAAATATTTAGGGCATTCTTGTTTTTCTATAGAAATTAATAAAGTAACTATTTTAATAGATCCGTTTATTTCGGGTAATGCATTGGCTTCTCATATAGATATTTCTAATTTGAAAGCAGATTTTATCTTATTAACCCATGCGCATCAAGACCATGTTTTAGATGTAGAAGTAATCGCAGAAAGAACAAAGGCGGTGATCGTTTCTAACTATGAAATAGCCATGTATTATGGCGCAAAAGATTTAAAGATACATCCATTAAATCATGGTGGAACTTTTAAAACGGAGCAATTTTCTGCCAAATACGTAAATGCAATTCATACTTCTTCTTTTGTAGACGGCACGTATGGCGGTGAGCCAGGTGGTTTTGTTATTTCATCTAAAGATAAAAACTTATATGTTGCAGGAGATACTGCTGTTACCATGGATATGAAATTAATCCCTTTAACAACAAAACTTGATGCGGCTATTTTTCCTATTGGAGATACGTTTACAATGGGAGTTGAAGATGCAATTATTGCAAGTGATTTAGTGGAGTGTACCAAAGTAATAGGCTGTCATTTTAATACTTTTCCACCAATAGAAATAGATGTTAATGAAGCAAAATCTAAATTTACAGCAAAGAATAAAGAGTTGGTTATATTAGAAATAGGAGGAAATATAAATTTATAAAATGAAAACAATAAAAGTAATATTAATAATTATCTCTACCTTCATAGTGATTTTTTTACTAACAGGTTTAATTGTAAAAGAAACAACGTATACCGCAGAAGTGTCTATAAATAAGTCTGTAGACGAGGTTTTTACAGCTTTTAATAATTCTGAGGATGTAAATAACTGGATTCCAGAAGTACAGTCTTTTGAGGTTGTTAATGAAAATCCTGGAAAAATAGGAAGTATCTATAAGCTAGTAGTTCTAAATCAAGGTCAAGAGATTACAATGACTGAAAAAGTATTGGCGTATGTACCCAATGAAAAAGTAACCTTGTTTTTTAATGCACAGGGTATGCTTAAAAAAGACGATTATATTTTTACAGAAAAAGACGGGGTTACAACCGTTACTTTAAATGCCAGTTGCCAAAGTGATACTTTTTTAATGGCTTGTATTTTTCCATATTTTAAAGGAACATTCATGGAGCAAGATCAATCTTATTTAGATAATTTTAAAGCTTTTGTAGAAGATAAAAAAGAAGATTAATTCTTCTTCTTTCGTTGAAAAGACCATTAATAGTATTTTATTGGCTGTTGTAAGGCACAAAAAAGTCGGTATTCATATAAATATTTTTATAAAAAATAAATTCTTTTGATACACGCTACTCACAAAAAATATACGCTCAATTTTAAAAATCCAAGTGGTACTTCTCGAGGAATTTTAAGAACCAAAGAAACGTGGTTTATTATTTTAGAACAAAATGGTAAAACAGGTATTGGAGAAACTGGTTTGTTTAGAGGTTTAAGTATAGATGATGTAGTTAATTATGAAGAAAAACTAATTTGGGCTTGTAGGAACATTAACAAAGGTTTGTCTTGTTTACTTAATGAGCTACGTGAGTTTCCGTCTATACAATTTGGATTAGAACAGGCTTTTTTATCACTTAAAAGTGACGATCAATTTAATTTATTTCCATCAGAATTTATAAAAGGAAATGAATCTATTGCTATAAACGGCCTTATCTGGATGGGAGAAAAAGCATTTATGAAAAAGCAAATCAAAGAAAAATTAGAAACTGGTTTTTCTTGCATCAAAATGAAAATTGGTGCTATTGATTTTGAAGCTGAAATTGCGTTATTAAAATCAATTAGAAAAGAATTTTCTTCCAAAGAAATAGAATTAAGAGTAGATGCAAATGGTGCTTTTAATCCTAAAAATGCATTAGAAAAATTAAAACGGTTATCCGAATTAGAAATTCATTCTATAGAACAACCCATTAAACAAGGGCAAGTGCAAGAAATGGCTGCATTGTGTGCTAAAACACCTTTGCCAATTGCATTGGATGAAGAGTTGATTGGTATATTTTCATCCGAAGAAAAAAAGCAGTTATTACAAACAATTCAACCTCAATTTATCATTTTAAAACCGAGTTTGATTGGTGGTTTTGCGGGGAGTTTAGAATGGATTAAATGTGCAGAAGCAATAAATGCTGATTGGTGGATTACCTCTGCGTTAGAAAGTAATATTGGATTGAATGCTATTGCGCAGTTTACACATACATTAAAAAGTAATTTACCACAAGGCTTAGGTACTGGCGGTTTATTTACAAATAATTTTACAAGTCCGTTAGTTGTTAAAAACGGAACGTTACAGTATAATCCAGCACAAAAGTGGAATTTTAATTTATAAACATGAATTACATACAACAAGCATATAAAGGAAAAAGTGAATGGTTTCATTGGGTGTTAACCATTATAGTTGTTTTTGTTGGCTGGCAAATTATTGGTGTATTGCCTTTAACAGCCATAGCTATTATGCATTCTGCAAATTTTTCTGAATTTATTGCCGCTGGAGAAAATAATTTTATGACATTAGATATCGATAAAAATCTCTTCCTTTTTTTTATGATTTTGATGTTCATATTTGGTCTTATTAGCCTTATTATTGGAGTCAAATATATACATAAAAGAACGGTTACATCTCTAGTAACGAGTAGGAAGAGAATAGATTGGAAACGTTTTTGGTTTGGTTTTATTCTTTGGGGAATTATCTCTTCTGTAGTAATTATGTTGGGTATTTATTTATCTCCGGATAATTATGTGTGGAATTTTAAAGCGATTCCTTTCTTTACCTTATTAGCTGTTTCTTTTTTGTTTTTACCTTTTCAAACTTCGTTTGAGGAATTACTTTTTAGAGGGTATTTTATGCAAGGTTTGGGTATTTTAACTAAAAATAGATGGTTCCCATTAATTTTTACTTCGGTTTGTTTTGGCTTGTTGCATGGAGCAAATCCGGAGGTGGAGAAACTAGGATACATTTCTATGGTTTTTTACATTGGTACGGGTTTCTTTTACGGAATAACTACTTTAATGGATGAAGGTACTGAGTTGTCGCTAGGTTTACATGCTATTAATAATATTGTAGCGGCATTTTTTGTAACGACCGATTGGACGGTTTTTCAAACAGATGCTTTGTACGTAGATACTTCAGAACCTTCTGTAGGATGGGAAATGTTTTTTCCTGTCTTGGTTTTATATCCAATACTATTATTCATTTTTTCAAAAAAATATGGATGGAAAAATTGGAAAGAAAAATTAACGGGTAAGATTACTAAACCGGTTAATTTAAAAGAAAATTATAGAATTTTAGAAGATTGAAAATAGATAAGTTTCATACCAGCTTTCAATTAAATGAGGTTTCATTTGCTTCTGTAAACGAAATTCTTTCGTATGCATCTCGTTTTTCAGTTGAAATTCACCATTTTTTAAAAACTTGGTTTTCTGAAGAAGCATATATTACGGTTAAAACTTCTGGCTCTACAGGTATTCCAAAAGATATAAAATTGGAAAAAAGTAAGATGATGAATTCTGCTTTAGCAACTGGTGCTTTTTTTGAGTTAAAAGAAAATACAACAGCATTATTATGCTTACCTACAGAGTATATTGCCGGTAAGATGATGTTGATACGTGCTTTAACTTTAGGCTGGCAATTAGATATTATATCTCCAACATCTTTTCCACTACGTGGGATGAAAAAACTGTATGATTTCTCTGCAATGGTTCCGTTACAGTTAGAGAATTCTATCAATTCATTACATCAAATTAAGAAATTAATTGTTGGTGGAGGCGTAGTTTCTAATCAATTACAAGATAAAATTCAGAGCTCTAGTTGTAGTGTTTTTGCTACTTACGGGATGACGGAAACCATTACTCATATTGCCGTTAAAAGGTTGAATAACTTTTCTTCATTACAAAACAATGGTCATAAAAAATCTTCACATAAGGACTTTTATCAAACACTACCAAATGTAGAAATTTATAAAGATGTTAGAAACTGTCTGGTAATTAAAGCACCAAAGGTTTCTAATGAAGTAATTTTTACAAATGATATTATTCAATTAGTTTCAGAGAATCAATTTGAATGGTTGGGGCGTTTTGACAATGTAATAAACTCTGGAGGTATAAAATTACATCCCGAAAAAATTGAAGAAAAATTATCAGAAATCATCAGTAAACGTTTTTTTGTTGCAGGGGTTTCAGACGAACAACTAGGACAAAAACTTGTATTAATTATAGAACATCCTTTTATTACAAATAAAATAAAAGGTGAATTAAAATTGAAAATACAGCAATTAGAATCATTTACTAAATTTGAATCTCCAAAAGAAATTTATTTTGTAGCTAAATTTATAGAAACAGAAACTAATAAAATTAGACGTAATAAAACCTTAGACTTGCTAAAAATGAACCCAGGTTCAGTAGTTCGTTTTTAATATTTAATAATTTTATACCATTGTATCTGAAAGCTAATTTTTATACAATTAAGATTCATATATTAATGCTAGAAGTTTCTTAACTATTTAATAATTTTATATTATTCTAATCATATTTTTAAATTTAATGTAATTAATAACTAAATGTGCTTGTTTTCTTAAAATATTGTTAAAATTTTTATATATTTGTTCTTATTCTGAAGATAAGATGTAATAATTAAATTGGGGGATTGAATTTATTATATTCGAAGAATAACCTAAGGTCGTAATTTTTTAATTACGGCTTTTTGTTTTTTACAAATCATTTTCTTCACCAGATTTCTTTTTCAAATTGAAAGATGAACCTTTTTTTAAGGCCTATTTAAGGTAAAATTTCTTTGGAGTTTTTTTTATGGTATTATTTTTGATATTTTTGATGAAATTAATATTCATGAAAAAAGTCATTTTAAGTTTTTCTATTTGTTTTTTATCAGCTACATATATTATAGCACAAGAAAAGCCAGTAGAAAAGCAAGAAGTTAAGATACAAGAATCATCTTCTATAAAGTGGGAGCCTTCTTTTAATGAGGCTTTAAAGAAGTCTAAAAAAGAAAATAAGCCAGTACTTATTTATTTTACAGGATCAGATTGGTGTGGCCCCTGTAAGGTTTTAGATAAGAATCTTTTTCATTCAGAAAAATTTAAGGCTATAGCAGATAAAGATTTAGTTTTATATGAAGCAGATAGTCCTAGAAATATAGATTTAATTTCTGCGGAGATGTTAGAGGTAAATAATGATTTAAAAAGAAAATTTAAAATAAGATCATTTCCTACGTTAGTATTTGTAAATCATAAAGGAAAAATGATTGGTTATAAAAAAGGTTTAATTCTTACAGATTATTATTATCCTTTTATTCAGTCTGTTATAGAGAATTATTAAAGCAAAAAAAAACCGAAGCAATTTGCTTCGGTTTTTTTTATATCTTTTTTAAAGAAGATAATTATTTTTCATTCACTACTCTAAACGTAGTTCTTCTATTTGCTCTGTGTTGTGCTTCTGTACAAGAAACACCATCTGCACATCTGTTTGTTAATTTAGCTTCACCGTAACCATTACCAGTTAATTTACTTGGGTTTACACCTTTAGAAATTAAATAGTTAGTTACTGCTTGTGCTCTTCTTTCAGATAAGTCTTGGTTAGATGCTTTGGTTCCTCTTGAGTCTGTATGAGATTCTAAAGCTACAGATACACCTGTTTTTAATACAGGTAATAATCTTGTATCGATAATTCCTTTAGCAGCAGAAGTTAAAGTAGCGCTTCCTAAATTCCAGTTAATTGGTAAAATAGTGTTGTTAACTAATGCACATTCAACTTCTTTCCAAGTTGTTAATCCACCTTTATTAACTAAGATTTCTTTAGTTACAGTTTGGTACTTCGCAGCAACAGTAACTTCTTCTTGCCATGCATCTTTAACTAAAACTGTTTTGTTGATGCTTCCATATTCTGCAGGAATTTCAATAGATTTAGTAGTAGGTGGCGTTACCATTACTTTAGTTGTATATGTTTTATCATATCCAGGAACTTTGTTAGATACAGTACTAGCGTCTTTATCTAATTTAGTTAAAGGTACAGTTACAAATTGAGCAGGAACCGGCACAAAACACCAGTATCTACAATCGTTAGGATCGCTAGACTCACAATCAGGTGCTTTTTCACTCATTTCCCAATTTGCAGAAGCAGCTTTTGTTTCTATCGTTTGAGAATCTGGGTTAAAAGTAGCATTAATTACACTTAATTTGTTTGCGTCTACTTTAGCAGTATAGTTTACTGTTTTGTCTTCCCAAACTGCAGGTACAACAACTAAACGTTGTCCAGCTTCTTTAATTAAAACTCTTTCTGTAACAGTATTGTATTCTGCAGGATGTGTAACAATTTTCTTATAAGCCGGAGCCACTTCAATAGTTACATCTTCGTTTTTCCAAACTTCTGGAGTTTTACAACGTACGTAACATTTTCCTGGTTCTGGATTTGTTGGTAAGTCTTGAGCAAATGCTGCTGCTCCAAACATTAATAGTGTAGCACTTAGTAAAATTTTTTTCATAATATACTTGTTTTTGATTTTTGAATTCATGTATATGACACACAATTTTTTAGCAAGTCACAATTTTGCCTAACAAAAATACAAATTATGTTAAAGAAATCATAAAAAAATCACAACTTATTGTAAAATAGGCTTTTAATTATTCCATCAGAAAGTCCAATTTTAGGAACATAAATTTTTCGAGCACCACTCCATTTCATTGCAGACAGGTAAATTTTGGTTGCTGGTATAATAACATCTGCTCTATCTGGGTTTAAACTTAACTCAGAGATACGTTCGTCATAAGTCATTTGTTTTAAGAATTGATATTGAGCATTTAGATAAATATAAGAAATAGGTTTTCCTTCTGCACGTCCAGACATTTTAAATAACTTATTAATGTTACCGCCAGAGCCAATTAAAGAGACTTTCTTTAAATCTTTCGTATTTTTCTTTATCCATTTCTCTACGTTTGTAAAAATTTCTTTGTTTACAGATTTTTTGTTGCTTAACAAACGCACCGTACCCATTTTAAAAGATTTAGAAGTAAGAATTTTACCTTCAGAAAAAAGGGTGAATTCTGTGCTACCACCACCAACATCTACATAAAGATAAGAGCTATCTCCTTGTATTAATTGATTTAGATCTGTAGATGATATTATGGCTGCTTCTTCTTTACCACCTATAATATCAATTTTTACACCAGTTTGATTAAAAATTTTTTCAGCAATTTCTTTTCCATTTTCAGCTTCTCTCATTGCAGAAGTTGCACAAGCTTTATATCTTTCTACACCATTTACATCCATTAATAATTTAAATGCTTCCATAGCATTAATCATTCTGGTAGTGTTTTTTTCGCTAATAATTCCGCCAACAAAAGCATCTGCTCCTAAACGTATGGGCACACGTACTAGAGAAGATTTTTTAAACTGAGGCTCTTTGTCTTCAGATACTATAACGTTGGATATAAGTAATCTAATAGCATTTGATCCAATATCTATAGCACCATATTTTTTAATTTCTAACAAATTATTTTATTTATGGTTTTTAGGGAATTCTATCATAAACGTTTTCCCTTTTTTAATATTTTTCCAATGTTTATCTTCGAACTGAATACCTACAACACCACAAGTTGATACATGCGAAATAGGCTTGTTACCAAACTTATTTACAAAGCTATTGATACCGTGATCATGACTAAAAATGATGGCAGAATTAAAACCATCGTCTAAAGCATTTACTGTTTTTACCAAATAACCATCACTAAAGCTATATAACTGTCTTTTTACTTGAAGGTTAGATAAAGGAAATTCGAAGTTTTCACAAAAAATTACAGATGTATGTAGTGCTCTATTGGCACTACTTGATACAAAAACATCTGGTCTGCCTATTTCTTTTGCTAAGAATTTAGACATTAAATGTGCGTCTTTTATTCCGCGTTTTTTTAAAGGCCTGTCAATATCTTCTATTCCTGAGTATTCCCAAGAAGATTTTGCATGTCTAACAATGTATAAAGTTTTCATTCAATTCTAATTGTTGAGTTGTAAATATAAAAATTTATGGTGCTAATCTTTCTTTTTTCCAAGAAAAATCTTCTTCTAAGGTATATCTTATTCTATCGTGCATTCTATTTGGTCTCCCTTGCCAAAATTCTATAGAAATTGGTTTTACCAAATAACCTCCCCAATGCTTGGGTCTAACTATTTCTTTTCCTTCAAATTTATCTTCTAATCGTTTTAAATTGCCATCTAATTCTTCTCTAGAAGCAACAACAGCACTTTGGTTAGATGCCCAAGCACCTAATTTACTTCCGTCTGGTCTAGATTCAAAATAACCATCAGATAAATTCTCTGCTAATATTTCTGCATTCCCTTTTATAATAATTTGTTGTTCTAAGGCAGGCCAGAAGAAAGACAAGCAAATATTATTATTCGCTGCAATTGCTTTTCCTTTTTCCGAATTGTAATTGGTATAAAATATAAAACCTTCCCAAGTGAATTTTTTTAATAAAACAACTCTACTTTTAGGAAAACCATCTAAACCAATGGAAGATACAGTCATGGCGTTACTTTCATCTACCATGTTTGATGTATCGGCTTTTAGAAACCAAGTTTGAAAAAATTCCATGGGATTTTCTGGACAAGTACTTTCTAAAAGTTCTTGTTTTTCGTAGGATTTTCTGTAATTACTTAAATCTTTAGACATTATATATAAATTCTATACAGTAAAAATACAGAATATTTTAAGAGTATTAACACTCTAAAACAGCCTTTTTAAAGATTTTTGTTGATATACTTTGCTAAGTAAACACCAGAACTTGCACAACCCTGAATTAAATATCCTCCAGTTGGAGCATCCCAATTTAACATTTCTCCAATACAAAATTGATTCGGAATTTTATGTAACTGAAAATGAGTGTCTACAGCGTTTAATGCTATTCCGCCAACGGTAGAAATTGCAGTGTTTAATTTCCCTAAACCTGTAATTTCTAAAGGAAATTTTTTAATATATTTTGATAAAATTACTGTATCTAAATACGCTTCTTTAGAAAGATGAATTTTAAGTAACTCTATTTGAGAAGTGCTTAATTTTAATCCTTTCTTTAAAATTTGTGTGGTGTTTTTAAAGTTTGAATTTACCATTTTATTGCTCACTTCTTCTTGTGAAAAAGTAGGTTTAAAATCGATGTAAACTATTGCCTTTTCTTCGGATTTTAGTTGTGCTCTAATCTGCGGACTCAAGGCGTAAATAGCATTTCCTTCGATTCCGAATTTGGTAATTACAGCTTCTCCTTTTTGTGTTTTATCAGCACAAGAAATAGCAATATTTTTTAAAGGATTTCCTTCATTTTGTTTGATGAAATCTAGATTCCAATCAATTTTAAAAGCACAGTTAGAAGCTTCAAACGGAGCTGTGTTTACACCTTTTTCTTGAAACGTTTCTAACCAGCTTCCATCAGAACCAGTAATTTTCCAACTAGCGCCACCTAAAGAGAAAGCCGTATAATCAGAATGAATAATCTTGTCATTGATGATTAAATTATTTTCAGCATCCCAACCAGAAAAAATGTGTTCATATTTAAAAATGATTCCTTTTTCTTTTAAATGATTTAAGATAGTATTTAAAACAGTGATTGGTTTTATACCTTCTTCGGGGTAAATTCTCTTGCTACTGCCAATATACGTCGGAATTCCTATGGATTGTAACCAATTTCTAAAATCATCATTGGTGAAATTTAATAAAGCATCTTTTAAAACATCAGTAGGCGTATAGCGTTCAATAAAATCTAGAATAGGTTCTGAATGTGTCAAATTAAAACCACCTTTTCCGGCAACTAATAGTTTTCTTCCTGCTGTTTTATTTTTTTCATAAATAGTAACCTCAAACTTTTCAGTATCTAAAAATGCCGCTAAAAGTAGGGCAGAAGGTCCGGAGCCAATGATTGAAATTGATTTTTTCATGTTATTTATTTATAAAATGATATATGCTTGTTTTTTTAAGGTTTAAGTGGTTTTTTTATTGAATTTGCTAACGGTTTGTATATGGAAAGTAGGGCAGATGATAAGCACTATATTTCGGATTTAACACTTAGCTAAATATAAATATTTTGTTTTTAACTTTCGTTTAAATGCTAAATTTTATATTTAGCGAACTTTGTAAATAAACACAGACCTTTGGAGTTAGCACAAAAGCCCTATTTTTATATACATTGTTAGCGGCAGCCTTTATTTCGTAGGTATAAAGCCATTTTCTCTTGTGTATTTTATATGATTTATGTTTTCTTTTATATCTGTTGGTGGTACTTCATTTTCAATTATAATTATTTGTTCTAAATCACTTTGATTACAGATATATCTATAGAAATCCATTGCTAAATCATCACTAATCCTTTCCGCTCCAATATTTTCTGGCTTCTTATAAGAGACTAATGGAGAATCTATTATTGGTACACCTATTGAATATTCTTTTTTTAATATTAGTTCTTGTAATGCTACAATGAAAGCGGAATAAATAATTGCTCTAACCCCTTTCCCAGATAGATTTCTGTCTTCACCTGAAATTACAAAATCATTTTGCTCCTCACTATAACTGACATCAGTTAGATTTGGGTAATTATAACCTTTAAGAACAGATTTTATCGCTTCTGAAAGTGGTGTTAATGATGCAGTTGATATATGCTCAAATGTTTCTTTAGAACTAGATTTAGGTATAGAGTTTTCTAGTTTTTCTTTTTCTGCTTTAAATTTTTCAAGTTGCTCAAATTTATATAAAGCTCCAAGAGCTATACTTTTCTTTTCATTTTGTTGGTTGATTTGTTCAATTATCAACCCCATTTCCAAGCCAACTCCTTTATCAATTTCTAAAGTGTATTTATTTATATTTTCCTCTAAGTCAAAAACTTCTGTAGACACATCCTTAAATTCTTCTTTTAATATTTTTTCTGATTCAAGTAATTCTTGAATCAATGATTCAATTTTTTGTATTTCTTTACTGCAAGAATCTATTATTTTATTAATGTCTGCAATTGAGCATTTTTCTTCTATTTCTCCATTACAAAGTGGGCAATTACCATTGGTAGAATGATTTTCTTCATTTAATAAAACACTTGTTTCAATAGTCGATTTTAAGCGTGATACATCTGAATAATAATGAGATTTTAATAAGTCTGTTCTTTTATATAACTCTTCGATTACTCTTTTACGTGATTTTCTTTTATGAAGAATGTTTAAAGTTTTTACTCTTTCACTTTCTATTTCATTGAATTTATTCTGAAGATTAGAATGGTTTTCTGTTAATTTTTCAATTAAAGAATTAGTCTCGCTCAGCATCAATGATGGTTCAACTTTAAGAGCTTTTAAATCCTTAGTATTGTCATTTATAAACTCTTTTAATATTTCTAATTTTCCTTTTCTATTTGATATTTGGTTTTGAGAAAGGGATTCAATTATAGTGCTATCATCATTTCCTGTAACAATTAATTTTAAAACATTTGATTCTTCGGTAGCTTTTGTATAATGACTAACGATCAATGATTCTTCTGTAGTGATTTTGGATTCATTAACCATTGAGAATTTTACAATATCACGATATGAAATTGGTCTAGTTTTTCCCTTTTGGTTTGTTCTGATTTTTTTGCCTGTAAGATTATTTAGTTTAAGTAAAAAAGCGGAAACAGTTTGTTCATTATAGGGACTATGTTTTCTATCAAGAATTTCGAATTCATCAGTTTCTTTAATTTTATCTATAGATGAATTATAAAGTTTAAAACTGCCACCTTTTAAATCGCTTAATAAAGTATAAGTGGTGTTTGTTGAATCAATTAATTCTAAATAGATGAAATCGTAATTTCTTGATTCTTTAATAGATTTTGGCGGTTTTGAACCACCAAACATATAATTGAAGCATTGGAAAATATATGATTTACCTACGTTTGAAGGACCAGTAATGATATTAACGCCTTTTTCAAAAACGATACTTGCATTTTCAACTGATTTACCTATCAGTCGTAACTCTTTTATTATGAATCCCGTTTTCATTATTGTAAAATTTCAATATTAAACTCATTGTCTATCTCTGATAATTTTGGAGTCATAATTTTTTTTAATTCTTCTTTGGTGTGTTTTGAGTATTTATTAATAGCCCAATTTGCTTTTTCCTGAAGCTTGATTGAGTATAGTTCTTCAAGTGATTCAAGAAATGGCATTGCGTTTTCAGTTGCTTTATATTCTATACCATTAAAATTATATTGCTTTTCTATTAAATTCTTTGTGATAAAAAGATTTAATCCTTTTTCAATGATAGAACTTCTAACCATTATTTCACCTGAACGATAGGGGACTGCTGGATGAAGACTTTGTGTAGTTTTGTCAATATCTGCTGAATGTATAGTTAGATAGTCAAGATAAACAAGGTTTTGTAAATCAAAAGATTGAGGAAATGATTCATTTAAAATTGTTAAGATTCGAAGACCAGCTTCAACACTATTGTTAAATGGATTTATATTTTTTTTAGTTTCCATTATGTCCATTTGATTTTATTATCATTCACTAATTGATGACAAATTCCTTTTTTATCATAAATAAGACTAACCTCTTTTAGTGGGTTTGAAGAGATTATTGCTTTTCCTGCTTCTCTTTCTACTTCTTTTACTTTTATAAAATTATTCGAATGGATTTCTTCAACAATATCAATAATCCCTTCTAATATTTCATTTTGAAAATCTTCAAAGGTGTCAATAGGTAGGTTATCTCTAGTAAAATTCCTTAACTGTTCTGCGTGATGAAAACTTATTCTAGCTCTTGTAAAATGGTTTTTATAAAGTTCTTTTGAATCTAAATCTATTACATTTTTGTAATCTTCTTTGCTTTCAGAACCGTATGCAGATAAAAGTTGATTAACGTATGTAGTTTCCGAACTTTGTATTGAACTTGGTATATTAGCGGTATCTAATTTTTCACGTTCAGGTAACCCACCACCAAACCTTATTAGATGATTAGGATGTGAAATATGTTCTTTTAAAATATTCTTAGTGTGAATTTTTGAGAAAATTGAAAAATCAAAATTATTTACCCATTTTAAAAATTCTCCTTCTAATTTTATTCCACCTACAGTAGTGTCAATTTCACAATGTTTATCCCAATTATTTACTATTGCATTTTTTAGTTCGGTTGGATTTTGAAGTAATTTGGAAAGTGAAGTTCCACAACCTTTTGGTGCAATAAAATAAAATTTCCTAGGTATTGGGTATTCTAATTTAAAAGTATAGTATAATATTTTAATAAATTCTTTATATACTTGAGCAGGTGTTAATGCATTTTTATAATGTTTGCACTGAAAACAATCCCAAGTATAGTTTTGTTTGTTTTTATCAGTTACATAGCCTACAACATCTCTTCCTTTATCTCCAGCACCTCCGAATCTTTCAGCCTCTATATATACAGTCTTTTTTATGTCAACCCACTCTTCAATAAAATCTTCCCAGTCATCAAATGACATATGTTCAATCATCTTAAGAGGTATTATCCTCTTACCAAAATTGACTTGATGTGATGTTTTGTAGTATGTCATTCGTTTTTTTTTAGCTTACAGCAACTAAATTGTTATCTAACGTTTTAATCTTTAACATCACAAGTTAATGAATTTATCTGAAAATAAGCTTAGAAACAACCCAAATTACTTCTTCGCTAAATACAATCCAACAAACGTTAAAAAGCCATTTAAAACCAACACAAAAAAGCCAAAATCGAAACCAAGTTTTTCTTTAGAATAATAACTAATTACATACGTAAAAATTGGAGCAATAATACAAATAGCTGGTACCAATTTATCTTTTACTTTCATTTTGGTAAACATACCAAAAGCATATAAACCTAATAAAGGTCCGTATGTATAACCTGCAAACGTAAATATTTTTGCAATAACACTAGCATCCGCAATAAAATATTTAAAGATTAGAATGGTTGCAATCAACACAAAAGAAAATATAATATGAATCTTCTTTCTAATTTTTTCTTGTTCGTTTTTGTCTTTCTTTTTATCAATTTCTAAAATATCAATACTAAAAGAAGTAGTTAAAGAAGTTAGGGCAGAATCTGCACTAGAATAGGCCGCAGCAATTAAACCTAATATAAAGAAAAGGGCAGTGGCCAAACCTAAGTTTCCTTGGGTAGCAATATATGGAAAAAGTTGGTCCTTGTGCGTGTCTATTCCTTTTCGTTGTGCGTAATCTGTTAATAAAATACCTAAAGCTAAAAAGAAAAAGTTTACAATAACTAACACAATTGTAAACCAGAACATATTTTTTTGTGCATCTTTTAAATTTCTACACGTCAGGTTTTTTTGCATCATATCTTGGTCTAAACCTGTCATTACAACAGCAATAAATGCACCAGATAAAAATTGTTTCCAGAAATAATTCCCTGCATTAATATCCTCAAAAAAGAAGGTTTTAGACATTTTACTATCTGCAACATACGTAAAGAGATTGTCTATTTTCATTTCACTAGAAATATTGTAAATACAAACGCCTACTGCAATCAGCATAAATAAAGTCTGTAATGTATCTGTCCAAACAATAGTTTTAATACCACCTTTAAAAGTGTATAACCAAATTAATAAAATAGTAATAGACACGGTTACCCAAAATGGAACGCCATAAGCACCAAATAAAATAGCTTGTAGCACATTTGCTACTAAAAAGAGTCTAAATGCAGCACCAACTACTCTAGAAAGTAGAAAAAAACTAGCACCTGTTTTATAAGAATAGTTTCCGAAACGATCTTGTAAATAGGTGTAGATAGATGTTAAGTTTAGTTTGTAATAGAGTGGTAGTAAAACCAAACCAATAACAGCGTAACCGACTACATACCCTAAAACCATTTGAAAATAGCTCATAGAATCTGTTTCTACCCAACCAGGAACAGAGATAAATGTAACGCCAGAAAGGGAGGCACCAATCATACCAAAGGCAACTAAATACCAGGGGGAAGAATTGTTTGCTTTAAAAAATGTTTTGTTGTCTGCAGATTTTCCGGTGAGGTAAGAAATAAAGATTAAAACTGTAAAATAAGCGACTATTAAAACTAGGATATAAAGTGGATGCATGTGAAATTACGAATATTCAATTATGAATTACGAATATAGGATTTTTAGCGATTAGAGAATAGATATTTGAGCAAAGAAAATAGACAAGTATTTCAATGATAAAAGAATGTTTTTCCTGATAACTTTCTCTTTATTGAGTTAAATTTGCAGTTATGGATTTTTCATCAAAACTTTTAGAAAACGCAGTAAATGAGATGTCTCGTTTGCCTGGTATTGGTAAGAGAACTGCATTGCGTTTGGTATTGCATTTATTAAAACAACCTTCGGATAATACAAAATTCTTAACGGAGTCTTTGTTGCATTTAAGAAATGATGTAAAAAACTGTGAGAAATGTCACAATATTTCTGATACGGAGTTGTGTGATATTTGCAATAATGTAAAAAGAAATCCAGAAATTGTTTGTGTAGTAGAAGATATTAGAGATGTAATGGCTATAGAAAGTACATCTCAATTTAATGGGTTGTACCATGTTTTGGGTGGAAAAATTTCTCCTATTGAAGGTATTGGTCCTCAGAATTTAAAAATAGAAAGCCTAATAAAAAAAGTAGAAAGCGGAGAAGTAAAAGAATTGATATTTGCGTTAAGTTCTACCATGGAAGGGGATACAACGAACTTTTATATTTTTAAACAAATAGAAAAATTTGAAATTACTACAAGTACAATTGCACGTGGAATTTCTGTAGGTGACGAATTAGAATACGCAGATGAAGTTACTTTAGGAAGGTCTATTGTAAATAGAATTCCGTTTGAGCAGAGTATTAGAGGGTAATTTAGTTTACAGTTTTCAGTAGCAGTTTACAGTGAGCAGCTGAGACTGAAAACTGTGACTGCTTACTCTTTTTCCAAAACCTCTCTCTCGGCTTTTTCCCAAGATTTCTTTTCTCTAATTTTTTTGTAGAGTCTAATACCTAACATTAGTAAAACTCCAAAAAGAAAGATTCCGGCAACGCCCCAAATCCAGTTAATGGCAGATTTTAAGGTTACTAAAAAAACTACTGCAAAAAGTATAATTGTAGCAACTTCGTTCCATATTCTTAATTTAAAAGCAGAGTATTTTATAACATCGTTTTGCAGTTGCTTGTATATTTTCTGACAAGAATAGTGGTAAAAATATAAAGCTAAAACAAAAGTTAATTTTACATGCATCCAAGGCATTTCTAAATACACTGGGTTTTTATATAGCATCCAAAAGGCAAAAAAACTTGCTAAAATAGCAGAAGGCCAAGTAATCATGTACCACAACCTTTTACTCATTAATTTGTATTGGGTTTGTAAAATTTCTTTGGCAGGTTCTGGTTTTTTTTCTGCTTCTACGTGGTAAATAAATAAGCGGATAATGTAAAATAAACCTGCAAACCAAGTGACTACAAAGATAATGTGTAATGCTTTTACGTAAAGGAAATCCATTTTTTATAAATTTAGTTTCAAAAAAACTTCTCGCAAAGTCGCCGAGGCGCAAAGTTTTTATTTTGCTTACTGAGACTGAGACTGAGACTGAGACTGAGACTGACTACTGTTTACTTCTTTCTCCAGTCGTTAATCCATTTTACCATCACATCTACCCAATCGTCATTATCGTTCATACAAGGTATGTGTTTATAATCTGTACCACCAAATTTTAAGAATTCGTCTTTTCCTTCCATTGCAATTTCCTCTAAAGTTTCTAAACAATCTGCAACAAATGCAGGAGTAATTACGGCTAGTTTCTTTTTACCTTCTCCTGGAAATTTCTCAATTTCAAAATCGGTATATGGTTTTAACCAAGGATCTTTTAATAAACGAGATTGAAAAGAATTGCTGTACGTACCTTCTTTTAAATTTAATGTTTTCGCAATTTCTTTGGTCGTTTCAAAACACTGATGTCTGTAACATGTGTGGTGTGCAACCGAATTACGCTCACAACAAGAACCGTCTATTTTACAGTGGTTTTTGGTAACATCAGATTTCATGATATGACGCTCTGGAATACCGTGATAAGAAAACAAAATATGATCGTAATCAAAACCTTCTAAATGATTGGCAATGTTGTTACTCATTGCTTTTATGTAATCTGGCTCGTTATAAAAAGCAGGTAAAAGGTCTAGTTTTACATTTGGATATTTTTCTGCCAAAATTTCTTCTGCCTTAACAACAACAGTTTCATAAGAAGACATGGCGTAATGAGGGTATAAGGGCGCTAAAAAGATTTCTGTAACCCCTTTATCTACCAATTCTTTAATTCCTTTTTCCATGGTCATAGAACCATAACGCATTGCCAAAGCAACTGGTAGGTCTACTTTTTTAATTACTTTATCTGTAAATCTTTGAGATATTACTACTAACGGAGAGCCTTCTTTCCACCAGATTTTCTTATAAGCAGCACCTGCTTTTTTAGGTCTTGTTTGTAGTATAATTCCGTTAATAAGTAACCAACGTTTCCAATACGGAATGTCAATTACACGTTCATCCATTAAAAATTCACCTAAATAATTTTTAACGTCTTGTGTTTCTGTAGAATCTGGTGATCCTAAATTGTTAAGTAATATTCCCTTCATTTAAAAAAGTTTCAAAGCTTCAAAGTTTCAAGTTTTTAGGTTGAAAAAATAGACTTTTGTTATTTTGTTTTTTGTTCTGAACTTGTTTCAGAATTTAATTTTTGCTTACTGCTTACTGCTTACTGCTTACTGCCAACTGATTTGTAACTTCATACAACGTAATAGCCAAACTATGTATTACATTCATGCTAGAATTTCTACCATACATTGGTATTGCAATTGTTTCGTCTAGTAAATTTATGTTTTCAATTCCGTTTCTTTCGCTGCCCAAAAGTAATACGATTTTTTCATGATTTTTAAAATTAAAATCTTGAATATCGATGCTTTTATCAGTAATTTCTATACCAATAATTGTGTTTCCTTCTAGCTTTAATTGCTGTATTAAGGTATCAAA
The DNA here is from genome assembly GCF_011379025.1 of Polaribacter sp. 11A2H. NCBI lineage: Bacteria > Pseudomonadati > Bacteroidota > Flavobacteriia > Flavobacteriales > Flavobacteriaceae > Polaribacter > Polaribacter sp. 11A2H. The sequence goes on from NZ_WTLD01000001.1 coordinate 195,476, forward strand.
ATTTGTATAAACATCATGCTGAATTTGATTTACCGTATTTCTTGCCGTCTTTTTTACAATTCTATTTTCTGTGGAAGGTGAATTCTCATGAAAATAAATTTTTTGCACTCCAAAACTTTCAGAAATTCTAAAACACATTCCTATGTTTTCTGGTGTTCTAATAGCATCACAAACAATTGTTATAGGAAATTGCTTTTGATTATTTTCTATGTCGTAATGTGTAAGTTGTTCCAATTTTTTAATTTTGATTACTGATTACTGATTACTGATTACTGATTACTCTTTTAAGCTCATTACATATTTCTTAGGCGTCGTGCCAAATTTCTTTTTAAAGGCTGCAATAAAATGGCTAGAGGTACTATAACCTACTTTTATACCAACTTCATTTACATTAAATTGATTGCTTTCTAGTAATTTTCTTGCGTATTCCATTTTATAATCAAATAGAAAACTATACACGGTATCTCCGTAAATTTGTTTAAAACCTTCTTTTAATTTTTTAATATTTAAACCAATTTCATTAGCTAGTTCTTGCAAACTTGGTGGCTCTGCCATTCTTGCAATAATAATTTCTTTGGCTTTTCTAATTTTTAAAACATTTTGTTCATCTATTAAAAACGGACAAAATTCACCCTCTAGGTTTTCTTCTTTCTGAAAATGAATGCTTAATAATTCGTAAATTTTACCTCTAACATATAAATCTCTAATAGAGCTATTTGTTTTAGAATTTATAATTTGTTGTAAAATAATAGAAACAGTAGGTTTTATTTCTGTGTCATCATAATATTTCTTGTTACTGTTTTCATTACTTAAAAAAGGAATGTAACCAGATTCTTTAGAGAACAATGAGTGAAATTTTTCGATAGAAATTAATAATGAAACCAATGTTGTTTTTGGTTGAATTTCTAAATTGATAGGTAAAACTCCTTGAGGATTGTACAATAAAATGGCTCTATTGTCTAGTACATCAAAAGAGTAGGTGCCATTATTAAATAAAAATTTAGATTTACCTCTTAAACAAAAGTGAATTTGTATAAATGCGTTATTTATGTTTCTTTCAAAGTTTTCTATTTCTTTACTTTCGTTCTGAAAATGAAGCACATAAAAACCTTTTTCTAAAGTAATTTCTTCAAAAGTACTTTCTCCGACATTTTTGAACATAATTATTCTTTTTGGTTTCAAGGTTTTTATTTAGAATCATTCTATATAAAAAGAAGTAAAAACTCAATTACATAGCAAAAGTAATGCTTTTCGGATGTTTTATGGAAAAAAAATAATTAAAAAACATATAACGATACAAATAGTCCTTTAAGCGACATTTTTTTCTAATTGAAGTTTATACTTTTGTCCAACTTTTAGAATAATATGCAAGAGCACAGGCAAGAGCACTTTTATAATATTGGCGTTAGTTACAAAAAAGCGGATGCTAACACGCGTGGAAAATTTTCTTTATCAAAAGAAAATCAAATCTCGTTGTTAAAACTTTCAAAAGAGAGAGGGTATAAAGGGGTCTTTATAATCTCTACCTGCAACAGAACAGAAATAAGCGGTTTTGCAGAAAGACCATGTCAATTAATAGAATTGTTATGTGAATTTTCTGAAGGAACCATTCAAGAATTCTCTAAAGTTTCTAACGTTTATAAAAACCAAGAAGCAATACATCAGTTATTTAGAATTGGTACTGGTTTAGAAAGTCAGATTTTAGGAGATTACGAAATTGTAGGTCAGTTAAGACAGTCGTTTAAATTGGCTAAATCTTTAAAGACTACCAATGCGTATTCAGAAAGGCTGATAAATTCTGTTTTACAAGCAAGTAAACGCGTTAAGAATGAAACCAGATTAAGCTCTGGTACTACTTCGGTTTCTTATGCTGCTATTCAATATCTTATTAAAAATTTACCAAATTACAATTCTAAAAATATTTTAGTTTTTGGTTTAGGTAAAATGGGAAAACATACTTGTAAAAACTTAGCCGAATACACGCAAAATAAATCTGTTTGTTTAATTAATAGAACTGAAGAAAAAACAACAGAATTTGTTAAAGAACATGCTACTATTAGAAAAGCAGTTATAGAAAACTTGTCTGATGAAATAGAAAAAGCAGATGTTTTAATTGTTTCTACAGGCGCAGATAAACCTACCATTACAAAAGAACATATTTCTAAAAATAGAGATTTATTAATTTTAGATTTATCGATGCCAGAAAATGTGGCAAAAGATGTTACTGATTTTAATGGAGTTTCTATTGTAAATATAGATGAACTTTCTAAGATTACAGACGAAACTTTAGCAGTTCGTCAACAAGAAGTACCATTTGCAGAGGCAATTATAGAGACCCACAAAGCAGAGTTTAATGAATGGTTAAATCATAGAAGGTTTACACCAGCAATTGCTGCATTAAAGAAATCATTAGAAAATATTACAAACGACGAAATTAATTTTCAGAAGAAAAAAATTGCAGGTTTTGATGAAATTCAGGCAGAAATCTTAACTTCACGTTTTATACAGAAAATAACCACCCAATTTGTGAAACATTTAAAAGATGAAGAAACATCTGTTACACAAAGCCTACAAGTAATTAATAAGGTTTTTAAATCTTAATCAAAAACTCCATGCAGAAAATAATAAAAATAGGAACTCGTGATAGCGAATTAGCGCTTTGGCAAGCTAATAAAGTGCGCAAAGAATTAAAGGAATTAGGCTATGAGTCTGTAATTGTTCCTATAAAATCTTTGGGAGATATTGTTTTAGACAAACCCTTATATGAATTAGGGGTTACAGGTGTCTTTACTAAAAATTTAGATGTTGCTATGTTAAATGGTGATATTGATATTGCAGTACATTCTCTTAAAGATGTACCTACCGTTTTACCAGAAGGAATTATACAAGCTGCAGTTTTAAGACGTGATGATTATTCTGATGTTTTATTACTTAAAGGAACAGAAGAGTTTTTTGGACAACCAGAAGGAATTATTGCAACCGGAAGTTTGCGTAGAAAAGCAATGTGGTTAGATAGATATCCAACACATAAAGTAGAAGGTTTAAGAGGAAATGTAAATACTCGTTTACAGAAGTTAGAAGAAAGTGAAACTTGGGATGGAGCTATTTTTGCAGCTGCAGGTTTATATCGTATTGGAAAAAAACCAGAAGACGCAATTAGTCTTTCTTGGATGACTCCTGCACCAGGACAAGGTGCAATGATGGTTACTTGTTTACAAAAAGATGAGTATTCTTTAGATGCTTGTGAACAATTAAACCATAAAGAAACAGAAATTTGTACCACAATAGAACGTGAGTTCTTACATCTTTTAGAAGGTGGTTGTACGGCACCTATAGGAGCTGTTGCTTACATAGATGGAAAAACAGAAGAGATAAATTTTAGAGGTGTTTTATTAAAAAAAGATGGTTCTAAAAAGATTTCTGTTGCTAAAACTGCAAAAGTTGGTAGCCATAAATTTTTGGCTAAAGATTGTGCAGACTATGTAATTAATAGAGGAGGAAAAGAGTTAATGGCAGAAGATGAAGAAACGGTTGCTCCTTTGCAAAATATCTTTTCTACTAAAAAGCTTTCAGAACTTCAAAAGGAAACAATATCAGAAACTATTGGAGTAAAAGATAGCGATTTTATTAAAATCCGTTTTAATAGAATTCCGGCTAAAGTGATTAAAAACGAAATAGAAAACGTTATTATCACTAGTCAGAATGGAGTAGAAGCACTTTTAAATTCTTTCACAAGAGATGAAATGAATTTTAAAAACATTTACTGTGTAGGTAGAAGAACTAAAAAACTAATTGAAAACAGAATTGGTAAAGTTGCGCACGCTGCAAAAAATGCTAAGAAATTAGCAGCGTATTTAGCAGAAGAATTAGATACTAAAAAAGTAACTTATTTTTGTAGTAACTTAAGATTAGATGTTTTACCAGCTTCTTTAAAAGCGAACGATATTTCTGTAACAGAAGTAGAAGCATACAAAACAATGCTAAGTTCAGAAAAAATTGAAGATGAAGTTTCTGGAGTTTTATTTTATAGCCCATCAGGAATTGAAAGCTATTTAGAAGAAAATAACCCAGATAGAGTTGCTTTTTGTATTGGAGAAACAACAGCGGTAGAAGCTAGAAAATATTTTGAAAAAGTAGAAGTAGCAAACATGCCAAGTGTAGATAGTTTGTTAGAATTAGTAAACTTATATTATTCAAGATAAAGAGATCTTTCCTATAAGGAATATACCTTTTTAGATACTAAAAAAGATAATTATTTAAGCGTTTTAAAGGGCTTTCCACGATATCTTTTTCTAGAAAAGAAAAAAAGTTAAGAATATCAGCAGATGTTAGAACGGAAGAAGTTCTTAACGCATATTGCAAGTTCACAAACATTCTGCAACGATCCTGCAAGGTTTTTAGAACCTTGTAGGTATAAATTACAAAAGTTAATCACCTACAAGGTTTTGGAAACCTTGCAGGAAAAGAAAAACACCTACAAGGTTTTTTGAAGCTTTGTAGGAGAAAAAATAGAGAAATGTTTCGTACAAGAAGACTTAGAAAAACAGAAGGAATTAGAAGATTAGTTAGAGAAACTAAAGTGTCTGTAGACGATTTTATTTATCCACTTTTTATAGAAGAAGGAGAAAATATAGAAACAGAAATTGTTTCTATGCCAGGAATAAAACGTTTTTCTTTAGACAGAATTTCTAAAGAATTAGATGAGGTTATGGAATTAGATATCCCAGCTGTTTTGTTATTCGGAATTCCATCAACAAAAGATGATGAGGGAACAGAAACTTGGAACGATAACGGAATTATGCAAAAAGCAATTCGTTTTATCAAGAAAAACTACCCCAGTTTATATGTAATTACAGACGTTTGTTTTTGTGAATATACTTCTCATGGGCATTGTGGAATTATTCATGACAATGATGTAGACAATGATGCTACGTTAGTCAATATAGCAAAACAAGTTGTTTCGCATGCAAAAGCAGGTGTAGATATGGTTGCACCATCGGGAATGATGGACGGAACGATTGATATGATTCGTCAGTCTTTAGACAATACCGGTTTTGTAAACTTACCAATTATGGCGTATGCTGTAAAATATTCATCAGCATTTTATGGCCCTTTTAGAGACGCTGCCGATTCTGCTCCCACTTTCGGAGACAGAAGAACCTATCAAATGGATCCCGCAAATAGAGACGAAGGAATGCGTGAAGCAACTTTTGACGATCAAGAAGGAGCCGATATTTTAATGGTAAAACCAGCATTGTCTTATTTAGATATTATTAGAGATTTAAAAAACAATTTCGACCGCCCGATTGCATGTTATAATGTAAGTGGAGAATATGCAATGGTAAAAGCTGCTGCAGAAAAAGGTTGGATTGATGGTGAAAAAGTAATGATGGAAAGCTTATTGTCTATGAAAAGAGCAGGAGCAGATATTATTATTACGTATTTTGCAAAAGAAGCAGCGAGAGTTCTGTTGAGAAAATAAAGTTACAATGTCACCTCGAGCGCAGTCGAGAGGTTTTATAAAGGTCTCGACTGCGCTCGACCAGACAAAAATCTATAAACATGGAATTTAAGAAATCAGAAAAATTATATAAAAAAGGATTAAAACATCTAGTAGGAGCAGTAAATTCTCCTGTTAGAGCCTTTTCATCAGTTGGAGGAAATCCTTTGTTTATTAAAAAAGCAAAAGGAACTAAAATTACCGATGTTGATGGTAATAAATATGTAGATTTAGTACTTTCTTACGGACCAATGATTTTAGGTCACAGACATAAAAAAGTACAAAAAGCTGTTGAAAAAGCATTAAAAAAGGGATATTCTTTTGGAGCATCAACAGAAAATGAAATAAAATTAGCAAAAATAGTTTGTGATGCTTTTCCTGGAATGGATAAAGTCCGTTTTGTGAATTCGGGAACAGAAGCTGTTTTAAGCGGAATCCGTTTAGCAAGAGCATTTACCGGAAAAGATAAAATTATAAAATTTGCAGGGTGTTACCATGGGCATCAAGATGCTTTATTGGTTGCTGCTGGTTCTGGTTTAATAACATTAAGTTTACCAGGTTCTAAAGGAGTACCAGAAGGAGCTGTAAAGAACACATTAATTTCTAACTTTAATGATTTAGATAGTGTAAAAAAACACTTTGAAAATGACGATAATATTGCCGGTGTAATTATAGAACCAATTGCGGGTAATATGGGAGTTGTAATTCCTGAAAATAATTTTTTGGTAGAATTAAAAGCCTATTTAGAAACAAAAGGAGCCTTGTTAATTGCAGATGAAGTAATGACAGGTTTTCGTTCTAAATTTGGTGGAGCGCAAGAATTATTAGGTGTAGAAGCAGATATTACGTGTTTAGGTAAAGTAATAGGTGGAGGTTTCCCTGTGGGAGCTTACGGAGCAAGAGAAGAAATTATGCAAGAAGTTGCACCTTTAGGCGGAATGTATCAAGCAGGCACGTTAAGTGGAAATCCAATTGCTATGGCAGGCGGAATTGCAACTTTAACAGAACTTAAAAAGCAAAATCCGTATAAACAATTTGAAGAAACGGGTAGTATTATAGAAGTTATTTTATTAGAAACGGCTAAGAAATATAATGTTGCTTTAACTGTAAATAGATTTGGTTCTATGTTAAATCCTTTCTTTGTAAATAGTGAGGTTACTAACTTTGTAGAAGCACAATTATCAGACACTAAAAAGTTTGCAGTATTTTTCTGGGAAATGATTAGAAACGGAGTTTTCTTACCGCCAAGTCAGTTTGAAGCATGGTTTTTATCATCAGCTTTGTCAGACAAGGATATTAAGACTATTGCCAATGCAGTTGATAAAGCAATGAAAAAAGTTTCAGAAATATAATATATAAAAATATCAGACCTCACAGGTTTTTAAAACCTGTGAGGTCTTTAAAAAGCTAAATCATGATTAAAAACGATTTATTTTTAAGAGCATTAAAAGGAGAAACGGTAGATAGACCGCCAGTTTGGATGATGCGTCAGGCAGGAAGATATTTACCAGAGTTTCAAGAAATCAAGAAAAAGTACGATTTCTTTACACGTTGCCAAACACCAGAGTTAGCATCAGAAATTACGGTACAACCTATTCGTAGATACGGAATGGACGCTGCAATTCTGTTTTCAGATATTTTGGTCATTCCACAAGCAATGAACATTCATGTGGAAATGAAACCAGATTTCGGACCTTATTTACCGAATCCAATTCGTACTCAAAAAGACTTAGATTCAGTAATTGTTCCAGATATTCAAGATACTTTAGGGTATGTAATGGAAGCTATTAAGGCTACTAAAGAAAAATTAAATGACGAAGTTCCGTTAATTGGTTTTGCAGGTTCACCATGGACAATTCTTTGCTATTGTGTACAAGGACAAGGTTCTAAAAACTTTGATAAAGCAAAAGAATTATGTTTCACAAACCCTGTGGTAGCACATTCTTTATTACAAAAAATAACAGACACAACAATTGCGTATTTAAAAGCAAAAGTTGAGGCAGGAGTAGATGCTGTACAAGTTTTTGATTCTTGGGGAGGCATGTTATCTCCAGTAGATTATCAAGAATTTTCTTGGCAATATATGCAACAAATTATCGATGCTTTAAAAGAGATTACTCCGGTAATTGCTTTTGGTAAAGGTTGTTGGTTTGCCTTAAACGAGATGTCTAAATCGGGAGCTTCTGCTTTAGGTGTAGATTGGACGTGTTCTCCAAGAAATGCACGTTATTTATCTGGAGGTAAAATTACTTTACAAGGTAATTTCGATCCTACAAGATTATTTTCTCCACCGGCAGTCATCAAAAAAATGGTTCACCAAATGATTAATGAATTTGGTAAAGACAGATTAGTTGTAAATCTTGGTCATGGTATTTTACCTAACATTCCGTTAGAAAATGCCAAAGCATTTATAGATGCTGTAAAAGAATACAAAGCAAATTAAAATGCCACATTTTATTTTAGATTGTTCAGAAAATATATTAAAAATTCAAAATCCTAAAAAGGTATTAGAAGCTGTTTTTGAAACAGCTTTTTCTACTGGGTTATTTGACAGAAATGATATTAAAGTCCGATTAAACCCTTTTAAATATTCTTTAGTTGAAGGAGCAGAATCAGATTTTATTCATGTTTTTGGTAATATTATGGAAGGTAGAGTTGAGCAAGAAAAAGCAGAACTTTCTTACGCAATAGTAACAACGTTAACAACCTTGTTCCCAAAAGTACCAATTATTTCTATGAATATTAGAGGTTTTGAAGAGAGTACCTACTGTAATAAATCTATGATTTAAGTACATCATTTGGGCGTTACTTTATCTTGAAAAAAATCAAGATAAAGTCGCGCTTTTCGTTATATCTTTTTGCAAAAAAGCAAAAAGGATGCCACTACAATCGCTAACGCAAACCAACGCTAATGATTAAAAATATACTTTCAGCAATTAAAGCTTACGCTGGTTCTTTTGGTTTAATATCAAAATTAAAACTTTGGAAATACTTTATTGTTCCGGTTGTAATTAGTCTAATAACAGCAACAATTATTGGGTTTACATCGTATGGCTTATCTGATAATATAGGTGTATTTATCGCTAAATTATGGATTTGGGATTGGGGAAAAGAAACCGTTACTACTATTGCTTCTTTTATTGGAGCTGTTTTTGTTTTAGTTATTGGCTTTTTATTATATAAGCATATAGTAATGGCTTTATCAGCACCATTTATGAGTCCGGTATCAGAAAAAATAGAAACTTATATCAACAGAGATTTAAATCACAATCACAGAAAAACGAGCTTTCAAGAACAATTAATTAGAGGAGTTAGAATAAGTTTAAGAAATTTATCCAAAGAAATATTATTTACAATACCATTATTACTACTAAGTTTTATACCAATAATAGGTTTATTTTTTACTGTTTTGTTATTTTTAGTACAAGCATATTACGCAGGTTTTGGTAATATGGATTATACGTTAGAAAGACATTTAAACTATAAAAACAGCATCAACTTTGTTGGCAAAAATAAAGGATATGCTATTGGAAACGGAATTGTTTTTATGCTTTGTTTATTAATACCCGTTTTAGGAATAATTATTGTTTTACCACTTTCTGTAACTGCTGCATCTGTAAAAACAGTAGCTTTATTAAATAAAGAAAGTAATTAAACACCTTGAAAGGTTTCCAGAACATCTTGCAAGGTTTTCAGAATATCCTGCAAGGTTTTCAGAACATCCTGCAAGGTTTTCAGAACCTTGTAGGTATATATATTCAACCAACCACCAATAACAGTTTAAAACCTTGTTGGTGTAAAATAGCAAATCAGACCTATAAGTTTTTTTTAACCTTGCAGGAGAAATAAAATAATTATGAAGTTAGAAGTTTTAGAAAAAGATAAATTTTATCATATATATAATAGAGGAATTAACGGTGCAATTATTTTTGAGAATGATGAAAACATGCGTTATTTTCTTACATTAGTAAAAAAACACCTTTCTAAACAAGTTACTATACTATCCTACTGTTTGCTTAATAATCATTATCATTTTTTAGTTAGAATTGATGTTGATGGAGAAAAGGCAACTCAATCTTTTTCAAACTTATTAAATGCGTATGCTAAAGCATTTAATAATCAGCAATATAGAACAGGTAGTTTATTCGAAAAACACTTTAAAAGGAAACAGATTTCTTCAGAAGAATATTTAAAAAATACGATTGTTTATATTCATAAAAATCCAGAAAATCACAAGTTGGTAAATGATTTTTCTAAATATAATTTTTCATCTTATAAAGATATAATTGCTGAAAATTCGGATATTATTAATATTGAAAAGGTTGTTACAATCTTTGATGATTTAGAGAATTTTGTTTTTGTGCACAAGAATATAGACTTACAAGGTTTTGAAAACCTTGTAAGTCTAGAAGAAGAAAGTTTGGAAAGTAATAACACCTACAAGGTTTTAGAAACCTTGCAGGAAGTGAAAGTCAGTTTTAAAGATAAATTCTACAGTTATATAGAAAAATTACAAGATACTATTACCTCTAAATTAGAAGAGGTAGACGGTGTTGCTACCTTTCAAGAAGATCTTTGGAAGCGGGAAGAAGGTGGAGGAGGAAGAACTCGTGTGATTGAAAACGGAAAGGTTTTTGAAAAAGGTGGTGTAAATATTTCTAAAGTTTTTGGAGAATTGCCAGAAGCCTTAAGAAAGCAGTTTAAGGTAAAAGAAGGGAATTTCTTTGCTTGTGGTTTAAGTTTGGTTTTGCATCCTATAAATCCATTTATACCAACGGTGCATGCGAATTGGCGCTACTTTGAAATGTATGACGAAGAAGGGAATATTGTTACGCAATGGTTTGGAGGCGGACAAGATTTAACACCGTATTATTTATTTGATGAAGATGCAACACACTTTCACCAAACGTGTAAAACTGCTTGCGACAAACATAATGCTGATTTTTATCCTAAGTTTAAAAAAGTGTGTGATGAATATTTTTGGAATGCTCACAGAAATGAAGCACGCGGAATTGGAGGTTTGTTTTTCGATTATCAAAAAGAAACAGAAGAATTTTCTATAGAAGACAGGTTTAATTTTGTTACCGAAGTTGGTAATAGTTTTTTAGAAAGCTATGTGCCTATTGTAGAAAAAAGAAAAGAGTTAACTTTTACCAGAGCACAAAAAGATTGGCAAGAAATTAGAAGAGGACGTTATGTAGAGTTTAATTTAGTGCACGATAGAGGTACTTTGTTCGGCTTAAAAACCAACGGAAGAATAGAAAGCATTTTAATGAGTTTGCCTCCAATTGTACAATGGAAATACAATCATCTACCAGAAGAAAACACGGAAGAAGAAAGGTTGATTAAAGTATTAGAAACCCCGAAAGACTGGGTTTAGTTTTTATTTTTATTAGCATAGTATAAAAAATATCAGCTTTATTAAAAGCTGATATTTTTTTATGGCACTGTCTCATAAAGTGTGTGAGTTTTATCTATTCCTGTTTCTTTTTATTTCCAAAAAGACCTCCTAATACATCTTTCACTTTATCGGTTACCTTATCTTTTGCTGTTTCAGTATTGGTAGAATCTTTTTTAGTATTAACACCAATTAAATCCTTCAATTTATCTTTTCCTTGATCTATTAATTGATTCTTTTGTTTTTCAACTAAATCTTTTACCAAGTTAGCAGTAGCATCTTTAATATTAGAAGTAAATTTAGGACTATTAAAGCTACCTGTTAATGTTCCGTTTACAGGAATACTTTTAATACTAGCTGCGTCTTTAGGAGTTAGTTTTGCAATAATATTGGTTACATCAGAACCCAAATATTTTACAGGAACATCAAATACCAGATTGTAGTTCATAGACTGATCAAAACCATGTGTTCCACCAACTTCTATATTAATATCGTTGTATTTTAAAGGAATTGGTTTTACAGTAACTCTACCATCTTTAAAAGAAAAATTACCTGTTATTTTATCTAAATTTAGTTTATTAGCATCTAAAAAACTCACATTACTACTTAATGCAAACAGTACTTTAGAGTTACTTGTATTTAGTTTTGTGTTTAATAACTGACCTAATAAATCTCCAGTAATTGTTTTTAAATTCGGCGTCATGTCTTCATTTAAATCTCCAGAAATGGTAATGGTAGAGTTCATTTTACCTTCTATAGCTTTTGCAATTGGAGCAATAGATTTTAACATATCTAAGCTACCAAAAGATTCGCCAATATTTAATTTAGAAAGATTTAAATCCATCTTAAATTTAGGTGTTGTTCCTTTAGTAGAAACATTTCCTTCAAATGCAATATTACCGCCAAATACATCTGTTTTTAGGTTTTTTAAATCAATGGTTTCATCATGTATATAAAGATCTCCAGAAACATTGGCTAGGTTTATATTATCATACGCTACTTTTTTAGCATTTGCCGTAAACCTAACATCTAAAAAAGCAGGAATTTTTAAAGGAGAAGTACTTGCTTCTTTGGTTTGTGCATTGTTTTGTGGAGTAGCATCATCAGCAATAAAATCTGCTACTTTAAGGTTGTTAGAATTTAAAGTAAAGTTTCCTTTTAGTACATCGTTTTTAAATATAAAACCATAAAAATTGTCTAGGTTTCCTTTTATAGATAAATCTGAAGTTCCTGTTTTTGCTTCAAACTCATTTAGTGTAATTGTATTGGTGTTAAAAGTAACTTTGGTTTTGTTGATAAAAAAAGGATTTGCAACATCAGTTCCTTCATATTTAAAACCAGAAATAGTCATTTCTCCCGCGTTTTTAATATTCTGATAATTGGCTTTTTCAACCGAATTCATATCGAAGTTAGTAGTAATATCTGCCTTTAAAATACCTGCTAATGGCTTTTCTAAAGGAGCAGGATACACTTTGCCTATATTGGCTAAATTAATAGTTCCTTTAGCAGCTAATTTAATTAGTGGATTGGTAGTAAGGTTTTTTAAATTTCCATTGGCAGAAAAAATATCTTCATCAATTTTAAAGTTAAATTGATCAATGTTTACATACGTGTCCTTAACAAAACCTGTATTATTTACAATCTTAGTATCTATGTTTATGTTGGTTACAGATTTTGGTAAATCGGCATACTTAAACAACGCATTTTTAGAGATAATTTCTATATTAAAAGTAGGTATTGTAGTTTCAGATAAAGTTCCTTTTACCACACCATTTACTTCAAAATTACCTTCTGTTTTAATAGATTCTAAATTACCAGCATATTGTTTTGGTAATAAAGCCAATGCATTTTTAAATGATGAAGTTGGAGTTTTAAATTTAAGATCATATACTTGGTTTTCATCAACCAATTGAACAAAACCATCAAATTCTAAAGGCAATCGATTTATATAACCTGTATTTTCTTTAAAGGTGTATTTACTGTTTTTTAAATCGATACCAAGAATTGCGTCTAAAGTAATTTTGACGTTGCTTAAATAGTTTGTTTGGTCTAGATCTAAAGATAAATAACCGGTTGTTTGGGTATTTAAATTAAAAATATCTTCAGCAAAATTTCCTTCACCAGAATGGTAAATACTATCTAAACTCATTTTTGTGTTGCTACTTCTGTCTATGTAATTAAAATTGATGTCTTCTAATTCATAATCTTCTATATTTAAAGAAAAAGAACTATCGGTACTTGCTGTAGCAGTTTCTTCTGATGCTTTTGCAATATCAAAATTTCCATTTCCTTCATTATCAAATATAATATTGATATCTCCTTCTTTTGTTGCAATACTTTTTATAGAAAGCGTTTCTTTAGCGTTTTTAAAAAGTTCTGTTATTTTTAAAGATAAACTTAATTCTTTTGTATTAAATAAAGTATCACCAACAAATGGTGCTTTATTAGCTACAACCACATCGTTTACCGTTAAACTTATTAATGGAAAGTTTTTAAGTAAACTAAGGTCTGCTTCTTTAAAAGTTACCGTAGCATTTATATTGTTATTAATGGTATTTGTTACCATAACTACAATTTTATCTTTAAACAAAAAGGGAATTGAAATTACTGCTATTATCAATACAAGAGCAGTTATAGAACCCCATTTAAGGATTTTTGAAACTAAAGATTTCTTCTTTTTTTCGGTATTTGTCATTTTTTTTACTTGATTAAATATCAACTGCAAAAATACAACTTAGACACGCTTTATTGTGTTTATATAACGTTAAATATAAATGAATTGAAAAAAAAATACTGCAACTCTTAGAAAGAATTACAGTATTGGTAATTTAATATTTGTTGGGTTTATTGCCCAAATATTTCATTTATTCTTTGTTCTAACAACGCTGGGTCTTGTAAAGTTTCTAAACCTATTTGGTAAAAGAACCATACAATTAATAATATAAAAATTGTGTTTAATATAATACCAATAAGTCCTGTTATTTTACCTGCAGTGGCGTTACCAACACTATTATAGTTCTCTGGGTTAAGGTTGTATTCTTTTATAGCTTTGTTACCTAAAACAAAAGCAATAATACCTAAAGGCAATCCTAAAACTCCATAGCAAATACAAGTTACTAAAGATAAAATACCAAGTACTAAAGAAGTGGTTGCATTGGGTAAATTTTGTTTTTCCATGTTCAATTTTTAAAGTGTAAATAAAGGTTTCATTTTAATGCAGTAACTAATTACAATAACAAGCACGTTTATGGTTGTAAATGATATAATTATTTTCTGTTTGTTCTTAAATCTAAATTTAAAGGTTATCAATACAAATAGACCAAATAATAGTAACGTGTAAATTGCAGGGTACATTTTAAAAGCAGCTACAAAGTCTCCTTTTATAAGCAGCATAAATGCTCTTTGAATTCCACAACCTGGACAATCTATTCCAAAAAGAGATTTATTTAAACAAGGTAGTAAATAGTCATTTGTACTTAAAAACATCTGTAATTATTTAAACATGTCCATTCCTGGTATGTTTGGCATTCCGCTTTTAGCGGCAACAGCCATTTCTGCATCATTAATTTTGGTTGCTTTTTCGATGGCTTTATTTAAAGCTAGAATTAAATAATCTTCTAATTCTTCGGCATCTTCTAGCAAAGAATTATCTATAGAAATAGATTTAATTTCTCTGTTTGCTGTTAAAGTTATTTTTAGTTTACCATCTGCGGCTACTTCATCTACTAAAACAGAATTTAATCTTGTTTTTGTTTCTTCTACTTTTTGCTGAGCTTCTTTAAGCTTATTCATCATTCCTGATAAGTCTCCTAACATATTTTTTTATTAAAATTTAAGTTTGCTACAAATTTAGTATTTTTATAAGAATTTAAATCAACCAAAAATGAGAAAAATAGTTATTCCTTTCGTTGTATTAAGCCTTACATTTGCAACCGCTTGTAAAAATAAGACCATGAAAAGTACAGATGCAAAAACTCCAGTAGCGGAAAAACAGCCTACAAAGTTAGAGAAACACGGAGATGTTAGAATAGATAATTATTTTTGGATGCGTTTGTCTGATGAGCAAAAAAATGCCGTAGACAAAGATGCTCAAACAGAAAAAGTAGTCAACTATTTAGAAGAGGAAAACACCTATTATAATGAGGTAACGGCATATACAAAACCCTTTCAAGAAGAATTATTCGAAGAAATGAAAGGTAGAATAAAAGAAGATGATTCCTCTGTACCTTATAAAGACAACGGTTATTTTTATATTACTAGATATGAGATTGGCAATCAATACCCAATTTACAGCCGTAAAAAAGAAAATTTAGAAGCAGCAGAAGAAGTGCTTTTTAATGTAAACGAAATGGCTAAAGATTTCGATTATTATCAATTAGGAGGTTTAAATATTTCTTCTGATAATAAATTGATGGTTTTTGCTACAGATACAGTAAGTAGAAGACAATATTTTTTAAGAATCAAAAACTTAGAAACTGGCGAAATTTATAAAGATATTATAGAAAATACAACAGGTGGCTCTGTTTGGGCAAATGATAATAAAACTATTTTTTATACCAAAAAGAATCCAGAAACGTTAAGAAGTGAAAAGGTTTTTAGACATGTTTTAGGTACACCAACCTCTGAGGATGTAGAAGTTTTTCATGAAGATGACGATACATTTGGTACGTATGTAACCAAATCTAAATCTGATAAATACATTATTATTGGTTCTTACAATACCGTTTCTACAGAAGCACAATATTTAGATGCAGATAATCCAACAGGAGCATTTACAATGTTGCAACCAAGAGAAAGAGATTTAGAATATAGTGTAGCACATTTTGGAGATTATTTTTACTTGCTAACAAATAAAGATAATGCTATCAATTTTAAATTGATGAAAACACCAATTACAAATACTACAAAAGACAATTGGGTAGATGTAATTCCGCATAGAGATGATACTTTATTAGAAGATTTTTCAATATTTAAAGACTATTTAGTTTTAGAAGAGCGTACTAATGGCTTAAATAAAATACGTATTAAACGTTGGGATGAAACTAAAGATTACTATTTACCTTTTAATGAAGAAACCTATTCTGTAGGGGTATATGCAAATCCAGATTTTGATACAGACGTTATTCGTTATTCATACAATTCTTTTACAACACCTAGTTCTGTGATTGATTTTAATATGAAAGATCAATCTAAGGAAATTAAAAAAGAACAAGAAGTTTTAGGAGGAAAATTTATCAAAGAAAACTACCTAAGCAGACGTGTTTGGGCAACTACTAGAGATGGAAAAAAAGTAGCTATTTCTTTGGTTTATCATAAAGATACAGAACTAAATAATAACACGCCTATATTACAATATGCGTATGGTTCTTATGGATATACCATTCCAGATAGTTTTTCTACCACTCGTTTAAGTTTGTTAGATAGAGGTTTTGTCTATGCTTTGGCGCACATCCGCGGTAGCGAATACTTAGGTAGAGAATGGTATGAAGACGGTAAAATGTTGAATAAGAAAAATACCTTTAATGATTTTATCGATTGTTCTCAGTATTTAATTGATAACAACTACACATCACCAGAGCATTTATACGCTATGGGAGGTTCTGCAGGAGGTTTGTTAATGGGCGCTATTGTAAATATGAACCCAGAACTGTATAACGGAATTATTGCTTCTGTACCTTTTGTAGATGTAATTTCTACCATGTTAGATGACAGCATTCCGCTTACTACTGGAGAATATGACGAATGGGGAAACCCTAATGATAAAGAATATTACGATTATATAAAATCGTATTCACCTTACGATCAGGTTAAAGAAAAAGACTACCCTAATATTTTAGTAACTACTGGTTTTCATGACTCTCAAGTGCAATATTGGGAGCCTGCAAAATGGGTAGCAAAATTACGTGAGTTAAAAACAGATAATAATTTACTGTTGTTAGAAACAAATATGGAAGCAGGTCATGGAGGAGCTTCTGGGCGTTTTGATGCACTTAAAGAAACTGCAAAAATGTACACTTTCTTTTTAGCTTTAGAAGATAAATTAGAGACTAAATAAATTAAGTATTAAAAACAGTTTCAGTATTTAAGGATTAACCGTACTTTTGCTGCAAGAATCAAAGATTAAATAAGTGTCATTGCGAGCGTAACGAAGCTATTTTTAGCAATAAAAGATAAAATCGTAATGCAGTATCGTAATGACATTTACTTTGAGAATAGTGAGAGAATGACGAGAAACAAAGGAATTACCAATTCAATATTAGATTTAGTAGGTGAAACCCCGCTAATTAAACTTCATAAGATTACTAAAAATCTACCTGGAGCCTATTACGCAAAGTTCGAAGCTTTTAATCCGGGTCATTCAGCAAAAGATAGAATTGCTTTACACATTGTACAAAACGCAGAAAAAAAAGGCATCCTTAAAAAGGGAGCTACCATTGTAGAAACTACTTCGGGTAATACCGGTTTTAGTTTGGCAATGATAAGTATTGTTAAAGGGTACAAATGTATATTAGCAGTAAGTGATAAATCTTCTAAAGATAAAATAGATTTACTAAAATCTATGGGAGCAGAGGTACATGTTTGTCCTGCAAATGTAGCACCAGAAGACCCAAGATCTTATTATGAAGTTGCCAAAGCAATCCATAGAAAAACAAAAAATTCAGTTTATATAAATCAGTACTTTAATGAGCTAAATATAGAAGCACATTACAGAAGTACAGGCCCAGAAATTTGGGAACAAACAGACGGTAAAATTACACATTTAGTAGTTGCAAGTGGTACAGGAGGTACTATTTCGGGTACTGGAAAATACTTGAAAGAACAAAACCCAAATATTAAAATTTTAGGAGTTGATGCTATAGGTTCTGTATTAAAAAAATACCATGAAACTAAAGAGCTAGATTTAAACGAGGTAAGTCCTTATAAAATTGAAGGATTGGGTAAAAATTTAATTCCTACTGCTACCGATTTTGATGTAATAGATATCTATGAAAAAGTCTCAGATAAAGAGGCAGCCTTAGAAGCTAGAAATATTGTAAGGAAAGAAGGTATTTTTCCGGGCTATACAAGTGGGGCAGTAATGCAAGCTACAAAACAATATGCAGCTAAAGATATGTTTACAGAAGATAGTTTTGTAGTGTTGGTTTTTGCAGATCACGGTTCTCGTTATATGAACAAAATTTATAGCGATGATTGGATGAAAGAAAACAAATTTTTGTAAAAAGAATAGAAACAAACACAATTTGATTAACTGCAAAAAAAGCA
Source organism: Polaribacter sp. 11A2H (assembly GCF_011379025.1). Classification (NCBI taxonomy): domain Bacteria; kingdom Pseudomonadati; phylum Bacteroidota; class Flavobacteriia; order Flavobacteriales; family Flavobacteriaceae; genus Polaribacter; species Polaribacter sp. 11A2H. The sequence goes on from NZ_WTLD01000001.1 coordinate 213,637, forward strand.
GTTTCTTTGCGTTTCGAATAACAATAATAAAATAGAGCACATGGCGAAAGATTTATTTGAAAGAATAGAAGCAGATAAAGGTCCCTTAGGTAAATGGGCAAAACAAGCAGAAGGCTATTATGTTTTTCCTAAGTTAGAAGGACCAATCTCTAATAGAATGTCTTTTAATGGTAAGAAAGTTGTTACTTGGAGTATCAACGATTATTTAGGTTTAGCTAATCATCCTGAAGTTTTAAAGGTAGATGGTGCTGCAGCTGCAGAATATGGAATGGCTTACCCAATGGGAGCTAGAATGATGTCTGGGCATACAGAATTTCACGAACAATTAGAAAAAGAGTGTGCAGAGTTTGTAGAAAAAGATGCTGCTTATTTAGTAAACTTCGGATACCAAGGTATGGTATCTGCAATTGATGCTTTAGTAACTAAGCACGATGTTATTGTTTATGACATGGATACACATGCATGTATTATAGATGGTGTTCGATTACACGCTGGTAAACGTTTTGTTTATAAGCATAATGACATGGCGAGTTTTGAGAAAAATATTAAACGAGCTCAAAAAATGGCAGAAAAAACAGGCGGAGGAATCTTAGTGATTTCTGAAGGTGTTTTTGGAATGCGTGGAGAGCAAGGTCGTTTAAAAGAAATTGTTGCCTTTAAAAAAGAATATAATTTTAGACTTTTAGTAGATGATGCTCATGGTTTTGGTACCTTGGGTAAAGACGGTAAAGGAACAGGAGTAGAGCAAGGTGTACAAGATGAAATAGATGTTTATTTTGCTACTTTTGCAAAATCTATGGCAGGTATTGGAGCTTTCTTTGCAGGTAATAAAGAAGTAATACAGTATTTACAATACAATATGCGTTCTCAAATGTTTGCTAAATCGTTGCCAATGGCAATGGTAAAAGGAGCATTAAAACGTTTAGATATGTTGCGCACAATGCCGGAGTTAAAAGAAACTTTGTGGAGAAATACGAATGCTTTACAATCTGGTTTACGTGCTGCTGGTTTCGATTTAGGAACTACACAAACATGTATTACGCCAGTATTCTTAAAGGGAGATATACCTGAAGCAATGGCTATGGTAAATGATTTACGTGAAAACCACGGAATTTTCTGTTCTATTGTTGTGTATCCTGTAATACCAAAAGGGTTAATTATTTTAAGATTAATACCAACAACAACACATACCCAAGAAGATATAGACGAAACAATTACTGCTTTCTCTGCAATTAGAGAATTGTTAGAAAACGGTACTTATAAAAAGATTGCAGCTTCTATGATGTAATTTTTTATCTTTTTAGATATTAAAAAAAAAACCGAGCTATTTAGCTCGGTTTTTTTGTGCTTATATATTATGGCTTCATAATTTATAGTTTCTTTAATTCTTATGCTTATTAAACGTTTTAAAAAAATAGTTTCTATTTAGGAATAGAATAAAATATGAAACTTGATGTTTATAAAATAAAAAAAGTGCAGCAATCTCAAATGATTTAGGGATCATATCTAATAGAGATTGTTGCACTTTAATCAACAAAGAATTTTAAAAGTATTCTTTATCTAATTTATTTTTTAAGAAATTACTTATAACAATACCAAATTTATAAATTATTTAGAAAGGTGTAAATGATATTTATCAGCTTTATAAAATTTAGAAACTAGTTATAGCTATTTAAATATACTACTCTATTGTTTAGAGCTTGTTCGTTTCTAAAGTTATCTATAGGCATGTTACTTTTTAATTTTAATACTTCATCAACAGAAATTATAATGGGGTCTTTAAAAACAATCCAATTTACATTTTCTGTACATGGAGGTGTTGTTAAGGAACCACCATAAGTATAAAAGTTTTTGTTTTCTGGAAATAAGGTTGCTAAGTCAGATGATTGATGTATTTCTTTTTTTGTATTTACTTTTATAGGTAAAAAGCTTTCAAAAAACTCAAATAACTGACTTTTTACACCTTCTTTAGCTAAAATGCTCATTACAGTATAAGTATCAAATTTACTTTTGTGTACCATGTGAATTTCTAAAGGGTAACGAATTCCATCAATGGTGTGTTCAGACGGTTCATGAAAATGCAATTGTGATAAATAATAAGTATTTCCATGATATTGTTTTGAGTCTCCAGCTTCAAAATCAAACTGAATTGAATGTCCGTTATTAATAACTTGTTTTAACTCTGTACTAGGAGTGTATAAAATGTTTAATGGATTAACTTTTTGTTGCGTAGGTTTTGCATCAATATCTATAATATTAATAGGAGATTGCTTGTTACCATTACAATCTGAATTTTTCTCTATTTCTACCCAATGTACTGGGGCAGTTTCTCCATTGTAACTCCAATGAGTTGCATGTTCTTTTGTGTGTGTTTCTGTTTTATCTTTTGGTGTTTTACAAGAGTTAAAAGCTATAAATGTAAAAACAATGAATACTGTAATTATCTTTTTCATATTTGTTATTAGTTCTTATTTTGAGAAACAAAAGTAGACCTAGAAGTAAGATGTATTTTATAACATTAGTTATGTTTTTAAGAAAAGTAAGGAATCGGTTTCGTAATGATAAAAAAGAATATTTGATACATGAAAAAGCCACTTCATTATTAAATGAAGTGGCTTTATAAAAGAAAATTTAGAATTTTACTAATTCCAGCCTCCTCCTAACGATTTGTAAATATGAATATTTGCTATTAATTGATTTTTTTTAGTTTCTACCAATTCAATTTTAGCATCTAATGCTTCTCTTTGTGTTAATAAAACTTCTAAATAATCTGCTCTAGCAGCTTTAAATAAACGAGTAGAAAGATCTATAGACTTTGTTAAGACATCTACTTGTTCTGCTTTTAAACTATAAATTGTTTTAAGGTTTTTAATATTAGAAAGTTCATTAGCCACTTCTATGTATGCATTTAAAATGGTTTTTTCATACTCGAAAATTACTTGTAACTGTTGGTCACTAGCATTTTTATAAGCTGCCTTTATTGCATTTCTATTAATTAAAGGTCCTACAATATCACCAACTAAAGAATATGCAAGAGATTCTGGCGTACTTGTTAAAAACTTTGGTTTAAAAGATTCTAAACCTAGACCAGCTCTAATACCAACCGAAGGATAAAAATTAGCTCTTGCTACTTTTGTATTTAATTTAGAAGCTGCTAACTCTAATTCTGCCTGTCTAATATCAGGTCTGTTTTGTAACAACTGAGCAGGAATACCAGCGTATGTGGTATCTATTTTAGTAGTTAAAAATTCTTTAGATTTTCTATTTACTTGCTGAGGTGTTTTACCAATTAAAAAATTGATTTTATTCTCTGTAACAACAATTTTTTGCTCAATTTCGTGTTTTTCACTAAGGTTTTTAAGCACTTCTGCTTTAAATCTGCTAACCGCTAATTCAGTTGTTTTTGCAGCTTCCTTTTGTAATTTTACAATTCTTAAAGCATTTCTCTGAATATCCAAATTCTGATTTACAATGTCTAATTGATTGTCTAAAGCCATCAACTCATAATAAGTATCCGCAATTTCTGAAACTAGATTCGTAATCATAAAGTTTTTACCTTCTACAGAAGATAAATACTCGTAGACTGCTGCTTTTTTCTCGTTTCTTAGTTTTTTCCAGATATCTAATTCCCAAGAAGCAGAAAGACCTACTGAATAATTAGCAAGAGGATCAGGAAATTCTTTTCCATCTAACTCTAATTGCTCTTCTACCGCACCATTTCTGGTATGTTCTCCTACTTTTTCTAGTTCAGCACCAGCGTAAAGATTAACAAAAGGAAGGTATTCTCCTTTTTTAGCTTGAATCTGATTTTTAAACATATCTACATTTTGTAGCATAATATTTAATTCTTGATTATGTACCAAAGCAGTATCAATCAAAGAAACCAAGTTAGGGTCAGAGAAAAAAGATCTCCATGCTGTTTTGGCAGTATTTAAAGTGTCTATATTTTTATTTAAATATGTTTCTGGAACAGCAGTATTCTCTTTTCGTATTTCTCTAGTAGGTACGCAGGAATGCAAAAGCATTACCGCGCAAATACCTACTAAAAAGAGTCTGCTGTTTTTTATATTATTTTTCATTTTCTTTTCTTTTGGTTAATTTTTTCAAAAGTTTTGAAACCTCTTGAAGTTTAAGCTTTAGTTTACTGGTGCTATCATCTTGTATGTCGTGCATCAATCCTTCTGATAAAGGTTGGCTTTCTTCATCTTTTATAAGCGTTTTACCATCTGCCATTTTAGCAAAAACATAGTAAAGACCAGGTATTAATAATACCCCAAACACAGTACCAATTAACATACCTCCAAGTGCAGAACCACCAATAGTTCTATTACCTATTGCACCAGCTCCTGTAGCAACAACCAACGGAATTAAACCAGCAACAAAGGCAAAAGACGTCATTAAAATGGGTCTAAACCTTGCTTTAGAACCTTCTATAGCAGCTTCTAAAATGGTGGCTCCTTGGCGCCTTTTTTGAACGGCAAATTCAACAATCAATACGGCATTTTTACCCAGTAAACCAACCAACATAATAATACCAATTTGGGCGTACACATCATTCGCTAAGCCCATTACTTTCAGTAGTGCTAATGACCCAAAAATACCAACAGGTAAAGAAAGAATAACGGCTAATGGAAGTAAGAAACTTTCATATTGTGCAGCTAAAACAAAGTATACAAATATCAATACAACAATAAAAATATATATAGATTCATTACCCCTTTGCGCTTCATCAAACGTTAAGCCTTCCCAAGCAACATCATATCCATTTGGTAATTCTTTTGCCGCAACTTCTTTAATTGCTTTAATAGCATCTCCACTTGTAAATCCTTTTGCAGGAAGTCCTCTAATGGCAGCAGAATTATATAAATTATAACGTGTAATTTCATTAGGACCTAGTTCTTTTGTGATGGTCATAAATGCAGAATAAGGAACCATTTTACCAGATTCACTTTTTACATATAATTTTTCTAAATCTGTTGGTAACCTTCTATATTCAGGAGCAGCTTGTGTATACACTTTAAAGAATCTACCAAAACGGATAAACCCTTGCTCGTATGTACTACCAATTAGTATGTTTAGGTTTTCCATTGCTTTACCAATGCTTACCCCTTTTTGCATGGCAATTTTGTTGTTTATCTTTAATTTATACTGCGGATAATTAGCGGAAAAGAAAGTAAACAACCCTGTAAGTTCTTTGCGTTCAGATAATTTCTGCATAAACTCGTTATTAATTCTTTCAAACTCATGATAATCTGTAGAGTTTGTTTTGTCTAATAAACGCATAGAAAATCCTCCAGATGAACCAAAACCAGGAACTGCGGGTGGTTCAAAGTACTCTATAACTGCACCTAAATCTTTGGTTGCTTCTTCTAACTCTTCCATGATTTCATGTACAGAATGTTCACGATCTCCCCAAGATTTTAGGTTGATGATACATGTACCTGCATTAGAACCTCTTCCTTCAGTCATAATTTCATAACCGGCTAAAGAAGAAACGGATGCAACTCCTTCTGTTTCCTCACAAATTTGTTGTAATTTCTTTGCAACTTCATTTGTTCTTTCTAGCGTTGCACCAGGTGGAGTTTGAATAATTGCATAAATCATTCCTTGATCTTCATTAGGAATAAATCCTGCGGGTAACACACTATTTGTATAGAAAATACCTGCACAAAAGGCAATTAAAATTCCGAATGTTACAATTCTTCTGGCAACAATTTTATTTAAAACTTGTACATATTTTCCGGTAAGTTTTTCGAAACCACCATTAAACCAACGAATAAATCTATCTATTGGCGATTTACTTTTTGGTTTACCATGGTTGTTTTTTAACATCATAGCACAAAGTACAGGCGTTAATGTTAAGGCTACAATTGCAGAAATTACAATAGAACCAGCCATGGTAATTGAAAATTGTCTATAGAAAACTCCAACCGGCCCTGTCATAAAAGAAGTAGGAATAAATACAGAAACCATAACCAAGGTAATGGCAATAATTGCACCTCCAATTTCATTTAAAACTTCATAAGACGCTTTGTATGGAGTAAGATTGTCCTCTTCCATTTTAACGTGAACAGCTTCTACCACAACAATGGCATTATCTACTACAATACCAATTGCCAATACTAAGGCAAAAAGAGTAATTAAGTTAATTGAAAGTCCAAATAACTGCATTACAAAAAAGGCTCCAATTAAAGAAACGGGTACTGCAATAATAGGAATTAAAGTAGATCGCCAATCTCCTAAGAATAAGAAAACCACAATACCTACCAATATAAATGCATCTCTAAGAGTATGTAAAACCTGCTCTACAGAAGCATCAAGAAAGTTAGAAACATCATAACTAATTTTAAAATCAATTCCCGGAGGTAAATCAACTTCTAATTCTTTTAATTTTTCCTTTACACTTTTAATTACATCACTACCATTACTACCAAAAGTTTGTTTTAATACGATAGAGGCAGAGGGCTTACCGTCTAAATTAGAGTAGATGTCAAAAAACTCACTACCTAATTCTACATCAGCAATGTCAGATAGTTTTACTATTTGTCCATCTTCATTTGCTTTAACAATAATCTCTTTGTATTGGTCTGCTTTGTTGTACCTATTTTCATAAGTTAATACATATTCTAATGATTGTGCTGTTTTACCAGAACTTCTACCTAAACGACCAGGTCTTGCCAAAATACTTTGGTCTTCCATAGCCTCTAAAACTTCTTCGGCAGAAATATTATATGCTCTCATTCTGTCTGGTTTTAGCCAAACTCTCATTGCATATTTTCTACTTCCTAAAATTTTTGCACTTGCAATACCGTTAATACGTTGTATTTCTGGAATAATTTTAGTGTATGCATAATTGTATAAAAACTTTTCATCATTCTTTTTTTCTTTGCTGAAAAGATTCACATACATTAACATACTGGGTTGAACCGGTGTAATAACAACTCCTTCTCGCTGTACCAATTCTGGTAGCAAAGGCATTACTTGATCTACTCTGGTTTTTATCCGAACAACTGCCTGGTTTGGATCTGTACCAGGTTCAAAAATTACACGTAAGGTTCCTTCACCAGCACTAGTTGCATCCGAAGCTATATAACGCATTCCTTGTACACCGTTAATGGCAGTTTCTAAAGGAATTAACGTAGAGTTTACCAATACATCTGCACTAGAACCTGGGTATGCAATAAAGATGTTTACGGTTGTAGGTGCAATTGGTGGAAATTGTGATATGGGTAATTGCTTAATAGCAAGTGACCCTATAAATACGATCATCACCGAAATGACAATTGCCAAAACGGGTCTTTTTATAAATTTACTAAACATGTCTTTGTTATTTAAATTCTAGTTATTCTGCGTAAAGTGCTAAGTGAGATATAACCGAATTTGGTGCTACAAATTCACTATGTATCTTTTCATTATTTTTAACCTTTCTAATTCCTTCCAATAAAATTTTATCATCTTTAGAAAGTCCTTTACTTACTACAAATAGGTTTTCTAATTCTGCTTCTACTTCAATTTCTTGTTGTCTAACAGTATTGTCTTCACCAACTACATACACGTATTTTTTATCTAAGATTTCAAAAGTTACTTTTTGAGGAATAATAAGTGCATCTATTAAAGGGATTGTCATAATTATGCTACCTGTTTCACCATGTCTTAAAATGCCATCAGGATTCGGAAAAGTTGCTCTAAATGCAATGTTTCCAGTTTCATTATTAAATTCACCCTCAATAGTTTCTACAATTCCTTTTTGATTAAAAGGTTTGTTATTTGCCATTAATAAAGTAACTTCTTCTTTTTGTTCTTTTTTAGCGCTTATGATATAATCTAAATATTCTGCTTCCGGAACATTAAAATAGACCCACATTTTACTATTGTCAGACAATGTAGTTAGCAATTCTCCTTCGTCTAATAAGCTACCTTCTCTTGCGTGAAGATGATCCATAATTCCATCAAAAGGGGCTCTAATGTCTGTAAAACCTAAATGTGTTTGTGCTAAAGAAACTTCGGCTTTGGCTTTGTCAAAATTAGCTTTTGCCATGGCAAGTTCATTTTTAGAGACTACATTTTCGTCTGCTAATAATTTAGTGTTTTTGTATTCTATTTCTGCAACATTTTCTTCTGCTTTAGATTTCTGAAGCTCTGCTTGATATACATTAGGCATAATGTTAAACATTTTTTGCCCTTTTTTAAGATGCTGACCTTCATCTACAGATATCTTTTTTAAATACCCTCTTTCTATGGCTCTAATTTCGATATGTCTAATAGAATGAATTTGACTCACATAGTCTTTGGTAATTATAGTGTCTCTTTTAATAGGACTAGTTACGAGGTATTTTGCAGCTTCGTGTATTTCTTCAGTTTTGTGTTTACAGCTTGTGTAAATTGATACAATGAATAAGACAATGAAAATTTTTTTCATAGGTTTCATAATATAAATGGTGATTTTTTAAAAATGAGTTGTTATACCAAATGAATTTAAAAATGATTGATTATAAATTTTAATTATTTTTTCTTAATATCAAATGGAATCATAGCCTTAGTTATGGAGCTATTTTACATTAAAATAGTAAGGAAAAAGAAACGAACTTAATCGATCATTTTGATGTTATTTGGTCTTATAGAAAGTCTCTTCATAAAAAAATGATGGAGTATACCTTTCTAAATTGAATTTTAAATGATATTAAGATGTGTATTAATACAGACGGAAGTGTATATTGGTCTGTTTTAATGTATTATCAAAGTATAAAAACCTCAAATTTCTTATGCAAGCTTAAAGAAATAGTTCTTGTATTAAAACACTGAGAAACTAGATTCTCTTTAGTTTTTACAGAATTACTTTCAATTAAAAGTTTAAAAAGAATAGCACAAGCATTATTACCAAAAAGAGAGGTATGATTGTAAATGGTTGCACTGTGTTCGCTTTCTTCAAAATCTTCAATACTTATGTTTTTATTAATAAATCCTCCCTTTTTAGAGTTAGAATTAGGTTTAAATAAAGTATTGTTAAGATTTTGTTGTTGGTACTGATAAGCGCTTTTTGTAATAGAGTTTACTGGTTTAAAATGAGAAGTATTTTGCGTATTAGCACACAAGTTAGTAATACTACTTAATAGTATTACGAGCGCTAAAAACAAATATCTAAGTATTTTTTTTCTCATTTGGTTGCAAAATTATATTAATAGATTTTTTTTAGCAAGAAAAGAGCAGGCTAAATTTTAGTGTATTTGGGGTTTTACGAATAACAATTATTTTTAATAGTATAATTTTATATTTAATAAAAAAAGACAAAAAATTTTTATAATTAATGATAAAAGTCATGTTTTAATAATTTTATTAACACTAAATATGTTTTATATTTCAATGTTTTACCTTATTTCATCTTTGTTTCTTCAGCTTTATATTCTGAATAACAAATAACAAGTCTAATTTGTTTATTTAATTTTTGAATAATATGAATAAACTATAAAAATGTATTAGTACTATTTTATCTATTTAAAGTTAATAATTAGGCTGTATTTAATAATTTTTATGCATTGTTTAGGCATAAAAAAACCTCATCATTTTAAAATGATGAGGTTTGTATATATAGTTTAATACTATTTAGCTTTCTCTACGTTTTCTTCCAAAACCACCAGAAGATCTTCTTTCTCCAGAAGCACCTCCAGAAGTTCTGTCTGATCTATCTGGTCTATCAGAAGAGCGTCTATCAGATCTTCCTCTACTAGAAGAAGAACCTTCAGAACCTTTACGTCTTCCAAAACCACCACCTTCTTTTTTACCAAAAGGTTTTTTACCACCTCTTCGTCCACCACCAGAACGTTCTTTCTTAGTAATCTCTATGTTTACAGAGCGTCCGTCAAAATCTGGTTGATTGCTAGCAAAAGCTTCTAATGTTTGGTCCTCGAAATTTTTATCAAGTTCAAAGAAAGAAAAAGTATCTAAAATATCTATAGAACCAATTTCAATCTTATCTCCAATATTTTGGTCGTTAATTAAACCAATTAATTTACCTGGGTTTAAGTTGTCTTTTCTACCAATATTGATAAAGAAACGGGTCATGTTTTCATTCTCCATTCTAGCTCTAGAGTTGTCTCTAGAAGATAGATCGTTTAAATCTTTAGAGTTTTCATAATACTTTAACATTGTATTAAATTCTAAAGAAACAAATTTCTTTATTAACTCTTCTCTATCTAGAGATTCTAGTTTTTCATAAATACTTGGTAAAAATTCCTCCATTTCAGATTCATTTACTTCCGTATTTTGAACTTTATCAATTAAATTCATTAATTGATTCTGAACAATTTCTTTTCCAGATGGAACTTTACCTTCTAAGAATTTCTTCTTAATTATTCTTTCAATCTGGCGTAATTTCCCTTTTTCTTTACCGTTAACTAAAACAATAGAAATACCTTTATTACCAGCTCTACCAGTTCTACCACTTCTGTGTGTGTAGTTTTCTATTTGGTCTGGTAATTTATGGTTTATTACGTGTGTTAATTCCGTTACATCTAATCCACGAGCAGCAACATCTGTAGCTACCAATATTTGAATTGTTTTCTTACGGAATTTACCCATTACAGAATCTCTTTGCGCTTGAGATAAATCTCCATGTAAAGCATCTGCACTGTAACCATCTTTTATTAAATTGTCTGCAACCTCTTGTGTCTCTCTACGAGTTCTACAAAAAATAATTGCATAAATGTCAGGGTTTAAATCTGCTATTCTTTTTAATGCTGGGTAACGTGTTCTTTCTGTTACACCATAAAACTCGTGACTTACATTGTCTGAACCTGCGTTCTTTTCACCAGAAGTAATTTCTACTGGTTTAGTCATGTAGTTTTTTGCAATTGCCTCTACTTCTCTTGGAAAAGTTGCAGAAAACAATAACGTTTGTTTAGTTTCTGGAGTAGCTTCTAAAACTTTATCTAATTCGTCTTTAAAACCCATGTTTAACATTTCATCAGCTTCGTCTAAGACTAACCATTGAACGTTTCCTAATTTTAAAGCTCTTCGGTTAATTAAATCTACGGTTCTACCCGGAGTTCCAACAACTATTTGTGCTCCTCTTTTTAAAGATCTAATTTGATCTTCCATACTAGAACCACCATATACGGTAGCTACTTTAACATCCGGTAAATATTTACAAAAGTCTTTAATGTTATTACCAATTTGAACGGCAAGTTCTCTTGTTGGTGATAAAATTATTGCTTGTACGTTTTTACTATTCGTATCTAAAAGCTCTAGTATTGGCAAACTAAAAGCAGCAGTTTTACCTGTACCTGTTTGTGCAAATGCTTTTAAATCGTCTGTAGATGAAATAATTTGTGGAATTGCTTTTTCCTGAATTACGGTAGGTTTTTCGTAACCTAAATCCGTCAATGCTCTGTTAATCGGTTCTTTTAAACCTAATTCTAAAAATGTTGACATTACTGTGTTTTTTTGGATTCACAGAACGCCCACCTGCAAACCCGATTATAAATTCGACCTGATTATTAATGAGTTAGACTCAGAATAAAAATCGTGCAAATTTACAACTAATTTTTAGATTATAGAAATAAATTTACGATTACTTAAGTTTTTTTAAGTCTGAATACAGTTTTTTAGAAGAAATAGATGCAAAACCATTTGTAATAATGCCTTCTTTATTAATAATAATAGATCTTGTCATTTTGCTGGTTAAGAAGTTATTAGCTTCGCTTTCTGCTGATATAAAAAATTGATTTTTTATATCTAACTGCTCTATTCTATCTTTTGTGCTTCCATCAATTTTTATTTCAATAAATTGTACATCAGGAAATTGTTTACTTAAATAATTAATTCTAGAAGAGATATACATTGGGGTGGTATTCTCTGGGTTCCAGAACAATAGAAAGGTATTTTTGTTTTTTGTTAGTTCTTTTATAGAAAAGGTTGCGTTTGTTAAATCTGTAATGGTAAAGTCTACCATTTCTTGTCCTTTTTGTAAGGCTTTACTATCTAAAAGTAAAAGTCTTACATGATCTTTGTCTTTTTTATTTGTACTTAAATTAAAATAAGTATCAAAAGCTTCTTTATTAACGTTGCAGCTAGATTTTTTGTAAAAATGACTAATTACAGTTTGTTTTAGAAAAGCATTTTTAGAAGCATCAGAGGTGATGTTCTTGTCTATCGTTTTTAATAAGTCTACCGTAAATTCAGATGAATACTCGTTAGTCATTGGTTTATGACCTAAAGAATACGTACTATTATATAAAAAGTTTCTTATGTACTTAGAGTAGGGTTGGTAATACATTAAAGAATCATTATTTACTCCGGCAGATGCTCTATGCTTGTAAAAGGACTTGTTAACCTTATCAAAGTTTTTTTTATGATTATATCTTACATGAGTAATTGGGTACTTTTCTATTCTAGAATATATAGGATATGTAAGTGCTACTTTTAAAACATGATTAAACCCTTTGGTTTCACCTGGGTGATTTTTAGCATATTCTTTGTACGTTTTATCTTTTAAGAGGAGCAAGGAGTCTGTTTTTTTAATAAATTTATCAGGTTTTAATTGATTTAATTTATAAAACATTTTATTGTCTTTTTCTTCTTGTAAAAAGCAATCTATTAAAATGTTATTTCTTTCTGCTCCTTTACCAGCATAGACAATAGATTCATCAAAATCCCACGTGTTTAAACGTAACATTAAACTGTCTTGTGGCTCTAGGTAGATAAATTGATTTTCATTTCCATGGGCAAAATAGTACAAACCTTCATTGGCATTTTCTAATTTGCCTAAAAACCTATTATCTTTATTAAGATACATTGTATCTATCACTTTTTCCATAGAAAATAGCACAACATATTTAGATTTTGGATTTATAATCTTACCACCAAAATAAGTTGCTGTATTTTTAGAATTAGAATCACAACCTACAAAAGCAGTAATTGTAATTAATAAAATTATATGAACTAGATTTTTATTCATGAACAATAGGGATCTATTCTTTATAACAAAGTTAGGTATTCATGCGAGCTATTGTTGTTAATTCATTGTTAAAATAGTTCTTAAATTGGTTATAAAAATGAAATGATAATTTATTAAAAACCGTTTTAAATCAAGGGGTAAAAGATAAATCAAATTTGTACTTTTGCACAAAATTAAAAATAATAGAGTATGTTATCAGTTTCTAATTTATCTGTTCAATTCGGAAAACGAATTTTGTTTGATGATGTTAATACTAAATTTCAAACAGGAAACTGTTATGGAATTATTGGCGCAAACGGAGCAGGAAAATCCACTTTCTTAAAAATTATTTCAGGTGTTCAAGAACCTACTTCAGGTCAGGTACACTTAGAAAAAGGTAAAAGAATGTCTGTGCTAACCCAAGATCATTATGCTTTTGATGAATTCCCGGTTTTAGAAACAGTGGTTATGGGTAATAAAGAGCTGTTTAAAATTAAAAAGCAAATAGATGATTTGTATGCAGATTATACAGATGAAAATGCAGAAAAAATAGGTGAACTTCAAATAATTTTTGAAGAAATGAACGGTTGGAATGCAGATTCTGATGCTGCAGCTATGTTATCTAACTTAGGTATTTCTGAAGAATTGCATTATTCATTAATGAAAGATTTAGATGGTAAACAAAAGGTACGTGTGTTAATTGCACAAGCACTTTTTGGAAATCCAGATGTTTTAATAATGGATGAGCCTACCAATGATTTAGATTTTGAAACCATTGCTTGGTTAGAAAACTTTATTGCAAATTTTGACAACTGTGTAATTGTAGTTTCGCATGATAGACACTTTTTAGATGCAGTTTGTACGCATATTTCTGATATTGATTATAGCAAAATAAATAATTATTCTGGTAATTATACATTTTGGTATGAATCTAGCCAATTAGCAACAAGACAAAGAGCACAACAAAATAAAAAGGCGGAAGAAAAGAAAAAGGAATTGGAAGAGTTTATCCGTCGTTTTTCTGCGAATATGGCAAAATCGAAGCAAGCTACTTCTCGTAAAAAAATGATCGAGAAATTAAATGTAGATGAAATTAAACCTTCAAGTAGACGTTACCCTGCTATTATTTTTGACAGAGATAGAGAAGCTGGAGATCAAATTTTAAATGTAGAAGGTTTATCTAAAAACTTTGAAGGAGATAAATTATTTGATGATGTACATATCAACTTAAATAAAGGAGATAAAATTGCAGTAATTTCTAGAAACTCTAGAGCAGTAACTGCTTTTTATCAAATTATTACTGATAATGAAACGCCAGATGCAGGTAAATTTGATTGGGGAGTTACAACAACACAATCTTACTTACCTTTAGATAATTCTTCTTTTTTCCAAGACGGAGAATTAAATTTGGTAGATTGGTTAAGACAATATGCGCAAACGGAAGAAGAACGTGAAGAAGTTTTTTTAAGAGGTTTCTTAGGGAAAATGATTTTTTCTGGAGAAGAAGCTTTAAAGAAAAGTAATGTGCTTTCTGGGGGTGAAAAAGTACGTTGTATGCTTTCTAGAATGATGATGAAGAGAGGAAATGTGTTAGTTTTAGATGAACCAACAAATCACTTAGATTTAGAATCAATACAAGCTTTAAATAATTCATTAATTAATTTTAAAGGAACTATTTTGTTTACAACGCATGATCATGAGTTTGCACAAACGGTTGCCAACAGAGTTATAGAGTTAACGCCAAAAGGTGTAATTGATAGATATTCTACTTTTGATGATTATTTATCAGATCCAAAAATTAAAGAATTAAGAGATAAAATGTATTCTTAAGATTCAAATAAATATTTTAACATAAAAAAAAGGAAGCTATTTTAGCTTCCTTTTTTTTATGATTTAAAAATAGTTTTAATACTGTTTATTTTTTCTGCAAAGGACTAATAATTTTTACATCAGAAAAAGAAATAGCACCTCTAACAACACCATCTATCGTTTTCTTTAAGGCTTCAATCAATTGCATTTTTAATTGTGATTTATGGTAAATTAAACTCACTTCTCTTGCAGGAGGAGGTGTTGTAAATTCACGTAAATGACTTTTATCAATCTCATTTAAGTCTAAAGTATGTAAATAAGGTAGCAATGTCATACCTAAACCTTCTTTAGATAGTTTAATTAAGGTATCAAAACTTCCGCTTTCTAATTGAAACCCTTTTTTGTTATCAATTTTATGTGTTCTACATAAATTAATAACGCTGTCTTTAAAACAGTGCCCATCTTCTAGTAATAAAATATCTTCCATTTCTAACTCTTCGGCAGTAATGGTTTTATTTTTATATAAACGATGGTTTTGTGGTATTAAGCCAACAAAAGGCTCGTAGTATAGAGGCCTCTCTTTTATAGCCTCATTTTCTAAAGGTGTGGCAGCAAGACCTGCATCTATATGTCCATCAGTTAATTTTCTTATAATTTCTTCCGTAGTTAGTTCTTCTATAATTAACTTTACTTTCGGGTATTTTTTTGTAAAATTTTGCAAAAACATAGGCAATAATGTAGGCATAACTGTAGGGATAATTCCCAATCTAAATTCGCCTCCTATATATCCTTTTTGTTGATGAACAATATCTAATATTCTGTTACTTTCGTCTACAATTACTTTTGCTTGTTCTACAATTTTTTTACCTACTTCTGTTAATTCAATTGGTTTTTTAGATCTATTAAATATCTTAACACCTAATTCATCCTCCAATTTTTGAATTTGCATACTCAGTGTAGGTTGAGTTACGAAACTATGTTCTGCAGCAACCGTAAAATTCTGGTATTCTGCAACAGACAAAACGTATTTTAATTGGGTAATAGTCATTTTGTATAAAAATTTTTGATAAAGATATTAAAACTATCAATTATAATTATTCTTTATCTGGTTAAATTTCTCATAAATTTGATGTATCAATAAAAAAAAAGATAAAATGAACAAATCAATTTTAGGATTAGACAAAAAAGAAACTGCAAATTTAGTAGATGAATTAAACGGTTTGTTAGCGAATTTTCAAATTTATTATCAAAGTTTAAGAGGTTTACACTGGAATATTAAAGGGAAAAACTTCTTTGAATTGCATGTAAAGTTTGAAGAATTTTATACAGATTCTCAAGTAAAAATAGATGACATTGCAGAACGTATTTTAACTTTACAAGGCAAGCCTTTACATACTTTTACAGATTATATTAATTTAGCAATAGTACCTGTAGGAAAAAATATTTCTAATGATGTAGAAGCAGTGGAGTTGGTTGTAAACTCGCTTTCTGAATTATTAAAAGTTGAAAGAACTATATTAGACTCTTCAGATGAAGCAAATGATGAAGGTACAAACTCTATGATGAGTGATTTTATTGCAGAACAAGAAAAAACAATTTGGATGTTAAACTCTTGGTTAGGTAAATAATTTTAAAAAGATAGAAACGTATTATACTAAATTAGTTTCAGTATCTTATTACATTAAAAATTAATTCCTATTAGAACTAAAGTAAATCTTAGTTCTAATAGGAATTTTATTTTAAGGATAGTCTTTATTTTAGAGCATAAGAAACACCAACTTCCAAACCTAAAAAAGTATATCCATTATTTGGAGACTTAAAATCTAGGTTAGAAACGTGCCCAATATTACTTCCAATATACAAAGCTATTTTTTTTGTAGTTTTATAAGAAAGTCCTAAAGAGGCATTTTCTAAAAATGTAAAACCTTTTGCTAAACGCTCTGTTCTTGTGTCTATGGTTGCTATACCTAAACCTGCTGTAAACTGAAAATCTAAATTTTTAATAACTTCTTTTTTTATCACAAAGCCCAATTCAAAAGCATATAAATGCATTGTTTTAGGCGTTGTAAATTCAATTATTTTATCTTCAAAATTTTCTTCGGAAGGTAATATAAAATAAGAGTTCAGTAATTGATGTTTTATAACCTGTATTTGTGGTTGAATAATCAATTCAAAATCAAAAGATCTCCATTTTCCTAAGTTATAAAAAGCTTGTAACTTTAATGTATTTGAGGTGTATTTGTAATCTTCATCTTCAAATATAAAGTTTTTAGCATTTACATTATTATACCAAATTCCAACCTTTTTAATGTT
Source organism: Polaribacter sp. 11A2H (assembly GCF_011379025.1). Classification (NCBI taxonomy): domain Bacteria; kingdom Pseudomonadati; phylum Bacteroidota; class Flavobacteriia; order Flavobacteriales; family Flavobacteriaceae; genus Polaribacter; species Polaribacter sp. 11A2H. The sequence continues at coordinate 230,690 of NZ_WTLD01000001.1, forward strand.
TAGAATCCCTTTTTTGTTCTCTTGCGCATTTAAAGAATAGATGAGTATAAAAAATAAAAAAAATAGATATTGTTTTTTGTCCATCTAATTAGATATTGTTGCTCTTGTGTCTAGAGATTAAGAAAACATTTTAGCTACTTTTTCAGCCTTTCTACTTTCTGAATAATCATAAAAACCTTCACCAGATTTTACACCTAATTTACCTGCCATTACCATGTTTACTAATAACGGGCAAGGAGCGTATTTAGGGCTTTTAAAGCCATCATACAAAACATTCATAATAGACAAACAAACATCTAAACCAATAAAATCTGCCAATTGCAAAGGCCCCATAGGGTGTGCCATTCCAAGTTTCATTACCGTATCAATTTCTTCTACACCAGCAACATTATTGTATAAAGTTTCTATAGATTCGTTAATCATAGGCATTAAAATTCTGTTAGCCACAAAACCAGGATAATCATTTACTTCCACCGGAATTTTACCAACCTTTTTAGAAAGTGCAATAATGGTTTCCATTACCTCATTAGAAGTATTGTAACCTCTAATAATTTCTACCAACTTCATAATTGGCACAGGGTTCATAAAATGCATTCCAATAACCTTATCTGGTCTGTTGGTTGCTGCTGCAATTTGCGTTATAGAAATAGAAGAAGTATTGGTAGCTAAAAGGGTGTTTTCATTACAAACTTCATCTAATTCTTTAAAAATTTTTGCTTTTAAAACAGCATTTTCAGTAGCTGCTTCCACAACTAAGTGAGCGTCTTTAACCCCCTCTTTAATAGAGGTAAAAGTGCTAATGTTTTTTAAAGTCTGAGTTTTATCTGCTTCAGAAATTTTTTCTTTGGCTACCATTCTGTCTAAATTTCTAGTAATGGTGTCCATTCCTTTTTTTAAAGAAACTTCAGAAATGTCTATTAAACTTACTTTATAATTAAACTGTGCAAAGGTGTGAGCAATTCCATTTCCCATGGTTCCGGCTCCAATAATAGCTATGTTTTTCATGTATATTCTATTTATTTGGGCGTTTTAACGGGCTTTCGCTACTCGCTTTTTTCGTACCTCAAAAGAGCTCAAACAAACCGCTCAATCCCTAACGCAATTATTTGTAAACCTTACTATTTATTCAAAAACTATTCGCTTTTTTAAAAGGAAATATCCGTTCTTAGTTATTTTTAAATCAACAACTTAGTCTCAAAAGGAGCGAGGTATATTTCCTGTATAAATATTTTAACTTACACTTTGGTAAAATAAAACACTTGTTTATTACTCTGTTATTAAAAACAATCAATAATCATTTGTGCAACTTTTAATGCTTCTGTTCCTTGTCTTAAACTTACTACAGGAGATGTGTTGCTTTTAATTGAACTAGCAAAAGATTCTAATTCATCTAAAATAGCGTTGTTATTTTCTACTTCAGGGTTTTCAAAATAAATCTGTTTTTTAACACCTTCCGCATTTTGTAAAATCATTGCAAATTCATCTGGGTTTGCAGGCACATCTTTCATTCTAACAACTTCAGATTCTTTACTTAAAAAATTAACAGAAATATAGGCATCCTTTTGAAAAAAGCGAGATTTACGCATGTTTTTCATAGAAATTCTACTTGCAGTTAAATTAGCCACACAACCGTTTTCGAACTCAATTCTTGCGTTTGCAATATCCGGAGTTTCAGAAATAACAGCCACACCACTTGCGTGTACATTTTTAACTTGAGATTTTACAACAGAAAGAATAATATCAATATCATGAATCATTAAATCTAACACTACTGGCACATCTGTACCTCTTGGGTTAAATTCTGCCAAACGATGACATTCAATAAACATAGGGTTTTCAATTTGATCCTTTACAGCTGTAAATGCAGGGTTAAAGCGTTCTACATGACCAACTTGTCCTAGAACATGAAACTGACTTGCCAAAGTTTTTAACGCTTCTGCCTCAACAACAGTTTTAGTAATTGGTTTTTCAATAAATATATGACGTCCTTTTTCAATAGCAGATTTAGCGCAATCAAAATGAGATAAAGTAGGTGTTACAATATCTACAACTTCAACAGCATCTATTAAAGCTTCTACAGAATCAAAAGCGGTATAGCCAAATTCTTCTGCAACATTTTTTGCATTTTCTTTGGAAGGATCGTAAAAACCAACTAAGTTGTATTTGTCTGATTGTTGTAATAATCGTAAATGAATTTTTCCTAAGTGACCAGCACCTAACACTCCTACTTTAAGCATATATAATATTTTTAGTCTCTCAGAACAAAGTAAAAATAACCGTTTTAGTGTAATTGTTATTTTATGACTACTTACTTTGTTGTAAATAGGTTCATTATAAAGACATTAATTTATTTTTTCTGATTTAAAAATCAGCCAAAAACAAAGATACAATTTTATGCTTATGTATATGGATTAATTACTATTTTTAGACTCCAGAAATTTATAAAATTTGAAAGATACTTCTAAACACCAAGGCCTTAGAAACCAACTTGCTAGAGTGCTAAATGCAAAAGGGATTATTGATAAAAATGTATTGAAGGCAGTGCGTAACATTCCTCGTCATCTATTTATTGATAGTAGTTTTGAGTCTCATGCTTATCAAGATAAAGCTTTTCCTATTGCAGCAGAGCAAACTATTTCTATGCCTTACACGGTAGCTTTTCAATCACAAACATTAGAAATAGAGCCTGGTGAAAAAGTATTAGAAATTGGTACTGGTTCTGGGTATCAAACCGCTGTTTTGTTAGAGTTAAAGGCAGAAGTGTACTCTATAGAAAGACAACGAGAGTTGTTTAAGAAAACGTCTCTTTTTTTACCTAAATTGGGGTATAACCCCAAACGATTTATTTTTGGTGATGGATATATAGGTTTAAAAGAAGAAGCACCATTTGATAAAATTATCGTGACTGCTGGTGCTCCTTTTGTTCCTAAACCTTTATTGTCTCAATTAAAAGTAGGAGGTAAGTTATTAATTCCGGTTGGTGACAAAACACAAATAATGACTTTATTTATTAGAAAATCTGCTACAGCGTTTGAAAAACACGAATTAGGAGATTTTGCTTTTGTACCGATGTTGGAAGAAAAGAACTAACTATTTTCTTTAACCTTACCTACAGAGCCATTTATACTCGGAAAAAGCTCATAAATAAAATTAGGTTGTAGGTTTTCTACTTCTCTATGAGAAACAAAAAGTATAGTGGTATCACTTTCTTTTACAATTTTATTAATTAAAGCAACCACAATTGCAGTTCCTTGGTTATCTAGATTTATTAATGGTTCATCTAAAATTAATAATGGTGGATGCTTAATCATAGCTCTAGCTATTAAAACCAATCTTTGAGTAGCTGCTGTTAGGTCTTGAAAAGAGCTATTTCTTTTGCCTTTTAAATTTAACAACTCAAGCCAATCATCTGCTGTTTTAATTTGAAGTGTAGTTGGGGTTTGGTATAGACCAACGCTATCATAAAAACCTGAAAGCACCATTTGCGCAACTGTAATTTTGCGTTTAAATAATTCTAATATAGCAGGGCTAAAATAACCTATTTTCTCTTTAATTTCCCAAACACTTTCTCCAGATCCTTTTTTCTTACCAAACAGATAAACTTCTTGTCTAAAAGCTTTTACATTATTTCCATAAATCATGGATAAAATAGTGGTTTTTCCAGAGCCATTAGGACCTATTAAGTGCCAAAATTCATTTTTATTGATGGTCCAATTAATGTTCTTTAAAATACATCTTTCATCATATTCTACATTTACATTTTGTAAGGATATGAGTTGGTTTGGTATGTTTTTGTAAAATGTAATTGGTTTAGGAACTTCTCCGGTAAAACTAAAGTTAGTTTCTTTAAAAGTGTATTTTTCTATAGGAATATTCTCAATAATCTCATCGTTTTCAATTTCTAAAACATGTGTTATTATTGGTAAAATTTCTTCTTTTCTACTAAAAAGCTGAATTAAAATAATTTCTGAAGATAATGCAATAAGATCTTCTTTCAAATTAGAGACAGAAGCAATGTCTAAACTTTCAAACGGACTGTCTAAAATTAAAAAGTCTGGTTTCTGTTGCAATAAATAGTTTAGTAAAGCCTTTTTTTGCTCTCCACTAGATAAGGTTCTAATGCTTCTCTTTTCTTTACTTGTTAAGGTTTGTTTGCTGTGTTTATCTTCTTCATCTATAAATCTATCTAAAATAGAATTTGAAAATAAAAGCCCTTTTTTGTTTTTTAAATTAGGGAAACTATGTATCCCTTTTAAGATATTTTCTACCAAAGAACTTTTAGCAGAAAGATTTTTGCTTTCAATTGTAAAATGGGTATTATCCATAATGATTTTAATAATTTAAAAAAAAAACTGAATTATATAATTTATAAAGCTCTTTCCCAGTATGTCGTTTTTCCAAATAATGAAAGACCAATATAACCACGGACTTTTAATTTATTTGGTTTTACTAATTCAACATAACTTTTGTAAACCTTACCATTTCTTGGATCTAAGATTGTACCTCCAGACCATTCATCACCATCTTTTTGTAGACCAGATAAAATATTTAAACCTAAAATTGGTTTGTCTTTATTAACTCCTTCACATAAACTACAAACAGCTGTTTTTCTGTCAGGGTTTTTTATGTCTATTATTTTTGCAAAAGCTTTTCCATCTTTTTCATAGATTTCTACAACAGAGTCAACTTTACCTGTTTCATCATTTTTAGAATTCCATTTTCCAAAAATTGTTTGTGAACTCATAGTAAAAGAAGTAATTATAAGTGCGAATGTTAAAAGAGATTTTTTCATGTTTTTTGTTTTATAAAGACCTCGATAAGCGAGGTCTAATTTGTTTAATTGATTTGTAAGTTATCGTTTTAAATTAAACGAATAGATATTTAGTCATATTTTGCACTAAAATTATTTTCCCATTTTCCTTGAACACGTAAAATTTGTTCAATAACGTCTCTCACGCAGCCTTCGCCACCTTTTTTGTAAGAAATATATTTAGAAACTCCTTGTATTTCTGGCGCTGCATCATTTGGGCAACAGGGCATACCTACTAATTTCATAACAGGGTAATCTGGTATGTCATCTCCCATATACAATACATTTTCTGGTTTTAAATTGTATTTTTCTACCAATTCGTTGTATTGCTTAATTTTATTGTGAGCGCCTAAATAAATATCTTTTATACCTAAGTTGGCTAAACGGGTTCTAACACCTTCGTTTTTTCCTCCAGAAATAATACAAACATTTAAGCCTTTATCAACAGCCGTTTTTAAAGCATAACCATCTTTAATATTCATGTGTCTTACTAATTCTCCATCTGGCATAATGGTAACCATTCCGTTGGTGAGTACGCCATCTACATCAAAAATTAAAGTATTTATTTTGGGTAATAATTGTTTGTAACTAATTTCCATATATATGTTTTATAAAACTTCTCAACTGCGTTAGAAGTGACATTATTTGTTTAAAATAAACTTAATCAATTGAACTCTGAATTGATTTTGTTAAAAGTTGATAGATTTCTTGTTGATTTACATCTAACAAATCTAGATGATTTTTTATTGTTTTTTTATCTTTTCTAACTGCAGGTCCTGTTTGTGCTTTTGTTGGAGATAAAGATGCTATTTTAGATGCTGTTTCTTTAATTAAAGGAAGCAGAACCTCAAAAGGTACTTTATGCTCTATACAAATATCATTCCCAATTTTATAAAGGTGGTTGGTAAAGTTATTTACAAATACAGCTGCAACATGCAATGCTTTTCGTTGTTCAGAGTTTATTAGGTAAATTTTTTGTCCTATTGCTTTTGCAACATCGTTAAGTAATTGTTGGTCTTTTTTATTGGTAGCTTCTAAGCAAAAAGGTACGTCATTAAAATGAACATTCTTTCCTTTAGAAAAAGTTTGTAACATGTAAAAAACACCTTTGTTATTTTTGTTTTTTAACTCGCTAATAGCACATCCACCGGAGGTGTGTACTACAAGTTTATTTTTTATTTTAGAAGAAACTTCTGCAATTGCATCATCTGAAACAGCAATAATTGTAAGATCTGCTGCTGGGATATTCTCTAAATTTCTAGAACTAATTTGCGTAATAGCAATAGTATCAGCTTTTAAAAAAGCAGTATGTAAATGTGTAGCTACATTTCCAGTTCCAACAAGTAATACAGATATCATAGAACGAAGATATTGTTTTTTTTAGAGGATTACACAAGTAATTATTAAATTAGCAATCATAAAATAATGATAGAAATGAAAGAATCTAAGAAATTTGGAATTAACACTACATGTGTGCATGTTGGAGAAGTAAAAGACGAACAGTTTAAAGGAGCGGTTTCGCCTATTTATACTGCTACATCTTATGCTTTTGATGGCGTTGATGTAAAACGATATCCACGTTATTTTAATACTCCAAATCAGGAAATGTTGCACAAGAAAATTGCAGCTTTAGAAAAAACGGAAGATGCTTTGATTTTTGGTTCTGGTATGGCGGCAATTTCTGCGGCATTATTTGCTTTTTTACAAAAAGGAGATCATGTGGTTATACAGCAAGTAATTTATGGAGGAACGTATAATTTTATTGTATCAGAATTTGATAAATTCGGAATAGAATATTCGTTTACAGAGTCTGATAAAGTAGCAGATTTTAAACCTTTAATTAAAGATAATACCAAGGTTTTATACATAGAAACACCATCTAACCCGTTATTAGGGATTACTGATATGAAAGCAATTGCAGATTTGGCAAAAGAAAACGGAATTTTAACCATGATAGATAATACGTTTGCATCGCCAATTAATCAGAATCCGATAGATTTTGGAATTGATATTATGTTGCATTCTGCTACTAAATACATGGGAGGGCATTCTGATATTTCTGCGGGAGCAATTGCAGCTTCAAAAGAACACATTGAGAAAATTTGGAAAACAGCCATCAATTTTGGAGGAAATTTAAGTGATCAAACGGTTTGGTTGTTAGAAAGAAGTTTAAAAACATTAAATTTACGTGTAAAAGAACAGACTAAAAATGCGCAGAAAATGGCAGAATTTTTAGAAAGTAATTTAGATATTGATACTGTTTATTACCCAGGATTAAAATGTCATCCGCAGTATGCATTAGCAAAGAAACAAATGAAAGGTTTTGGTGCAATGATGTCTTTTGAATTATCTGAAGGAATTGATGCTATGAAATTTCAGAATCATTTACAGTTAATAAAACCTTCTATGAGTTTAGCGGGGTTAGAAAGTACAACGGTAAGCCCGGTGCAAACAACACACGCTTTATTAAGTGAAGAAGAGCGTTTGGCAAGAGGAATTAAGGACGGTTTAATTCGTTTTTCTGTGGGTATAGAAGAAGTAGAGGATTTAATTGAGGATATTTTACAAGCCATAAAAAAAGCAAAGAGTTAAAAACTCTTTGCTTTTTAAAATGAAAATTTGTTAGAATTTTACATGTGATCTAATTTGTGGTGTTCATCAATTAATGGGCCACCTTCAATGATGTGTTCTGATGCTTCATTTGCAAATTTCTCAAAGTTTAAGTGGAAGAAATGTGCTAAATGAATTGCTTTACTAATGTAAGCACCTTTGTTTATCCAAGTATTCATTGGGTTTAACATTTCGGTAGGAACATTAGGACAGTATTTTGGCATAAATAATCCGAAAATAGGGTGTTGTTCAAATTCGATATTATCTAAACTTCCGTTTAAGATTTCAGTAATCATTGCTCTAGTGTATTTTAATTTAATACGAGAACCAGTTCCGTAAGGACCTCCAGACCAACCTGTGTTAATTAACCAAACATTTACACCTGCTTCTGTCATTTTTTTACTTAACATTTCAGCATATTTTGTTGGGTGTAATGGCATAAAAGGTTCACCAAAACAAGCAGAGAATGATGGTACTGGCTCTGTAATTCCTGCTTCTGTACCTGCAACTTTTGCAGTATAACCAGAGATAAAGTGGTATGCAGCTTGTCCAGGAGTTAATTTAGAAACTGGAGGCAATACACCAAAAGCATCTGCAGTTAAAAAGAAAATATTTTTAGGGTTACCTGCATAAGAAGGTTTTGCAATATTATCTATGTGATAAATTGGGTAACTTACACGAGTGTTTTGTGTAATTGTGCTATCCATATAATCTACATCTCCTTGTTTATCAAATACTACATTTTCTAATAAAGCACCTGGCTTAATCGCTCTAAAAATATCTGGTTCTTTTTCTTCAGATAAATCAATTACTTTAGCATAACAACCACCTTCAAAGTTAAAAATGTTGTTTTCAGCTGTCCAACCATGCTCATCATCACCAATTAATTTTCTGTTAGGATCTGCAGATAAAGTTGTTTTTCCTGTACCAGATAATCCAAAGAAAATTGCAGTATCTCCATCTTCGCCAACGTTTGCAGAACAGTGCATTGGTAATACATTTTTTTCTATTGGTAACACTAAGTTTAAGGCAGAGAAAATACCTTTTTTAATTTCTCCTGTATAAGCAGAACCACCAATTAAAGCAATTTTATCTGTAAAGTTAATGATAGAAAAGTTTCCTTGACGAATTCCGTATGCTTTAGGATCATCACAAACATAACCAGGAGCACATAAAACTAACCACTCTTCACTAAAATTAGCTAATTCTTCTTCAGAAGGTCTTAAGAACATATTAAATACAAATGAACTAGACCAAGGAAATTCTGTTACTGTTCTAATATCTGTTTTATAAGTTGGGTCTGCACAAACAGAACCATCTCTTACGTATAATTCTCTGTTAGATAAGTAATCTACTACGTTTGCTTTTAATTTATCGAAGTTTTCTTGAGAAACTGGTTTGTTGGTTTTTCCCCACCAAACTTTATCTGTTGTATAAGCATCTTTTACAATAAATCTATCTTGAGGAGATCTACCAGTAAATTTACCAGTATTAACAGCTAAAGTTCCATTTTTAGTTTCTTTACCCATTCCTTTTTCAATAGTAATTTTTTGAAGTTCAGCAGGAGATAAGTTCCAATTTACAGTTACGTTCTTCAGACCGTAAGTTTCCATGTTTCTGTTAGTTTCCATAATTTAATTTTATATTTATTAATTAATGTGTATTACAATTGCCAATTTATTGACGTTTATATTATTGTTTTTCTATACTGTAAAATTACTCACATTATAGAGTTTGTTTTATGACATATATCATACCTCTAAGCTGGCGTTAACTTTTATGATAATCCTAACAAAAAGAAGTGAGCTTTATATAAAATTAAATACGAAAACGTAATAGAAATAATTTCTTGTTACGTTTCTTTAAAAATTGATTATTTTTGATGATTCAATTTATTGTTTTGTTATAGAATAATTAATAAAAGGATGAATTTGTTGTCTATTTTTAAGGCAATCGGACAGTTTTTAGAACAAAAACTGATAAAACATTAATTTATTTTAATAAGTACATTATATATGAAATTAGATATTTTGGCTTTTGGAGCCCATCCAGATGATGTGGAATTGGGTTGTGGAGCAACCATAGCAAAAGAAGTTTCCTTAGGGAAAAAGGTAGGAATTGTAGATCTTACAAGAGGTGAATTAGGTACTCGAGGATCTGCAGATTTACGAGATATTGAAGCTGCTAATTCGGCAGATATTTTAGGGGTTTCTGTGCGTGAAAACCTAAGGTTTTCTGATGGTTTTTTTACAAATGATAAAAAGCATCAATTAGCCATTATTAAAATGATACGAAAGTACCAACCAGATATTGTTTTATGTAATGCTATTGATGATCGTCATATAGACCATCCAAAAGGAAGTAATTTAGTTTCTGACGCTTGCTTTTTAAGTGGTTTAGTAAAAATTGAAACAGAAGTAGAAGGAGAGTTGCAAGAAAGATGGAGACCCAAATTAGTGTATCATTATATACAATGGAAAAATGTAACACCAGATTTTGTAATGGACGTTACCGGATTTATGGATCTTAAGAAGAAATCTGTGTTAGCATATACTTCTCAATTCTATGATCCGACAAGTAATGAGCCAGAAACACCAATTACAAGTAAGAATTTTACAGATAGTGTAGATTATAGAGCAAAAGATCTAGGGAGATTGATTGGAGTAGAATCTGCAGAAGGTTATACTACAGAGCGTTATGTGGCTGTTGAAAATTTAAGTAAATTAATTTAATATTTTATTTTGTTGAATTAGAAAAAAGATATATATTTGCAGCCGCAATTATATGGTGGTTGTAGCTCAGTTGGTTAGAGTATCGGTTTGTGGTACCGAGTGTCGCGGGTTCGAGTCCCGTCTTCCACCCAAAAAACAAAGCTTCTTAGAAATAAGAAGCTTTTTTTGTACCTAAAGTTTTTTTAGAAATTAAGTAGGTACGAGAAGTTTATCTTGAGCAGTGACGAAAGGAGTCCCGTCTTCCACCCAAAAACAAAGTTTCTTAGAAATAAGAGTTTTTTTGTGTCCATACTTTTTTATATTAGTTTTTTAAAATTGATAACTAGTTAGTTAACTAAAATTATAAACCAAATTTCAACCCTTTTAGAGAGGCTTTTATAAAGCTTGCTTGTAATATTTTAAAAGTCTTTGCCTATTATCTGTTTTCTCTTCTCTAAAGCAAAATAAAAGTTTATTTTTACGCAAATTTTACAACTCAATACAACACAATTATAATGAAAAAATACACGTACACAGAAAAGAAAGACACTCGTTCAGGTTTTGGAGATGGTTTAACAGAGTTAGGTAGAACAAACCCTAACGTAGTTGCCTTATGTGCAGATTTAATTGGTTCTTTAAAAATGGATCAATTTATTAAAGAAAACCCTGAAAGATTTTTCCAGATTGGTATTGCAGAAGCAAACATGATAAGTATTGCTGCTGGTTTAACAATTGGAGGTAAAATTCCTTTTACGGGTACGTTTGCTAACTTTTCTACTGGTAGAGTGTATGATCAAATTCGTCAATCGATTGCATATTCAGATAAAAATGTAAAAATTTGTGCATCTCATGCAGGTCTAACCTTAGGAGAGGATGGAGCAACACACCAAATATTAGAAGATATTGGTTTAATGAAAATGTTGCCAGGAATGACAGTAATTAACACGTGTGATTATAACCAAACCAAAGCAGCTACAATTGCTATTGCAGAACATGAAGGTCCTGTTTACCTACGTTTTGGTCGCCCAGTTGTGCCTATTTTTATGCCAGATTACAAAGATGAAAAATTTGAAATAGGTAAAGGAATTCAATTAACAGAAGGTACAGATGTTACTATTGTTGCTACCGGTCATTTAGTATGGGAAGCTTTGCAAGCTTCAGAACAATTAGAAGCACAAGGAATATCTGCAGAAGTAATAAACATACATACCATTAAACCTTTAGATGAAGAGATAATTTTAAAATCTGTTGCTAAAACAGGTTGTATTGTAACTGCAGAAGAACATAATATTATTGGCGGTTTAGGAGAAAGTGTTGCTAGAACATTGTCTTTAAACACTCCTACACCACAAGAATTTGTAGGTACAAAAGATACTTTTGGAGAATCTGGTACACCTGCACAATTAATGGAAAAATACGGTTTAAATGCAGTATCTGTTGTGGAAGCTGCTAAAAAAGTAATTTCTAGAAAATAAATACGTTATACTTTAAAGATCTTAAATAGTAACCTAAAATAATAAATGATGAAAAAAGTAATTTTAATTTTTTGTTTGGCTTTTGGATATACTCAAGTATCAAATGCTCAAGTTGATTTTGGTTTAAAAGCAGGTGTAAATTATAATAATGCTGGAGAAGACTCCTTTAAAAACTCTACGGATGATATTGTAGATGGAGCTACTGCTAAAACAGGTTTTCATGCAGGTTTGTGGTTTAGAGGTAATCTTACTGATAATGGTTTATATATAAGACCAGAAATTGTTTATACACAAGTTAAAACAGAATTTGAGCAACAAAGTGGTTCAGATGATTATTCATTTAAAAAACTAGATGTACCTGTTTTATTAGGTCATAAATTCTTAGGGTTTGCAAATGTTTTTATTGGTCCTTCTTTTCAGTATATTTTAGATGATGAAATAACTTATAAAGATTTTACTTCAGATGAACTTGATAAGTTTTCTGTAGGGCTTCAAATGGGAGCAGGAGTAGAGTTTGGTAATATTGGTATAGATGTACGTTGGGAAAGAGGTTTGTCTAACAACGAGGCTAAATTTGCTAATAAGATTTCTAATTTTACGGTAGATAACAGAACAAATCAAATAATATTTGGACTTTCTTTAAAGTTGTAAATAAATACGATATTTAATATTAAAAAGCTCTTGAAATTTTCAAGAGCTTTTTTGTTTTCTGTTGTTTTACAATCTATATGTAATAGAAATGTAAATGGCCATTTTAATATTTATTTGGCATTGTAAGCCTCTTTCTTTTATAATGTATTCTATCTGTAAAAGGATATTAAGTTGCTCGTTGTCTATTTCTATTTTTAGTAAACTTACAAAGGTTATATTATACTATTTTAACCTATATTAACCTAGAACCTCTTTAAATTTAATATAGATGTAAAACGCTACTCATTTAAAATCTTTAGAATAGATCTCGTTTTATCAATAATAAAAGCTTTTAAATACTCTATATTCAATTTATAAAATTAGTTGAAAGAAGTACATCAATCTTTATAACAGAGCTTAATTAGCTTGTTTTCTTACTGATTACATTTTCTAAAGTTTTTTATTCGGTTGTTTTTATAAAAAGGGGGAAAATTGGACAAAAAAAAACTCTTAATTTCTTAAGAGTTTTTTTGTTTTTTTTAATCTTTATTTTATATCCGGATTCAAGTAATCTGGTAAAGTAGTATTGTTTGGATCACTAAAATCATTTGCAGGATTTCCATCGTTATTTGCGTCTTCATTTTTAGTTAAAACGCCATCATTATCGTCATCAGCATCAAAATAATTAGGAACACTATCTAAATCAGTATCGTCATTTCTGGGGTCTCCATTATTGTCAGGATCTTCCATTATAGAAGGTACTCCATCATTGTCATGGTCTGTATCTTTTACAAAATCATATAAATCAATATAAAAGAAAATACATTCATTAGGTAAAATATTACCACTTCCTGCATTTCTGTATGCCAATCCAGAAGGAATAAATAAAATTCCTTTTCCTCCGTTTTCATAGGTAATAGGACCATTATTAGTAATATTGTCTCCTCCTTTAAAATTCTTAAAGCCATAAGCCCAACCTCTAATAACGCTATTAAGTGTAAGCCATAAACCGTCGTTAGCATCAAATACAGTACTAATATTTTCTGTGTTTAAAATTCTTTGTCCAGAATACTTTACAAAAACAGAATCCATAACCGTTGGTTTTCCTTTTTCTATTGTAGGAGTACCTATGTTGTTTACATAATAATATAATGTATAGTCAATATCATTTTCTTTAATACTCATAGATTTAAGGTTTTCCTTATCATCATATAAAGCTGTTTCTCCAGGAATGATTGCTTGTACGGTTTTCAAATCAGTATCAAAATAATGATTTTTTAAAAACTGAACTAAAGTATCATTATCTATTAAAGCTTGTGCTTCATGATTAAAATTTTCTATTGTTATAGAATTTGTGTTACTACAAGAATATAGTACAATTGAAATAATTGCAAAAGCAAAAATATTTTTTATTTTGTTCATTTAATCTTAAAATTAGAGCATGCAATTTACCAATTTTATACCTTTGTAAAAAGACAAACATTGTATTTTAACTATTTTTATGAGAATTGATAAATATTTGTGGTGTATTAGGGTTTTTAAAACAAGGAGTTTAGCCTCTACAGCTTGTAAGAAAGGACAAGTTAAGATAGATAAAAAAAGCTTAAAGCCTTCTAAAGAGGTATTTGGAGATGAATTGATATTCGTGAGAAAAAATCAAATCAATTATCAAATAAAAGTTTTAGATTTACCGGAAAGTAGGGTTGGGGCAAAAATAGTAGATCTTTATAGAAAAGATGTTACGCCTAAAGAGGAGTTTGAGAAAACAGACCTCTTAAAATATGCTAAAGACTACTATAGAAAGAAGGGAGCAGGTAGGCCAACCAAAAAAGACAGAAGAGATATAGACGATTATCAAGACGATACAACAGAAGAGATATGACAACATCAGGTAGCATTATATTAAATCAATTGCAAATTTCTCAAAAAATAAGAAGAATTGCGTATCAGATTTACGAAACTAATAGTTCTGAAAAAGAAGTTGTACTTGCAGGTATTGTAGGTAATGGTTTTATTTTTGCGGAAAAATTAAAGGAAGTTTTACAAGAAATATCACCTTTAGAAGTAACTATCTGTAAGGTTAATATTGATAAAAAAAATCCTTTAAAACCGATTACAACTTCATTAAATACGGAAGATTATAAAAATAAATCTTTAGTTTTAGTTGATGATGTTTTAAGTTCTGGTACTACGCTAATTTACGGAATTAAGCATTTTTTAGACGTGCCTTTAAAAAGGTTTAAAACAGCTGTATTGGTAAATAGAAATCATAAAAAATACCCTGTAAAGGCAGATTTTAAAGGAATTTCTCTATCTACTTCTATTAAAGAACATATACAAGTAGAATTTTCTGCAAAAGAAGCAATTGCTTATTTAGCTTAATAAAATTTCTAATTCTTCTGCAACTTCTTTTTTAGTTTTATCGTCTATTTTTACAATCGTTTTTGCTTGTTCATAATAAGGGCGTCTCTCAAAAAGATGCTTTGCAACAAACTCAGGAATTTGGTCATCGCCTAAAGATGCTATTAATGGTCTTTTAGCTTTTTTTCTTATTAATCGTTCTATCATCGTTGCAGTGCTACCTTGTAAATAGATAGATTTAGCATCAGAATTATTAATTTCTTCCATATTATTTGCATAACAAGGTGTTCCTCCTCCTAAAGCAAGAATATAATTTTCACCTTTATTAAGAATTTCTTTCAAATATTTGCTTTCAATCAACCTAAAATAGATTTCTCCTTTAGTTTTGAATATTTCAGCAATAGACATTTTTTCTTTTTCAATAATATAATCATCTAAGTCTAAGAAATTAATTGACAGTGCTTTAGAAAGTCGTTTACCAATACTAGATTTTCCGGAAGCCATATAACCTAAAAGTACTATTTTCATCTATTTGTGTTTTTATGCAAATATCTATAAAAAAAAATCAATTTAATGCTAATTATTCCAATGTTTGATAGTATATTTGCAACCGGTTTACAAAAAAGACCTGGTAGCTCAGTTGGTAGAGCATCTCCCTTTTAAGGAGAGGGTCCTGGGTTCGAGCCCCAGCCCGGTCACAACAAAAATGTTAAGCAATATGCTTAACATTTTTGCTTTATACAAATGCGCACGTGGCGAAATTGGTAGACGCGCAGCCTTGAGGGGGCTGTGTTCGCAAGAACGTGGAAGTTCGACTCTTCTCGTGCGCACTTAAAGACTTTTTCGATCTTATTAGTTTAATTTCCTTTATTTTCTTAAAACGAACCGGTTTACTTCAATAGTAATAAACGGGTTTTATTATCTTTTTTAGAAAGAATTTAATACTTCTAACACTTCAGTTCGTTTTCTTACAGAAACAGGTATGTTAGATCCCTCTGTAAGCATTAGATAACCACCATCAGATTTAATAAATTCTTTAATAAAGGTAGTATTTACTAAATGACTTTGGTGTACTCGTAGAAAGCCGACTTCCTTTAACATATCTGCATAATATTTTAATGTTTTAGAAACGAGTATTTTTGAGCTGTCTTTAAAATAAAAGGTAGTATAATTATTATCAGACTTACAACGGATTATATCTTCAATATTTACCACAATTATTTTTTCTGAAGTATGTAGAGATATTTTACTGGGCTTATTATTAGGAGCCGTTACTGCTTCTTGCAAAACATGCAGTTGTTCTTTATCTGGCTGAATTTGGCTTTGTGCCTTTTCTATTGAAGTAGCCAAGTCTTCATCTGAATAGGGTTTTAAAATATAATCGATTGCGGCAAACTTAAATGCCTTAATAGCAAAAGCATCACTTGCAGTAACAAAAATAATTTTCGATTTTAAATCAGGAAAAATTTCTAGAATATCAAAACCTGTTCCGTCTCCTAACATAATATCTAAAAATAAAATATCGGGTTGTTGTTTGCGTAACAATTTTGCAGCTTCTACAACCGATTTTGCTTTTCCAATAATTTTAATCTCTGGATGATTGTTAGAAATATCAGTTGCTAACATTTCTAGTGCTACAGGCATATCATCTACTAAAATTGCGGTTAGTTCTTTCATATTATGCTTCTTCTTCTAATTCAAAAATGGTTATTTCTGGTCTTACATTTAATCTTACTTGGTATAAATTTCCGAGTGCTCTATTTATATATAAAGTTCTTCCATCATACAAGTCAAATTGACCAGAGGAGTATCTTTTGTTTTCTACCGGTAGAATAGGTGGGTTTAAAAAAGGAGGTTTTACTTGTCCTCCGTGTGTGTGTCCAGACAAAATCCATCCTTTATAATTATTCCAAACATTTAAGTCGCAAACATCTGGGTTATGGCATAGAACTACATTTGCTTTTTTAGAATCGTACCTATTCATAACATTTACAGGATTAAAATTAGAACCCCAATAATCATCAATACCAAGAAAATTTAAACCATTAAAACTAATTTCATCGTTTCTTAGAATAGTAATGTTTTTTCGATCTAAAATATTAGATATAGTATCTGCAACCTTTGGTTCTAACCAATTAATACCATAGTCATGATTTCCTAAAACCCCTGCAGTTCCTAGTTTTCCGTTTACGGCATATTTAAAAACTTCTTCTAATTGATTAAATTGTTCTGATGTTTCATAAGATACAAAATCGCCCGTATACACTACAAAATCAGGATTGTAAAGACTTGCTTTTTTAAAAGAATCAATAATATATTTACGATCAAATTTATTTCCCACATGAACATCACTAATTTGCATTAATGTTTTTCCTATTAAGTTTTTTGGTAAATTTTTAATGGGCATTTTTACGTGTACAAATTCCAACCAAAAAGGTTCTATTTGCCAAGAATAAAGTCCGCCCACAATACTTGCTCCAATTCCTGTAAGTACAGTGTTTTTTATAAATTTTCTTCTTTCCATTTTTTTAGTAATCTGTTTTTAGTGGAATCTTAAACCCAACTTTTGTTCCTTTTATTTCATTTTGTACTTTTATTTCTTCAATAGAAAATGAGTTATACTTCGATAAATGCTGAATCCGCCCTTTAGTAACTTCTAATGCTACAGATTGATGATTCGATTTCAATTTTTCTTTTTTAGATTGATGAAAACCAATTCCGTTATCTTCTATTGTAAAATGTAAGAATCTATTTCTTACTTCAAAAAGAAGTTTAATTTTTGCATCAGTTTTATTAGGCTGAAAAGCGTGTTTAATACAGTTTTCTACAAAAGGTTGTAATAACATTGGCGGAATTAAAATTTCTTCTGCATCGATATTATTTAAGGAAGTTTCAATGTGATACTCAAAAGATTTTGAATTCATGTTTTGTTCTAAATCTAAATAGTTTTTTAAAGTATCTATTTCATCTTGTAAGCTAATTTCTTCTAAACGAGAGTTGTTTAAAACACTTCTTAAAAGGACTGAAAATTGTGAAATTGTCTTATTTAATTCTTTAGAGTTTCCAGAATTACCAAGCGCTTTTATTCCGTTTAAAACATTAAAAATAAAATGCGGATTCATTTGTAACTGTAAAGCTTTCTGTTCTAAAGTTAGTAAATGATTTTTTACTTTTAAAGTATCCATTTTTTGCTGATTTTTTTTATTCAGCTTTCTTGTATATAGCTCAACAAAAAGCGCTAAAAGCAGACATAAAATGGCTCCACATAATATTATAAACCATGCTTTTTGATAAATAGGTGTTTCAATAAAAAATGAAAAAGTTATTTTTTTACTAAGCAAACTACCTTCTTTAGATTGCACTACAAATTGATAGTTGCCTGCTTTTAAATTTGCAAAATCAACTTTATTTTGAGAACTCCAAGGCGTAAAGTCATTGTTTAATAGGTAACGGTATTCGATGTTTTTTGGGTTCTTTAAATCTATTGTTTTAAAAGAAAATGAAATGTTATTTTCATTTGGTTTTAAGGCTAGCTTTGTTTGGTTTAAAGAATCTATTAATTTATAATTAACAGCAACACTTTCTATAAACACTTTTGGATTAATCGTTGGTATCTCAGTACTATATTTGTACAAACCGTTGTTTATACTTCCTACCCAAATAGACTTTTGCTTGTCTTTAAAAACAGTGTTTACTTGGCTGGAAATAGCTGTGTTGTATTTGTTTATTTTTCTTTTAAAAATGTAGGTGTTGGCTTCTAAAACATCAATGCCATTTTTATTGGAGGTTACCCAAATTTCATCATTTAACTTTCTAATAGATGAAATTTTTTCTAAAGTAGAAATACTTTTAATAATGGTATTCTCATTAAAAATTTTTAATTTATTAGTAGCTGTTGCTGCAATTAAATAATTGTTATTTAATAAAAGAGAAGTGGTATTTTCTTGTATAATTTTATCAGCTTTTAAAGGTTTGTATAACTTGTCTAAACTCCATAAACCTTTTATAGAAGCTATATAAATGGTGTTATTCTTAGAAATAATATCATTAATAATAGAAAAATCTATTTGAGTGTTTATTTCTAAAGGTTGTATGTAATTTTCTTTTAATTCACAAACACCTTGTAAAGTAGCTAAAATAATTTTATTATGAATCGATCTTATTTTTAAGATTTCTTTACACTCAAAAAAGGTAGATGTATTATTTTGAAGGACCAAAAGCCCGTTTTTTAACCCGATATAAATTTTATCTTTTTCAATAAAAATACAACTTACTTTTTCTTGCTTGTAGTTGGTGAAATTTACACCATCAAATTTTGAGTATCCTTTATCGGTTGCAATCCATAAATAGCCTATTTCGTCTTGATTAATATCATTTATAGTGGTTGATGGTAATCCATCTGAAATAGAGAAGTTTTGTAAATTAAGATTTTGAGAATGTGTGGAGTTTATCAGAAAAAAAATAAGAAAAAACATTAAAATTAGCAGGTTTCCACTTATTCTCCTTTCAGAATGACGTTGTGAATATAAAATTGTAAATAATATTTTCATGATTACAAACTTACTAATTTAAACGTCATTACTTTATTTTAAATTTTTTGTAATAACGTTTAATGGTTAAAATATTTTCCTTCATTTTTTAGCTCAAGACCTTTAAAATTGTAATTGCTATGTAATGGAAATCTAAAATACAACGTTTTTTAATTTCTAAAAACGTTGTATTTTACAGTTTCTATTTTAATTTATAGCATACAAACGTTTGTTATTTGTATCTGGTGCTACGTGTTCTAATTCTCCATACGGTTTAATTAAAGGCTTTAAAACCACCAAGCCTGTTGTTCTACCTCTAATAATTAAAGTACTGTTTTTTCTACTCCAGGTCCATCTATATTTATCTAACGGAATGTTATAATTGTTCATTTCTACCATTAATTCATCGTTTTGTTCAATCCAATCCATCACTTCTCTTTCTGAAGTAAATATTGGCATTTCATTGTCTGTGTTGTGGTAACCAAATTCCCATTTAATGGGTATAGCAAACTGTGTTGTATATGCTTCACCAATATATCTTTCTTCTTCATTATTTAAAGCATCATACCAATTAATGTCTTTTATTTCTGGATATTTATTCGCAATTTCTTTAGATAAATCTATTTTTCCTGGAGAATGAGCTGTAGGATAAAACACATAATAAGGTTGTGCTAAATAATAGTTAGAAAATTTACCGCTAAAAATAGTGTAATATGGAGATGCAATTACTTTAGGTAATGTTTGCGCAGATAAAGCATCTTTTAGCGTTTTTAATAGGGCTTTATTTTCGACTAATCCAGAAGCATGAAAAACTATTCTGGTATCATTATTAACTACATTTTTTAGCGTTGGTAATGTACCTTGTTTAATTGTTTTTCTTAAAGTTTCTGCGGTAATTTTATCACCTTTAACAATGGTTTCTAGATTCATACCTTTATAAGGATTGCTTTTATTTACAATATGAACATCACCATAAGGGTTTCCGTTGTCATTTTTATTTAGCCAAACAATTATTTCTTCTAAAGAATACTGGCCGTCTATTATTTTGATGTTTTTTTCTTCAAAATAACTTCTAGCATTTGCATAATAGGTTTCATCACCTACATCAAAACCTGCAATAAAAACAATTGGTGCTCTAGAGGCAACTTTTACGGTAGATTCTTTTGCAATAGGAGTAACGTTGTTTGCTAGAATAACAGCTTTATTTTCTTTTATTATTTTCTTATTATCACAACTGATAAACGGACTGCTCAATAAAATTATACCTGCTGCAAATACTGATTTTTTTAATATAGTTTTCATGATTTCTACGTTTTTAAGTGTTAATACACTGTAAAAGTAGAGGTGAAGTAGAGGTTAATTTTACGGGTTTTAGAATCCGTTGCTTATGAATTAGAATTCGTGTTTTAATTCAAGATTAAACTATAATCAATATCTGTAGTAGTTATCATTTTACTTTTATTGCCGGTGTTAATGCCTAAAAGTATTTTTAATTCTTCAATTTCATAAGAGTCAAAAACCAACACTAAATTCTGATGAAAAGTTGGCACCGGTATTTTTCTTCTTTGTGTTGTGTTTGCACTATAATCAAGCCAATAATTAACATCTATTTCGGCAACATAATCTCTAAACTTATTCAGTTGTTCTTTATCAAACTGAAAAAATATATTATTAAAAATAAGGTTATAATTATTACAATCTTTACAAATTGATATTTCTCCGTTTTTAACGCTGGATATTATTCTAGATTTTTGACACATTTTATTAATTTTTAGTAACAGTCAGTTTTTATTTGATTGTTTTCTTTAAATTTATCTAATGAAGATTGTAAATGTTTTTCAGAAATTTCTTCTAATATTTTAGTAACACCTTTTAACATGGATATAGATCCGCAAATCATAATTAGATTTCCGTTATTTAATGTATTGGCAATTAACGCTCCATGATTTGCTATTAAATCCTGAACATATATTTTCTCTTTTCCCTCTTGAGAATATGTGTCATAAAATGAGTTTAGGTGTTTGTTTTCTAAAGCAGTATGAATATTCTTTTTATAGATTTCAATAGATTCTTTTGTTCTTCCTCCCCAAAATAAATGGACTTTCGTTTTAGATTTATTTTGATGAATCATACCTAAAAAAGGTGCAATTCCGGTTCCATTGGCAATTAAAATAACTTCTTTTGTTTTCTTCGGAAGATGAAAAGCCGCATTCCTTTGAATGTTAGCAACCATTTTATCATCTTTCTGTAAAGAGTTAAAATAGGTAGAACAAAGTCCTAATTCATGTTTTTTAATGCTTAATAGAATGGTATTGTTAATTTTAGCAATTGAATACAAGCGACTTCTTGTTTCGTTTTTAGGAGTAATAGCAAGTAAGTCTCCAGATTCGAATTTTGTTTTTTTAGTCGGTTTTAATTCAATTAAAAAAGTTTGATCAATATTAATGTTCGTTTTACTTATAACTTTAAATTCTTGCTGTTTTTTCTTAGAGTTTAAAAGACTTTCTTGAGTTATGGTAAGTTCCATTTTATAAAAAGAATTCCATGCTTTAACCCATTTGTCAAAATCAGAAAAAGATTGGTTATCTATTTTAGAAAGCGGCAAAACAGGAACAAATTTTTCTTGGACTTGTAAATTAGCATGTACCAAAATAGCATACTTACAATATTGGGTATATTCTTTAGAACCAAAACCAACTACAGAAAAGTTTAAAACATTTTGTGGCTGTATTTTTGTAATTTTTTCAATGAATTTGTTTGCGTTTATAGGTGCTTCTCCTTCACCATAAGTTGCAGCGAATATAATAATGTTGGTTGCTTTTTTATAGGTTGTATATTGGTTTAATTCTGATAAAAAAACTGTTTTACCATTGCTAATTAAAGCATTGTAAAATACAGTTGCAAAATTAAATGTACTTCCTGTTTCCGAACCTACAAGAATAATATATTCGGCTTGGTCTTTGTTAAATTTATTTTTAATTAACGTCGTAGTTTTTTTTCTTTTTAAAGTCATGACAAAACCAGAATAGATAAAAAATAAAATAGCAAAACAAGAAAAAAGTAAAACGATAGACCATATAATAGAACCTTTCCCTGTATGAAGTAATAAGCTGTAATAGGCAGCAAATGCAACTAAAGGCTGTTTTTTTATACTTATAACTTGCCCTGTAATTTGATTTACCGCTACTTCTTTATCATTTAGCTTTACGTAATAATAATCTTCTTCATCTTTAGAAAAAGGGAATTCTATTTTTAGAACTTCATTTAATTTTGTTGCTTTAAAAAACTCAAAAGTAGCATTGTTTACTGTCGTGTTTTTTGAAGTTATTTCTATATGTTTACTGTTATCTTTTGGCAATACAGAAAAACGATCTAGAGATAAATAAACCCCTGTTAGTGTAATTATTATAATAGGTATTAGAGTGTATTTACCAATAATTATATGGTAATATTGATTAAAATTTTCTTGTACAATTTTAGAAAATAATTTAGAAAACCCACCTTGTCTTTTTGCAATTAAAATAACACCTGTTACACTAATTAAAAAAAGCAGAAAAGAAACAAAACCAATAATAAACCTACCTGTCGATTTTAAAAATAAAGAACGATGTAAATTAGTTGCAAATACAAAAATTGGTTTTTTTTCTAAAAGCTCACCAACTTTCTCACCCGTTTTTGGGTTGATATAAAAAGTATCACTTTTGCCATTTTTTAAAACAACATTTGCCGCTACAAAACTATTTTTATCAATTTCTAAAGTAATAACTTCATCATAATTTTTTTGTAAAACAGCCACAGTTTCAGAAATAGAAATAGTATCAATATTTACAACATTATAAGGATTTAGTTTGTCAGAAATTGGTTCAAAAGCTAAAATAATACCAGTTATAGAAGCTAATAGAATAAATAAAGCAGAAGATATAGCCAAGGTTAAATGGCTATATCTCCAAATAGAAATCGTCATATATAATTTTTTATTGTGGCATAATTCTTATATAACGAATAAACCCTTTTCCTTCAATTTTAGATTTAACGTTTTCAGATGTTAATTCAAATTCCACATCATCTTTGTAGTATTCCTGGTTTTCAACAGAAGTTTCAAAACGGATTTTATAACCCGCATTTATTTTACTGTCATCAATTTTTATAACACTTATAGCGCGTTCTCCACCACTAATAGTTGCTCCTGTAACGGCATCTATGTCTGTACGTTTTGTTCCTTGAAACTTCCACCATTCAGTAAGGTTAGAGTACCATTCATCATCGTCTCCTAAAACATTTAGAGTTTCTTCATATTCTCCATCAGAATTTAGTAATGAAATTACAATATAGGCACCTTCACCAGTATAATTTGTTAACTGAATCATACATTTATATGAACTTGTTTCACTACTCTTAAAACTAAATAACACAAATGCAATTGCAATTATTAATGGTGTTATTTTAAATATATTTTTAGTTTTCATTTTTTTATTATTTTAAAAAGTTAATATCCGTTTTTTCTAATAATTCGTTCTCAGAAGCTAAATCGTAAGTAGATTCTTCAAAATCGGTTTGTATATTTTTATCGGCTCCAATACTTAATAAATATTCCATAATTTTAGTATCCTTAGATTTCATAGCAGCTAAATGAAGTACCGTATACCCTTCGGCATTTTTTGTATTTATATCTATACCGTAAGAATTTACTTCTTTTAATAAATTGATATTTTCTTTATCTAATGCAATATGAAATAACGTATTGTTACCACCTTGAAGTTCATTTAATTTTACACCATTTTTAAGAAGTAAGTCCTTTTTTGAATCAAAATCATCATTTCTTTTTTCGTTGAAGCTGTTAATTAAATAATACGCTAAAGTATTTCCGTCTTCATCAGTTACATTTAAGTCAGATTTTTGATTAATTAAATATGCTACAACGTTACTAGAATTATTTTTCACGGCGATTGAAAGTGCAGAATTTCCTTTTTTATTTACATGATTAGGGTATGCTGTTTTTTCTGATAAAAAAGTAACAACTTCTAAAGAATTTCTACTTGCTGCATTTATTAGAGGTGTATTTCCTTGCTTATCAGCAAGATTAACATCTACATTTTTGCTTAAAAAATAATTAAAAGTAGCTAAGTCTTTATTTCCTGAAGCTAAAAAGTGTAGTGCATTCTGTCCTTCCTTATTTACAACATTTGCATCCAGCCCCAGACTGTTTAAATATTTTAAAAAGGCTAAAGAATTGTAACCTCCACGACCACCTTTTGTAGCTAATAAAAGAGCATTTTCACCATTTTTATTTAAGTTTTTATAAGGTAATTCTTTGGCTATTAATAAGGCTAGCAGTTCTTTATTTCCTTTTTTAGCAACATAATTAAAAGCACCGTTTCCATCATTATCAGTGCTGTTTATAGACAATCCTTTTGATGTGAAATAATCTAATAAATCTAAATTTTTTAATGAAGGAAGTAATAAAAGTAAAGCATTTGCTCCGTTTCCGTTGGTATCAGTTGTTATATCTATTCCGTTTTCTATAAATAAATCATAGATTTTAGTATTCGTATTTCCTGCATTTGCAGCATACGTTAATGGAGAAGATTGATGAGAATCTTTAAGGTTTAAATTTGCTCCGTTTTTAATTAAAAAAGCCGTCAGTTCTAAATTATCTACATAAGCAGCCCAAAAAACATACGTTCTCTTATCATGTGTAATTTTATTAACGCCATTTCCTTCTTTAGAAAGTAAATGTTTAATGGTTTCATTTGGCGCTTTTTGCAAAATGGCATAGGTTACACCATCAAAACCGCGATTGTTTATTTCACTTGGGTTGTTCCCTTCTGCTATTTTTTGTTCAATAATTTTTACGCTTGGGTTGGTGCCCCAAAAATCTCTATCTAAAAATATATTTGATTGTTTTTGTTGTGCTACAGATACTGTGCTTATAAATAATATTGCTACGAGTACTACTAGTTTAATTTTTTTCATTTTTTATTTTTTACGAATGATTCTATTATTGTGTTAATTTCTTCTTTTTTTGTTATTTCATCAGAAAATAAATGTTTGTATAATTCTTTAAATTCTACTTTTGTTTCTAATAATAAGTCTGTATTTCTACCATAAACTTCGTTCCATTTGTTTCTAACTAATTGCCATTTGTCGTTTTTAGTTTTCCACCAATCTGCAGACGCTTTACATTTACTATCTGCAACCCTTACATAGGTGTTATATCCTTTTTCTTTAGCTAAAACAACATCTTCTTTTCCTTCTTTTCTAATAATTTTACTGTTGTCTTGATCATGTACCCAACCGTAATTGGTAATTTCATGTCTATTACCTCTTAAAGTAATGTTGTAATCGCTTCTTTTGGTGTATTCTCTTCTTGGTAGAGGTGCTGTAGTTTCGTTTTCCCAATAATTTTTTCCGTCTACATGAACCCAAGTACCAGAACCTTCATAACGCGGACTATCATCTACTTGATACACTTTTTGTGTCCATTGTTTTTTAACTTTTTTTTTGTCTTTCTGTTCAAAAATCCAGTTGTTGTCTCCGTTATACGTATAAAAATATGTGTTTTCAAATAACCAATCTTGTCGCCAATGTTTTATAATCATCGGTTTGTCTGGGTTACCAACTTGTAGTAAATGCTGAATTGATATTTTGTTATTACTATCTTCTATTAAACCTGCCCACTCTAAAGCTTTATCAACTTTATTTTTAGAAGGTTTATAAGTAGAATCGTTACTGTAATTAAAAGTTTCTGCAAAATTGAAGGTAACTTCAAAACATCCACACATTTTTTTTATAGCATTTTGATCTTTTGTTTTTTTGCTTTGTGCATTTATAGAAATGGATACAAAAAGTAGTAACGTACTTAATAATAATTTGGTCATTTTTAAAATTTTGGTTTTAAAGAGTTTTGACAAAAATATGAATTTTATTTAGACTGAATAAGAATAAGATGTGTATTTATTTAAAATTATTAAGAATGTTTCTAAATAATTAAATTGCATTATTATTATTACAGACGTTTTCTTTGACTATTTTTAGTCAAGAGAGAAAAAAAGATTCAACAAAATTATGGTTTTAGATGAGGTTGTGGTTACAAGGTGATACAGTGCGTAATCTGTAAATAAGTCAGTACGCAATGTTACGGTTATCTAAAAAACACAAATAGAGAGTCTGGTAGCAAATAATTTAGACGGTTTATTACTCTTTAATTTAGATTTAACAATTGAATCAAGTTATCAAACCAGAAAATTTACGATTTCTTTCTTCGGATTAGGCGCTCAATATTTTAATATTTTGTTTGATACTATTCCGTTAGTAAGTGATAATGGTTTGGGTAAGATAGATTTAGCACAGATTAATTTAGATGAAAGTTTAAACGGCTTTTTTACTCCTTAATAACTTTGTTGTAATTTACCAATTGGGTTAAACCTTCTTTTTTAGGGTCTTTAGCAAAAGAACATAAATAATGATCTAAATATTCGATGGCTCTGTCTTCTGGATAGAACAAAACCTTATTGTCTTGTTTAGACCATTCTATTACATTTATATAGGTTTTACCTTGGTAAACTCTATAAAAATCTTGAACATTTTCTGGTAATTTTTCCTTTAATTCATCATCTAAATACACAATATAGTATTTTAAATCTGCTGTAAAAAAATGGAATGATAACAAATTATCGTAAAAGCCAGTTAGGTTATTTGCTAATGGTAAAAACATTGTAAAAACCAATACAGCTATTTTTTGTTTGTTGAAAAACTGTAAGAAAAACGCTAATGCATTTGATGTTTTTAAAGTCCAAAAAATGATAAATACACTTAACATGTTCTGAATATTCCAAGGCACAACATTGTAACCATAACCTAAATAGAATAATAGAAACGTAATTGTTCCGTGCATGCATAGAATAAAAACAACTCCGAATTTTCTTGTTTTATTAAAGAGCAATAAAACGCCCATTAAAGCTTCTAGCCAGGGAACTGCATAGGTAAAAGCAACTAAAAACCACTGTGGTAAAAAACTAAAGTGCTTGTTAATAGCGCTTAACCATTGTATGTAAAAAGCTTCATTTAATTTCTGAATTCCGCTCCAAAAATAGGTAGCGAAAAAGATAAGAATGATAGCATATAATATTTTTCTTGGATTTGCTTTTCTGCTGAAAATTTCTATCGCAAAAATGGTTAAGAAACTTTGATAGAAGTAGGGCTGTAGTCTGTTTTGATCTGCGAGTGCTAAAAAGAGATAGAGCGCAAGAACAGTAAAACCTTGCCACCTTTTATTCTGAAAAATGTAGACAACTTGAATTAAGAAAAAGAATCCGGCTAAAATATAATCGAACGGATAAACAAATGTTGGTAGCCAATCGAACAACGGAATTAAAGGAAACACTTTTGTGGTAACCCATAATTTTGGCGCATACACCATCATTATTAAAACCGCAAGTATTGCAAGGATTCTTACCCAATTTATTTTCTGTTTGTCTGTTAGATTTGTAATCATCTTATGCTATTTTTTTTACCAGACCTCACAGGTTTTAAAAACCTGTGAGGTCTTTTAACTATCTATTTTATTTTCTACCACTTGTCATTTCGAAATGAGCTTTTTAGCGATTGAGAAATCTCATCATTATAATGTTTCGAGATTCCTCCTCATCCTTCGCTAAAAATGACAAACATACTTTAACGATATCATTTAGTTGGCAAACAAGTTTAGCCCTGATTGAAACGGCATCCTTTTTATAGCTTTTATAAATAAGCATCTTTCTTCAATTAAGAGATTGCCACAGTTTACAAAAAAGTAAACTTCGCAATGACAGCTATAAAAAGATACAGTGAAAAGCAGGAAATAGCTTCTAATAAATCAACTTTTCCGCCAAATATTTAGCGGTATAAGATTCCTTATTTCTTGCTAAATCTTCTGGAGTTCCCTGAAAAATAAGGTTTCCACCATTTTTACCACCTTCTAAACCTAAATCTATAATATAATCTGCACACTTAATTAACTCAATATTATGTTCTATGACGATAATGGAATGCCCTTTGTCGATTAAAGCATTAAATGACGCCAATAATTTTTTAATATCATGAAAATGTAAGCCTGTTGTAGGTTCATCAAAAATAAACAATGCCTTGTCTTTGGTGTTTCCTTTTACCAAAAACGACGCTAATTTTATACGCTGCGCTTCTCCACCAGAAAGGGTAGAAGAGGACTGACCTAATTTTACATAACCCAAACCAACATCTTGCAAAGGCTTTAATTTACTGGCAATTTTAGGAACTAAATTTTCCGAGAAAAAAGCAACAGCATCATCGATGGTTAAGTTTAAAATATCATCAATAGATTTTCCGTCGAACTTAACTTCTAAAACTTCTTTCTTAAAGCGTTTTCCGTTACAAACATCGCATTCTAAATGCACATCTGCCATAAATTGCATTTCTATAGTAACTTCTCCTTCTCCTTTACAAACTTCGCAACGACCGCCTTCTACGTTAAAAGAAAAGTGTTTTGGTTTGTAGTTTCTGATGCCAGATAATTTCTGATTAGAAAACAGTGCTCTAATATCATCATAA
This sequence comes from Polaribacter sp. 11A2H, assembly GCF_011379025.1. Classification (NCBI taxonomy): domain Bacteria; kingdom Pseudomonadati; phylum Bacteroidota; class Flavobacteriia; order Flavobacteriales; family Flavobacteriaceae; genus Polaribacter; species Polaribacter sp. 11A2H. The sequence continues at coordinate 259,380 of NZ_WTLD01000001.1, forward strand.
GCCTTAATATAGGTTACGGGATTAGAACGAGAAGAACGCCCAATAGGGTTTTGGTCGATAAACTCGACGTGTTTTAAAGTGTCAAAATCACCAATAACATCTGTATGCTGACCGACTTTCTCTCCGTGACCAATCAGTTTTTTTTGCATTGTTGGGTACAAAATACTTTTAACCAACGTACTTTTTCCGGAACCAGAAACGCCGGTAATTACAGATAAACAATTTAGCGGAAATGTAACATCTACATTTTTTAAATTGTTTTCTCTTGCACCAATAATTTGAATGCTATTTCTAGAAGTTCTACGCTTTGTAGGAACTTCAATTTTTAATTCTTCGTTTAAATATTTTGCCGTTAATGAGTCAGATTTTAAGATATCGTTGAAGTTTCCTTCGGCAACTACGTGGCCTCCAAAAGTTCCGGCTTCCGGACCAATATCTATAATATAATCGGCCTCTCGCATAATATCTTCATCGTGTTCTACCACAACAACCGTGTTTCCTAAATCTCGTAAATCTTTTAAAACACCAATCAATCTTTCGGTATCTTTTGGATGCAAACCAATACTCGGTTCATCTAAAATATACATAGAACCTACTAAAGAACTTCCAAGAGAAGTTGCCAAATTAATACGCTGACTTTCACCTCCAGAAAGTGTGTTAGATGTTCTGTTGATGGTTAAATAAGACAAGCCAACATCGGTTAAAAACAACAAACGATTGTTGATTTCCGTTAACAAACGTTTTCCTATTTTTTCTTCGTATTTATCTAGTTTGATGTTCTTAAAAAACGGAGCCAATTCATCTAACGGAAGCGTTACTAAATCGGATATTGTCTTATCATTTATTTTTACAAAATTAGTTTCGTGTCGCAAACGTTTTCCGTTACAAGACGTACATTTTGTTTTTCCGCGATAGCGAGAAAGCATTACTCTATTCTGAATTTTATAACTTTTTTCTTCCAACACAGTAAAGAAATGATGAATTCCGTTGAATGATTTATTACCATTCCAAACTAATTCTTTTTGTTCTTCTGTAAGCTCGAACCAAGGTTTGTGAATAGGAATGTCAAACTGATACGCAACATCTATTAAGTCTTCTTTATAATGTATGTAAGAAGGTGTTTTAAACGGAAAAATACAATCTTCCATTATTGATAAACCCGTATTTGGTATCACTAAGTCTTCATCAATACCAATGACGTTTCCATATCCTTCACAAGTTGGGCAAGCACCATACGGATTGTTAAAACTGAATAAATGTGTGTTGGGTTCTAAAAAAGACATGCCATCTAAATCGAATTTATTACTAAATTCTGCGACTTTATTATCTGCTAAATTTTCTATAAAACAAATGCCTTTTCCTTCAAAAAAAGCAGTCTGAATGGAATCTGCTAATCGATTGTAAAAATCTTCATTGTCTTTGGTTACAATTCTATCTACTACTAAATATAAAGGTTCATTTTTAAAATCCGCTTGCGGAAAATCTGCAATTCTATAAACAGTATCATTCCATTTTAAACGTGCATATCCTTGTTGTTCTAAAACCTGTAAAACAGTTTTTAGATCGCGGTTTTCATCAATAGAAATAGGTGCTAATAATAACAGTTTTGTTTTCTCATCAAACTCTTTTACAAAATTAACAACATCAGAAACCGTATCTTTTTTAACTTCTTTACCAGAAATAGGCGAGAAGGTTCTACCAATTCTTGCGTATAATAATTTTATATAATCGTAAATTTCTGTTGAGGTACCTACGGTAGAACGTGGGTTTGTAGAATTCACTTTTTGCTCAATAGCAATTGCAGGTGCAATACCTTTAATATAATCTACTTTTGGCTTGTGCAATTTTCCTAAAAACTGACGCGCATACGAACTTAAACTCTCTACATAACGTCTTTGACCCTCTGCATATAGCGTATCAAAAGCTAAAGATGACTTTCCAGAACCAGAAAGACCTGTAATTACCACCAATTTATTTCTCGGTATAACTACATCTATGTTCTTTAGGTTGTGGAGTCTAGCTCCTTTAATTATAATATTTTCTTTCGGGTTTACTTTAGAAATGTCAGTCTTCATTTATGAAAAATATAAGCTATAAAAATACCTTTTTTTTAAACCATTATAAAACAAATGTGAATGAATTTTGCTGAAATATTTGTTGAATTGAAAAATAATAATGATATTTGAATCTCATAAGCATCACTAAATTAGCTGCATATACCTAAAAAACTACTTTTAAATTATTAATTTAATATAAAAAAGAAGAGCAACTTGTTCTTCAAAGGTAGTTATGATGGAAAAAAACTCAATTACAGATAGTCTTTTAGTAACCGATTACATTAAAGGTGATGAAGCTGCTTTAGCGGTTTTAATTAAAAGACATCAACAAAGACTGTTTAGCTTTATTTATAGTAAAGTTAAAGATAGAGATATTACAGAAGACGTTTTTCAAGACACATTTATAAAAGTTATTAGAACTCTAAAAAAAGGAACCTATAATGAGGAAGGTAAATTTTTACCTTGGGTTATGAGAATTGCTCATAATTTGGTGATAGATCATTTTAGAAAAACAAATAGAATGCCTTCTTTTAAAAATACAAATGAATTTGATATTTTTTCTGTGTTAGGAGATGGAAACCTAAATGCTGAAAAACAAATTATAAAAGATCAGATACATACAGATGTTAGAGAGCTTATAAACGAATTACCAGAAGAACAAAAAGAGGTTTTGATAATGCGTATGTATAAAGATATGAGTTTTAAAGAAATTAGCGAAAATACTGGTGTTAGCATTAATACAGCATTGGGTAGAATGCGCTATGCACTTATAAACATGCGCAAGTTAATAGAGAAGCATAAAATTATTTTAGTAGATTAACAATAAAAGAAAAAAGATGTCGTTAGTTGTTTATAACCAATTTATTAAATAAACTATATGATGCAACTTTACTCTAAAAAGCCTTCTAATTTACAGATGCAACCTACACAAGAAACAATTCAACTTTTGATTAATTTTTCCAAATCGCTAACTTTTGTAAAAACCAAATCTAAAGACTTCATTGAATTGAATTTGAATTAAGAGAGGAAAAAGCTTCAACTAACGTTGGAGCTTTTTTTTGTATGCATTCTTTTTTAGACGATATGAGGTAAAATACTTTCTGGTTTTTACGGAACTTGCAGTCATGGAAAATATATTAGTAGCAGGTGCAAATGGTACCACAGGAAAAAAGATAGTAAACTTATTACAAAAATCACAATATTTTAATCCAATTGCTATGGTTCGTAAAGAGAGTCAGAAAAAGCAATTTGAAGATGAAAATGTAACAACTATTTTAGCAGATTTAGAAAAGGACGTTTCATTTACAACAGAAAATATTGATAAAATTATTTTCGCTGCTGGTTCTGGTGGTAAAAAAGTAGTTGCCGTAGATCAAGAAGGCGCCAAGAAGTTAATAGATGCTGGTAAGCGTACAAAAGTTAAAAAGTTTGTAATGTTAAGTTCTATGGGAGCCGATAACCCAGAAAGTTCAGACACGCTTAAAGATTACTTAAAGGCAAAACAAAATGCAGATACTTATTTAAGAGAAAGTAATATGCCTTATTCTATTGTTAGACCAGGAGCCTTAAATAATGAAAAAGGAAAGGGTAAAATAGAATTGAGTAGTAAATTAAATAAATCGGGTGAAATTAGTAGAGATGATGTTGCACAAACTTTGGTGCATGCTTTACATGATACTGCAGCGGTTAATAATACTTTTGAAATAATAGCAGGAGAAATATTAATAGGTGAAGCAATACCTAGTGCATAAACTCCTTTTAGATCTAAATGAGGTTGTCTAAAAGTAATAAATCTTGTCGTTTTGAACTTATTTAAGTATTTTAACTTGCTGAATTACAGTTTTAAAAAGAATCTGAAATAAATTCAGATTGACAAATAATTACTTTTTAGACAACCTAATTTTTTTTATGATATTCGTCTAAAACTGTTTTTCTACCAACAGTACTTGTAATAATATCTTTGTCTAAATCCCAACCACGTGCCGGAGAATATTCACGTCCGTACCAAATAATTTGCAAATGTAAATCGTTCCATAATTCTCTAGGAAATAAACGTTTTGCATCTTTTTCTGTTTGTGCAACACTTTTTCCGTTGCTTAAATTCCAGCGATACATCAACCTTAAAATATGAGTATCTACCGGAAAAGCGGGGACACCAAAAGCCTGACTCATAACTACACTTGCCGTTTTATGCCCCACAGCAGGTAATTCTTCTAGACCTTCAAAACTTTGCGGAACTTCACCATTGTATTTATCAATTAAAATATGAGATAAACCATGTATCCCTTTGCTTTTCATTGGCGATAAACCACAAGGACGAATAATTTCTTTAATTTCTTCTACGGTCATTTTTACCATATCAAAAGGATTATCCGCTTTAGCAAACAATAAAGGCGTAATTTTATTTACTCTTACATCTGTACATTGTGCAGAAAGTAAAACAGCAATTAATAAGGTATACGGGTCTTTATGATCTAAAGGAATAGGTATTTCCGGATATTTTTCTTCAAGTGTATCAATTACAAATTGTACTTTTTCTTGTTTGGTCATTTTTTTGAGTTGCAAAGTTTACAAGTTGCAAATTTACAAAGTTCTAGTTGAAACTTTATTTTTTTTTATGAATTAACTTTTAGATTGAAAAACACTTCGACAAGCTCAGTGTGACGTTAGAGATTTTTATTGTGTTTGGTGCTAGTTTGATCATATTTTAGATTTAAACTCACTTTTTTTATTAATGATACTAAAGAACAATGTATCTATAATATGTCAGTCTGAGCTTGTCGATGACTGTTTTGAATGCACTTCGACAAGCTCAGTGTGACATTTAGAGTTTTAATTGGGACCATTCTTAACTTGATACTGTTTTAGTTTTTAATTCAATTTTTTGTTAATCTTTCGCAAGAACAATGTATCTATAATATGTCAGTCTGAGCTTGTCGAAGACTGTTTTGGATGCACCTCGACAAGTTCATTGTGACATTTAGAGTTTTAATTGGGAGCAGTGCCAATTTGATCATATTTTAGATTTAAACTCACTTTTTTTATTAATGATACTAAAGAATAATTTATCTATTATATTTCAGTCGGAGCTTGTCGAAGACTATTTTGGGTGCACTTCGACAAGCTCAGTGTGACATTTGGAGTTTTAATTGTGTTTGGTGCTAATTTGATCATATTTTAGATTTAAACTCACTTTTTTGTTAATTATACTAAATAAACATTTATCTATTATATATCAGTTTGAGCTTGTCGAAGACTATTTTAAAAGCACTTCTTCAATCTCAGTGTGACATTAGAAATTTTTATTGATTTATAGTTGATTAGAATGAAAGCATAAATACAGATTTACTTTTTATTAAGCTATCGACTTTAAACTTGAAGAAAACTTTGTTACTTTGTATCTTTGTAATAAAAATAATTAAAATGACATCACTAAAAATAGGAGATAATGCTCCACAGTTTGAAGCAAAAGACAATGCTGGAAATACCATTAAGCTTTCTGATTATGCAGGTAAAAAGTTAGTGTTATTCTTTTATCCAAAAGCAAGTACACCAGGTTGTACTAATGAGGCGTGTGATTTACGCGACAACTATCAATCTTTTTTAGCAAAAGGATATGATGTTTTAGGCGTAAGTGCAGATTCAGAAAAAAGACAGCAAAATTTTATCAATAAAAACGAATTGCCTTTTCCGCTTTTAGCGGATGAAGATAAAGCTGTAATTGAAGCTTTTAATGTTTGGGGGCCAAAGAAGTTTATGGGGAAAGAATATGATGGAATTCACAGAACAACTTTTGTAATAGATGAAAAAGGAGTAATTGAAGATATTATATTAAAAGTGAAAACAAAAGCACACGCTGCTCAGATTTTAGATTAAAAAAAATGTTATTACTAGTAACGAAGCTATCTGCATAGAAAAAGATTGCTTCGTTACTTGTAAAGATATAAAATTTTTGATTTAAAATTTCATGCCAACCTTAAAGTTTAAAACTCTAGCAGTCATGTAATTTGGTATGCCGAATTGTGTTTTAGAGTATACATCTCTTACCCAAGTGTTGGTAATTGAGTTTTGAATATCAAACATATTAAAAAGCTCTAAACCTGCGGATAATTCTTTAAATTTAGACAACCAACCCGTTTCATATTGTTTATTCGCATCTACAAAAATATAAGAAACTCCTAAATCTGCACGTTTATAATCTCTTAAACGACTTTGATATTGGTATACATCTGCATAAGAAGGAGAACCTCCAGGAACACCTGTATTGTACACCAAGTTTAAGTATGCTTTTAGGTTTGGTAAATTAGGAACATAATCTTGAAAAAGAATTCCGAATTTGATACGTTGGTCAGAAGGTCTTGCAATATAACCTCGGTTATCAATATTTTCTTCGGTTTTTAAATATCCTAAGCTTACCCAACTTTCACTACCCGGAACAAACTCGCCATTTAAGCGAACATCCAATCCGGTTGCATACGCTTTTGTAACATTGTCTGCTCTATAACGAATTCTAACATTGTCAATAGAGTAAGCGTTTACATCAGATAAATCTTTGTAATACAATTCTGTGGTTAGTTTAAATGGTCTGTCCCACATATCAAAACTATAATCCATTCCTGTAACTAAGTGAATCGATTTTTGCGCTTTTACATCTACATTAATATCACCATTAAAATCTCTTAACTCTCTGTAAGAAGGTGGTTGAGAATACCATCCGCCAGAAATTCGAAACAGCATATCCTTATCCCAGTTTGGTTTGATCGCAAATTGACCTCTAGGACTAATAATGGTCTGGTTTTTAGATTCGATACCGTTTCCTGTAACAGACCAACCTTGAGCTCTAAGCCCTAAGTTGTAAAAAACTTCATGCTCGTTCCAAAAAGAACGTTGGTTAAATTGTACAAAGGCAGAGAGTCTATTAATGGCAACGTTATTATCTTTTCTGATGTTTTGATATGGCGTTATTTCACCTTCAAAAGGTTCGTACGGTTGATTGTTAGAAGTATGATACGGAGGTCTTATGGAAAAACCTAAAGAATCGATCATTTCCCATTCTCTAATACGATCTCTAATGTCTTCTTTTTGATATTTTGCTCCAAAATTCCATTGTATATCATCTTTCTTGATCGTTCCTTTTATTTGAATATTGGTAATTACGGCATCTAAATCGTTACGAGCATGGTTTAATTGTGAGCCAATTCCTTGAGAGAAATCTACTTCACCAAAATTTTCTGATCCAATATTGGCATCAACTTCACCTAAATTATATGCTGCAGCAATATCAAAATGTTCTTCTTCTTGTGTGTTGTATCTAGATGCGGTTGCTGTTAATGTAAAATCTTCATTCACCTTATAATCCGCAGAAAATGCACCAAACATCGTTAAATATTTATCTTGCTCTTGCCCTGAATAAAAAACGATTAATTCTAACGGATCTGCAACCGTACCAAAACGTGTTCTTCTAGATATCGGTTGATAATTATAATCGTTTAAAGAAAAATTCCCTAGAAAGTTTAATGTAAATTTTTCTGAAAATTCATAAGATAAATAGGTTTGTACGTCTGTAAATTGTGGTCTAAAATTAGTTTCAATTTGTTTACTATTTACAAATAAGCTATTGTCTCTATATCTAACACCTGTAATGGTGCTTAGTTTTTTATTTAGAAAATTTCCCTCAAAAGTAACGCTTGCACCTAGCAGACTTGCATCTATTGTAGTAGCCGTTTCTGTAGGTTTTTTGTAGGTAATATCTAAAACAGATGATAATTTATCTCCGTATTTTGCTTGAAATCCACCAGCAGAAAAATTAATATTCTGCACCATATTCGAGTTGATAAAACTTAAGCCTTCTTGCTGACCAGATCTAATTAAAAAAGGTCTGTAGATTTCAATTCCGTTTACATAGACCAAGTTTTCATCAAAATTACCACCTCTAACATTGTATTGCGTACTTAATTCGTTGTTATTACTAACACCAGGTAAAGTCATTAATACGTTTTCTACACCCGCATTAGGTCCAATTACATTTTTAACAACAGCAACATCAATCTTCTGTATACCTTGGGCATTTCTTACGTTGTCTTTAATTACAATTTCTTTTAACTCTTCTGTTTTTGAAGAAAGAATAACGGAGTAACGGACACCATTTCTACTGTTTCCAATATAATTTTTAGTAAAAGTTCTATAAGCTAAATGGCTAAAAACTAATGTAATTTCTTCTTTATATGGAATTCTCATCGAGTAGTTTCCATTTTTATCTGTGGTGGTACCAACGTTGTTGTACTTTATGGAAACTTTTTCTATAGGTTGTTTGTCCTTATCATTAACAGTTCCTTTAAGAATTGTCATTTTTTGAGCAAAAGTACAGAAAGGTAGAAAGCATAAAAAGAGTAATATTTTTTTCACGTAGTTTTTAGTTTACTTGTTTTTTAAAGAACGTTGTAGAAAAGGTATTGGTATTTCCAACATTGTCTGAGACTACAATTTTAAAGATATGTTTGCTACCAACCAATTTTTTATCACTAAAGTTATAGGTTAATATTCTTTTTTTATGATTGTATTCCATTAAAATCCATTCATCATTAAGCGTTGCTCTGTAATTTTTAATTCCAGAACCGATATCAGAAATTTTAACTTTTATGGTTTTTCTTTTAGAAATCCATTGGTTGTCTTTAAAGTATAATACGTTTACTTTTGGTTTATGAGTATCAGACATTAAAGCATAATTGCCCAAAGTTTTTGTTGTGGTATAAAATGTACTGTCTTTTTTTCTGGTATATTGAAACCTTGGGTATTTAGCGTTTTTTACATTTGCTATATAAAGTTGTTTTTTTTCTGCTTCAGAATATTTAGAAACATTAAAAGTTAACGTAAAATTTTTAGCTAAAGGAATGGTAGGTGTATGAATTTTAGCAACGCCTTTATCAACTTTAAAATCTAAATATAGGTCTTCGTAAAATGTGTTCTTAGGAAAAGCAACAGTTACATTATCTTCTGTAAATTTATAAAAGTTTTTAGCAACTATTTTATAGGCAGTAGTATCTGCTGGTTGCATAAAGATTGTATTATTTTCTGTACCGGCAATTGGTATTTTTAAATAGCTTGCATTGCCTTTATAGTCTTTTGCAATAATTTCTATGTTGTAATTTAGTCCGTTTAAAATATCTAACTTACCGTTATTAACTAAGTCTTTATAAATAGAAAGTTTATTTACATCATCCTTATAGGTTTTTTGATACTTCTTTTTATATTTTATATAATGCGGATAATCTATAAGTAGATTGATGAATTTACTTTCTGGAAAAGAAAATGTTTCTACATCATGATAATAAAAACGTTTTCCGTTTACAAGCATTTCTAAACTGAATATTCCATTTTTATTGGTTGCTTTGTCCAGTCTATCAAACACATTTACACCAAAACCAATGGCGCCAGAAGCAGTGATTTTACCGACTTTATATTGTCCTTTTTCTATACTATTTAAAGAAATAACAGTGCTTTTATTTTTATTATTAATTCTAGCATTGCTGTTTAATGGATAAATTTTTAAATCCTGAAAAAGAGGTGGGTTTGTATCAATAGGATTCAACCCAAAAAACAACGGATTGATGATGTGTTCTGTGGCAGTATCTCTTATTTCGTAGTGTAGATGAGGTCCACCAGAACTACCTGTATCGCCAGAAAAAGCAATAACTTCTCCTTTTTTTATAGGAAATTGATTGGGTTTAAAAAACAAGTTTCCAGTTTCATAATTTTCTTTTTTGTATTGTATTGCTTTTACATACTCTTGTATTTTATCAGCATATTTACTTATGTGTGCATATACTGTTGTAAACCCGTTTGGGTGGGTAATATAAATAGCTTTACCAAAACCAAATTGAGCAACTTTTATTCTAGAAATATAACCATCTGCTGCTGCATATATTTTTAGTCCTTCTCTTCCTTGGGTTTTTATATCTACTCCAGAATGAAAGTGATTGCTTCTTAATTCACCAAAAGTACCTGCTAAAATAGTAGGGATACCTAAAGGGTTTCTAAAATAGTCTTTTGGGTACTTTTCTTGTGAATGACCAAAAAAAGCAGCTAATAAGGTGAATAAGAATAGGGTTTGTCTCAAAATGAAAATATTTTCTACAAAAATAGTGAAAATCATTTTTGGGTTAAAGAATTCATCTTTAGTTTTTTAATAAAATAAGTTATTGAAGTTAACTTAATGATTAATACCGCTGTACTAAAAGGCTTAAGAAATAAGACGCTCTTAATTAAAGGTTTTAGCAGTTTTTGTATTTAAAAAAAATGTTTAATTAAAAATATTTCTTTTGACAATCCCTTTATTAATAATAGGTTTTACGTAATTTTTAAATGATGCTCTTGCTTTTTTGAAATAGTTTAACAGAGATAAAGTAGACTAATTTTTATTTTAAGTTGTAGCTGTTTGTTAGGTAGTTAAAGTGAATACTTGGTTATTGGATGTAAAAGAGAAGTGGTTATAAAGTATTATATCAGACAATAATGATTTTTAGTAAGAATATCATTTTATAAATTGAACTTACACAGAATATTTTAGGTCTAAACAAATTGAATTCCATAATGTTAACTGGAGTATTTTATGAATTTAATAGTTGCTATAGAAAATAAGTGACAAAATGTTGTAAAGTTTAAAACAGAATGTTAACTTTGTAGTTATAGTTTTATTCTTAAAATATAGATGGGTAATACAATTGAAGCAATTCATTTACTGGAAGATAAGTTAGAAAGCTTATTATCAAATTATGAATTTTTGAAGAATGAAAATGAGATTTTGCTTCAGAATACAAGTAAATTACAACATCAATTAAAAGAAAGAGAGCAATTATTAGCAGTTCAGAAAAAAGAGTATGATTTACTTAAGATTGCAAAAACTATAGACGGCAGTAGTACAAATACAAGAGATACAAAACTCAAAATAAATACTTTAATTCGAGAAATCGATAAGTGTATCATACAGTTACATAAATAAAGTTCATTAAATTGTGGGAAAACTTAAAATTAATATTGTTATAGCAGGTAGAACTTACCCTTTAAGTGTAAATAACACTAAAGAAGAAGAAGGCATGAGAAAAGCCGCAACTGCTATTAATAAATTAATTTCTATGTATGAAGAAAATTATGCAGTAAGCGATAAACAAGATGTTTTAGCTATGTGTGCGTTACAATTTGCTTCAAAAGCAGAAATAGCTTCATTAGAAAAGGATTCTACAGATAGAGAAGTAGTAGATAAAATAAAAGCGTTGACTAATTTAGTTGATGCTCATTTAAAATAAGTTCTTTAAAATATACATTAACAACACACTGCCTACGTTAGTACATTGTTTATTAAACTCAACACGATTCAATTATGAAGGATGAGTCTTAACTACTAAAGCAAGCCATCTAGAATGGATCCTTGAACAGTTAGTTAGTCCTATAAGTAACCATATTTGGAGTTTAAAAAACCTCACTAATGTAGGCTTTTTTTATATATTAAATTTAAATTATGGAGGAAATGATACTTCCCATTATTGTGGGAGTTTTGATAGGAATTGCAGGTGGTTTTTTGATCGCTAAAGCGATGGAAAAAGCAAAAGGAAAAAAAATACTTAGTGGCACTCGAAAAGAGGCCGCAACAATCTTAAAAGAAGCTAAGATAGATGCCGATTCTGTAAAAAAAGAAAAGATTTTACAAGCAAAAGAAAAGTTTATTGAATTAAAGGCTGAGCATGAAAAAGTAATTCTTACTAGAGAAAAAAAGATTTCTGATGTAGAGAAACGTATTAGAGATAGAGAATCTCAAGTTGCCTCTGAAGTAGATAAAAATAAAAGATTAAATAAATCTTTAGAACACAAAGAAGGTGAGTTTAATAAAAAGTTAGACTTTTTAGAAAATAAAGAGTCTGAATTAGAAAAAATGCACAAGCGTCATGTAGATATGCTAGAGCAAATTTCTGGTTTATCGGCAGAAGATGCCAAAAAAGAATTGATTACCTCTTTAAAAGATGAAGCAAAAACAGAGGCAATGGCTTTTGTACAAACTTCTATTGAAGAAGCGAAATTAACAGCAGAACAAGAAGCTAGAAAAGTAGTTTTAGGTACTATACAAAGAGTAGGTGTAGAACAAGCAGTAGAAAACTGTGTATCTGTATTTAACTTAGAGTCAGACGATGTTAAAGGTAGAATTATTGGTAGAGAAGGGCGTAATATTAGAGCTTTAGAAGCTGCAACAGGTGTAGAAATTATTGTAGATGATACTCCGGAAGCAATTATTCTTTCTTGTTTTGATCCTGTGCGTAGAGAGATTGCTAGATTGGCAATGCATAAGTTAGTAACCGATGGTAGAATTCACCCAGCAAGAATAGAAGAGGTTGTTAAAAAGACAGAAAACCAAATTACCCAAGAAATTATTGAGGTAGGTAAAAGAACCGTAATAGAATTAGGTATTCATGGTTTACATCCAGAATTGATAAAAACGGTGGGTAGAATGAAATATCGTTCTTCTTACGGACAAAATTTACTACAACACTCGCGTGAAGTAGCAAATCTTTGTGGAATTATGGCTGCAGAAATGGGTTTAAATGCAAAGGTTGCAAAACGTGCTGGTTTATTACATGATATTGGTAAAGTGCCAGATACGGAAAGCGAACTTCCACACGCATTGTTAGGTATGGAATGGGCTGAAAAGTATGGTGAAAAACCAGATGTTTGTAATGCAATTGGTGCTCACCACGATGAAATTGAAATGAAAACCTTAATAGCGCCAATCGTACAAGTTTGTGATGCTATTTCAGGAGCAAGACCAGGAGCAAGACGTCAGGTTTTAGATTCTTACATTCAGCGTTTAAAAGATTTAGAAAATATTGCATTTGGTTTTCCAGGTGTTCAAAAAGCGTATGCTATACAAGCAGGACGTGAATTACGTGTAATGGTAGAAAGTGGTAAGGTAAATGACACCAAAGCTGCTGAATTATCTTTTAGTATTTCTCAGAAAATACAAAATGATATGACATATCCAGGTCAGGTAAAAGTAACGGTTATTAGAGAAACAAGAGCGGTGAATGTGGCTAAGTAAAAGAAGCCCATTTTATCCTTCCTTAAAGGAAGGGCACTGTTGTGTTATTTAGATATTTTTAAAAATTCCTATCATGTTTATGGTAGGAATTTTTGGTTTTATGTATTTCTTAGTATTAATCGTTTTCCTTTTTGTTTGAGTGTCTACGAATCAACGAAGAAAGAAGCGGTTTGTATGTAAATGCTGGTTTCAGAAATGCAAAAGGAGCTAATTTGTCAGATAAAGAAGTTTTCTTAAATGAATTACAAACAGAAACTCCGAGTCCTTGAGGAAGCGTTCGTTTAGATGTTTTTACACATCATTATGCATTAGAAAACATTAAAAAGAAACATTCAAAATTGGTGTTTGTTTCTTATGGAGAAACCGATGATTTTGCACATGATGGCGAATACGATGCGTATTTAAAATCGGCACAAAGAACTGATACATTTATTAAAAAAAACTATGGGACTTTACGCAACAAAACTCTTTTTACAAAGGTAAAACCACTTTTATAATTACTACAGATCATGTTAGAGGTACAGCGCCTTTAGAAACCTGGAAGCATCACGGAAACACTATAAAAGATATAGACAAAGTTCGGCATGACAAGGTTTAAACTTTTTAGACAGCTTCTTTTTTTTGTCAACCTGAATTTATTTCAGGTTCTTTTGGTGTTTGGATTTCTGTGCGCAAAGATGCTGAAACAAGTTCAGCAAGACAAAGTTTAAACCTTTTTAGACAACTTCTTTTTTTTTGTCAACCTGAATTTATTTCAGGTTCTTTTGGTGTTTGAATTTCAGTACGTTGAGATGCTGAAACAAGTTCAGCATGACAAGTTTTAAGCTTTTTAGACAGCTTCTTTTTTGTCAACCTGAATTTATTTTAGGTTCTTTTGGTGTTTGGATTTCTGTGCGTAAAGATGCTGAAACAAGTTCAGCATGACAAGGTTTAAATCTTTTTAGGTAGTCTCTTTTTTTTGTCAACCTGAATTTATTTTAGGCTCTTTTGGTGTTTGAATTTGAGTATGTTGAGATGCTGAAACAAGTTCAGCATGACAGGATTTTATTTTTTTAGGTAGTCTCTTTTTTATTTTCTAGGATGATAGGTTTCTACCACTTCCTTTAAATAACTTTTATCTAAATGCACATATACTTCTGTAGTTGTAATACTTTCATGACCTAGCATTTGTTGAATCGCTCTTAAATCTGCTCCATTTTTTAATAAATGTGTCGCAAAAGAATGTCGCAATGTATGCGGACTAATTTTCTTCTTTAAATCTATTTCTAGAGCGAGGTTTTTAAGAATGATAAAAATCATCTGTCTAGTTAATCCTTTGCCACGTCTGTTTAAGAAAACAGTATCTTCAAAACCTTTTTGTGGCTGTATATGTGCTCTAATATCTTTTATATAACTCGAAATATATTTTTGAGCAGCATAATGAATCGGTACAAAACGCTGTTTATTTCCTTTTCCGATTACTCTTACAAAGCCTTCTTCAAAAAATAAATCAGAAATTTGTAGGGTAATGAGTTCACTTACACGCAAACCGCAACTGTACAAGGTTTCTAAAATAGTTCTATTTCTTTCGCCTTGCGGATGGCTTAAATCGATCGCAGAAATAAGACTGTTAATTTCATCTTCGGACAAGGTGTCTGGTAGTTTTCTTCCAATTTTTGGAGCTTCAATTAAATCCGTAGGATTGGTCTCTCTATAATCTTCAAAAATTAAATAATCGAAAAAACTACGCAAACCAGAAATAATACGTGCTTGACTTCTAGGATTTACACTTTTAGCAATTTCATAAATAAATTGCTGAATGGACTCTTCATCAATAGTAATAGGAGTGTGGTTGATTTCATTTTCTTCTAAAAACAACATCAGTTTTTCTAAATCTCTCGTATAACTATCAATTGTGTTTTTAGAAAGCCCTCTTTCTATCTTTAAAAAGAGTTGAAAATCTCTAATTGCGTTTTGCCATTTCATGGGATAAAGATATTGAATCTATAGAATTCAATTGATAAATACCTGTTTTTATTTATCTAAACTAGTTGAAAAAGATATTATTATTAGTTAAGGCACAGTGGAAGACTAATTATTTCATAATAAAGATTTCTACTGTGCTCAACCAGACATATTACGTATTTATAAACGATAGAACTAATTACTGCTCTCTACAACTATCTTATTTGAGTCAATTTTTAAAGCAATAACGTTCATGTAAAAACCAGTACTCATTTACTTTTGTAGGGAATTTAAAAATTAAATATTATGAAAAAAGTATTGTTAGTTGCTTTTGTAGCAATCATGGGTGTAAGTACTATAAATGCACAAGAAGGTGTTTTAAATGGTGGCGTAAATGTAGGTATTCCTACAGGAGATGCCAATGATTTCTATGGGGTAGCATTAGGAGCAGAATTAAATTATATGTTTCCTGTAGCTGATGGTTTTACCTTAGGTCCATCTGTTCAGTATTCTCATTTTTTTGGAAAAGATCAAGATTTTGGTGGTGTAACTTTTGAGACTTCAGACGCTTCTTATTTGCCAATATCAGGTGCGGCAAGATTTAATGTTTCAGAAAAATTTGTAGTTGGAGCAAACCTTGGTTATGCAGTAGGTTTGAGTGAAGATTTAGATGGTGGTTTTTATTATAGACCAGTAGTTGGCTATAAAATTGGTGATACTACACAGCTAAATATCTCGTATTCTGGAATTTCAAATGATGTTTTAGATATGAACAATGTTAGTTTGGGCGTAATGTTCGGACTATAAAATATAGATATTGTTTAAATAATTCGTTATAATTTATGAATTAAAAATGGTTTCACCAATGTTAGTTCGAGTTATTTTGGATGAAAAATTATATCGAGAACTAGTTCCATTCTAAAATGGTATTATAATATAGGTTTACAGATTTCAATCTTAAACTTCACAGAAATTGATGTAATTTTATTAAAAGACACGATTGATCTTATTATATATGAACGGAAGCTGAAAAGCTTCCGTTTTTTTATGTAAAAAAATGTATTTTTGTTTTATGAAATTACTGATACTAAACGGTCCCAATTTAAATTTATTAGGAAAAAGAGAACCAGAAATTTATGGTTCAGAAACTTTTGAGCAATATTTTGAAACGCTACAAAAAAAATATTCAACGATTACTATAGAATATTTTCAATCTAATAGTGAAGGTGCAATTATAGATAAGCTACACGAAGTTGGTTTTAGTTATGATGGCGTAGTTTTAAATGCCGGTGCTTACACGCATACTTCTGTGGCTATTGCAGATGCTATTAGTGGTATTACTACTCCGGTTGTTGAGGTACATATTTCTAATGTTCATCAAAGAGAAACTTTTAGACATCATTCTTTTTTATCGCCAGTTTGTAAAGGGGTTATTTTAGGTTTTGGGTTAAAGAGTTATGAGTTGGGAGTTGAGAGTTTAATAAAGGATTAAGATGATTGAATTTTCAGTAGTTGTTCCTTTGTACAAATGTTCCGAAACTTTAAAAGAGCTTTGTGCTAGGTTACAAACCGTTTTCAATAAGTTAGAAAAAACGTATGAAATTATTTTAGTCAATGATGGTAGTCCTGGTAATGATTGGGAAGTAGCTTGTAGTTTATCAAAAGAAAATAAAAACATAAAATCGATTAATTTAAGTCGTAATTTTGGACAGCATCCAGCTATTTTTTGTGGTTTAGAAAACGCAAAAGGAGAATGGATTGTTGTAATGGATGGAGACTTACAAGATGTGCCAGAAGAAATTGAAAAGTTGTATGACAAAGCTTTAGATGGGTTTGATATTGTTTTTGCTCAAAGAATGTTTAGAAGTGATAATTTTTTTAAAAAAATATCATCATTGTTTTTTTATAAATTTTTAACTTTTTTTACTGATCAAAAGCACGATCATAGAATTGCTAATTTCGGTATTTATAAAAGAAATTCAATTTTAGCAGTTTTAAAAATTAAAGATTATATCAGGTTTTTTCCAACAATGATCCAATGGGTTGGTTTTAAAAAGATTTCTATACCTGTTAATCATTCATCAAGACAAGAAGGGAAGAGTTCCTATACTATATTTACTTTACTTAATTTAGCTTTTAATAATATTATTACATTTTCAAATAAGCCGTTAAGAATGATGGTTAAATTTGGTTTTATTACAGTATTTATATCTTTTATTATGGCGCTATTCTTTATATATAAGTATTTTATAGGTGAAATAATTGTTGTAGGATATGCTAGTTTAATCGTTTCCATTTGGTTTTTGGGAGGAATCGTGATATCTATGTTAGGTATAGTTGGTATTTATGTTGGTAATGTATTTGAAAAAGTAAAAAATAGACCTATCTTCTTGATAGAGGAATCAATTAACTTATAAAAAAGTCTCTCGTGGTTACATTATATTTAATGACAAAAAAAGGTTTTGATACACTTAACTATCTTATTGCTTCTAATTTAGATAAATATATTGCTGAAGTAGTTGTTGGAGAAGACTTGGATGTACTAAATGATTATTCTAAAGATATAAAATTATTATGTAAAAATCATAAAATATCTTTTAAAAAAAGAACAGATTTTTTTGAAAGTGAAGCTAAATACGCAATAGCAATATCTTGGAAATGGTTGATAAATAATATTGATCAAAAGTTAATAGTTTTACACGACTCTTTATTACCCAAATATAGAGGCTTTGCTCCATTAGTAAATGCACTGATAAATAATGAAAATAAAGTAGGTGTTACGGCTTTGTGGGCTACTCAAGACTATGACAAAGGAGCGGTAATATTACAGAGGTCGCTAAATGTAAATTATCCTAAAAAGATAGAAAATTTAATTAATGAGGTGTCTTCCTTATATAAAGAAATTGTTGCAGAGATTATATGTAAATTAGTGAATTCTGAAAAGTTATCGGGAAAAAAACAAGAGGAAGATTTATCAACCTATAGTCTATGGAGAGATGAAGAAGATTATTTAATTGATTGGACTTTAGATGCTGATGTTATTTTGAGGTTTGTAAATGCTGTTTCGTATCCTTATAAAGGAGCTTCCACTTTTATAAATAATAATAAATATAGAATTACAAAAGTAGATTTAATAGAAGATGTTGAAATTGAAAATAGAGCACCTGGTAAAGTGATTTTTATAAAAGAAGAAAAACCAGTTGTAGTTTGTGGTAAAGGTTTGTTGAAAATTAATAACCTCTTAGATGTTAATGACAATAACATTTTGCCTCTTAAAAGTTTTAGAGTAAGATTTAAAGGAGTTAAGTAAATGAAAAAAAATATACCATTTAACAAGCCTTACCTAACAGGTAATGAAACAAAATATATAGAGCAAGCAGTTGCCTCTGGTAAAATTTCAGGAAATGGGGTTTTTACGCAAAAGTGTCAGCAATTTTTTGAGGAACGTTATGGAATCACAAAAACATTATTGACTACATCTTGCACAGATGCCCTAGAAATGTGTGCTATTTTATTGAATATTAAAGAGGGAGATGAAGTGATTATGCCTTCTTACACGTTTGTTTCTACAGCAAATGCTTTTGTATTAAGAGGTGCAAAAATTGTGTTTGCAGACTCAAGAGCAGATCAACCTAATATAGATGAAAATAGTTTAGAAGCATTAATTACACCAAAAACCAAAGCAATTGTTGTGGTTCATTATGCAGGTGTTGCTTGTGAGATGGATACCATTATGGCATTAGCTAAAAAACATGGTATATATGTTGTTGAAGATGCAGCTCAAGCAATTGATTCTTTTTATAAAAGAAAAGCATTAGGAAGTATTGGTCATTTGTCTGCATTTTCTTTTCACGAAACAAAAAATGTAATCAGTGGAGAAGGAGGTTTATTGGGTATTAATGATACACAATTTATAGAAAGAGCAGAAATTATCTGGGAAAAAGGAACCAATCGATCTGCTTTTTTTAGAGGAGAAATAGATAAATATGGTTGGGTGGATGTAGGGTCTTCTTTTTTACCTTCAGAAATTATTGCTGCTTTTTTATGGGCGCAATTAGAAAATTTAGAAGATATTCAAAATAGAAGAAAAGAAATTTGGAATGGTTATTTTACGTTTTTTAAAGAGAGTAGTGAAATTTCATTGCCTTTAGTACCTAAATACGCAACTAATAATGCACACATGTTTTATGTGCTTTTAGAGTCGTTAAAGAAAAGAAATGAGTTTATTGCTAGTTATAAAAAAAGGGGGATTAACCCTGTTTTTCATTATGTAAGCTTGCATTCTAGTCCTTATTTTAAAGATAAGCATGATGGTAGAGTATTACAGAACTGTGATAGATATGCAGATACGTTGGTAAGAATGCCTTTGTATTATGAGTTGGATCAAGAAGTTGTTTTTAACTAATATATAAAAGACAAACAAAGTATGGGTAAAAATAACAAGTTTATTTTAAATTCTGTTCTGAGTTTAGCATTATTAACCTCAATTTTTTATGCTTGTATTAGATTATTTACAATTTTTATAAGTCTAGATACAACAGGAGATGAAGGAGGGTTTCTATATGTTTTTAATATTTTTATTGAATCTGGTTTTTATGAAGCCAATATGTATGGAAATTCTACCATTTTTAACAGTATTTCTTACTTATTTTATTTAATAGGGTTAGATCCTTTAATGTCTTTAAGAGTAACAAGTTTACTTTTTGCTATATTTAGTATATATTTACTTTGGGTTTTAATAAGAAAAAACTTTAATCATTTACCTAAATTGTATAAGAATGCAATTATGCTTACTTCTGTAAATGCTATGATTGTTATGTCGTTTATTTTTTCGGGAATTAATGATGTTTTTATGACCTTTTTTACACTACTATTTTTTATAATATTCTTTAAAATTAAACAAGATAAAGAAAATAAGAATATTATACTTTACATTTTATTAGGAGGAATTTTTGCATTAATACTCTCAACACGAAAAATGGGGATTTTATTATTTCCAACATTTATTATTGTTTTGACCCTATATTTTTATAATAAAAAATTTAATTATAAAATTTTTGCAAGTCGAGTTTCTATAATAACTTTAAGTTTTTTGTTGGGTTTAATATTACTCAATTACCCATCGTTAAAAGAAAACGGAAAATTATCTTTTCACGAAAAAAAAATAGAAACAGAAGGAGTCTCTTGGCCTCAATTACAGTATCTAACTGCAATTTGGTTGGAAGAAGGTAAAGTTGAGTATGGAAAACATTGTAAACCAGAAGATGTGTTGGCTTATATTTCAGATAATGGAATTAATTCATTGCCTAATTCTATTTTAGAAACAATGATTTTTAATATTCCTAGGAGTATTAAAACAGCAATAAGAGAAGGTACTTATTTGATAAAACCATATACTCGGTTACTCGGGTTAGTTTTTCTTTTAGGAGTGTTATTGTTTTTTAAAGGAATTTTTACGAAAGAAATAAATATTAAGAAAATTATTAATAATGAAATAGTTGTCTTTTTTATAAATTATACGTTAATATTTGTTTTAATTATTTGTAGCTATATAGAATTTAGGTGGTTTATGCCATTAGTAATATTATTACCAATTTTGTTTTTTTCTTATTTTGATAAGTATATAAAAAGTAAGTGTAACAATAATCTTGAATTTTTATTTTTTGTAGGGCATTTTTTGTTATTAGCTTTAATGAATGTGAAGTTTATCGTTAGTAATTATCATACCTTAATATAAGTTTTAATACTTATTTATACCAATTCTTTTTATAACCAGTTTGTAAAGATGTTATTTTAGGTTTTGGTTAAAATTTATGAGTTGGATGTAGAGCATTTTTCATAAATTTTAATCGTCAATTATAAAAATAAATCAATAATAATTAAAGCTAATTTTTAGTGTTAAAAAATATATAATAAATTATATTTGTTCTCTAAGAAAAATTAATAAATGGAGAAAGAAAAGTGGTTGTTAGAAATAACGCCAAAAAATAATTTATTTGATTTAAATTTAAAAGAAGTTTGGGAGTATAAAGATTTATTATTTCTTTTTGTAAAAAGAGATGTTATAACACTTTATAAGCAAACCATACTTGGGCCTCTATGGTATTTAATTCAACCATTATTTACCTCAATTATATTTACTTTAGTTTTTAATAATGTTGCAGGAATTCAAACAGGAGGTATTCCTCCATTTTTATTCAATTTAGCAGGGATAACTACTTGGAATTATTTTAAAGATTGCTTAACCCAAACCGCAGATACTTTTAAGAAAAATGAACAAATTTTTGGTAAAGTATATTTTCCAAGAATTATTATGCCAATGTCTGTAGTTGTTTCAAATTTATTAAAATTTGGGATACAAATATTTATTTTTATAATATTCTATTTTTACTTCTTATTTGCAGGTTATGATGTGGCCCCAAGTAAATATGTTTTCTTATTTCCTGTATTAGTCTTATTTATGGGGATGTTAGGATTAGGATTAGGTATGATTATTTCATCTATGGTTACAAAATACCGTGATTTAACTTTTCTAGTAACTTTTGGTATTCAGTTATTAATGTATATTTCTCTTGTTGTTTTACCTCTGTCACTTTTTCAAGAAAAAGGATTTGAATGGGCAGTAAGATATAATCCAATGGCATATATTATTGAAACAGGTAGATTTATGTTATTAAATGAAGGAAGTGTTTCTTTATTTGGTATTGTTTATACAGTGATAATAACTCTTGTTACCTTAATAGTAGGTGTTTTAATTTTTAACAAAACTGAAAAAAGTTTTATCGATACTATTTAATCATGAAATCTAACGAAGTAATTTTAAAAGTAGAAAACCTAAGCAAACAATATCGATTAGGAACCGTTGGCACGGGGACAATTAGTCATGATTTAAACCGATGGTGGCATAAAGTAAGAGGGAAAGAAGATCCGTTTTTAAAAGTTGGAGAATCTAATAATAGAGCTATAAAAGGAGAATCGGAATATGTTTGGGCTTTAAAGGATATTAATTTTGAAGTTAAAAGAGGAGAGGTTTTAGGAATTATTGGTAAAAACGGAGCAGGAAAATCTACGTTGCTTAAAATTCTTTCTAAAGTAACAGGGCCTAGTACTGGTAGTATAAAAGCAAATGGAAGAATAGCTTCATTGTTAGAAGTGGGTACTGGTTTTCATCCTGAAATGACAGGGAAAGAAAATGTTTTTTTAAATGGAGCAATTCTTGGAATGACTAAGAAAGAAATTGCTGATAAATTAGATGAAATTATTCAGTTTTCTGGTTGTGAGCGCTATATTGATACTCCCGTAAAAAGGTATTCTAGTGGAATGAAAGTGAGACTAGCTTTTGCAGTAGCAGCTTTTTTAGAACCAGATATATTAGTTGTTGATGAGGTTTTAGCTGTTGGAGATGCAGAGTTTCAAAAGAAAGCAATTGGTAAAATGCAAGATATTTCTAGCCAAGGAGGTAGAACAGTATTGTTTGTAAGTCATAATATGAATTCAGTTGCAAAACTTTGTACTAGTACTATTCTTTTAGAAAATGGAGAAATTGTATTTACGGGGGAAGTAGAAGAGGGTATTAAAAGATATGAATTTGGTAATTTAAAAGATACAAATAACTCTAAAGATATTAAAACAAGAGGATTAAAAGTTTTTTCAGATATTTTATCAGTAAAAATTTTAAAAACAAATGATTTAATTTATATGGGAGATGATTTATCATTTTCCATAAAATTAAAAATCAAAAACTCAACTAAAAATGTTGAATTAGGATATCGGTTATATCATAAAAACACTCCAACAATGACAAATATAACTAATTGGGATATTGGAGCTTTAGATTTAGATAAAGGGAATTATAATTTCAATGCAGCTATTCCTAAAAACACGTTATTTCCTGGTATTTATACCTTGGAAGTTTTTGTAAGGCAAATTAATAATCCGGTAGACGTTATTGCAGATAATGCAAAAAGTTTTAAAGTTGAGTGGAAAGATATTACTGGACACGAACCTAATTTTGATACTATAAGTGTAAAAGGGATGTACACTAAAACAGAATGGAATATAGAGAAAGATAATGGGTAACGAATCTTCACAATTAAGAAAACATTTAAAATATTCTCTTTATAACAAACTTCGTTCATGGTATCAAGGATTTAGGATAGGTAAATTAGGTAAAAATGTTTGGCTTGATAAAAATGTTTCACTCATGCGTTTTCCTAAAAATATAAAAATAGCAGATGATGTTATTATAAAGGAGGGTGTAAAAATTTGCCCATGTAATATGGATGCAAATGTTATTATTGGAGAAAGAACGACAATTGGTTATCACACTTTTATATTTGCTTCTTCAAATATAAAAATAGGTAGTGATTGTTTAATTGCTCCATTTGTATATATCGTTGATAGTAATCATAGTATTTTAAAAGAAAAAAATATAAATCAACAACCAAACCAATCTAAAGAAATTGTTATAGGAGATGATGTTTGGATTGCAAGTAATGTTACCATTTTAAAAGGAGTTACTATTGGTAATGGGGCTGTTTTAGCTGCTGGTACAGTTGTTAATAAAGATATTGAAGCATTTAGTATTAATGCAGGAAGTCCTTCTAAAATAATTGGCTATAGAAAATGAGAATAGGAATTGTAGTTTTATGTAGGTATTCTTCGTCTCGTCTTTACGGTAAGATTTTAAAAGAAATTAAAGGAAAAAAAGTCTTAGAATATATTTGCGATAAAGTAAGTCGTGTAAAAGGAATTGATGGTTTCTGTATTGCTACGTCTGTAGAAAAAGATGATGATGCCATAGAACGTTTTTGTAAAAAAAATAATGTAAATATTTTTAGGGGAGATTTAAATAATGTTTCTAAACGTTTTTATGAGTGTGCAGAAGCAAATAACTACGATGTAATAGTTAGAATTAACGGTGACAATATTTTTTTAGATAAAGATTTAATTTCTGACGCTATTCTTAAATTTAAAGAAAATAACTTAGATTTTCTTTCTAATGTAAAAGAAAGAACTTACCCTAAAGGAATGAGTATTGAAATTGTTAGAAAAGATGTATATGAAGCTCATCTAAAAAATATGACTTCCGATTATTATAGAGAGCATGTAATGCCGTATTTTTATGATAATGAAAAGTTATTTAAAACGATGTATTTGTATAATGAAGATGATAGTTGTAAAGGAATAGATTTGGCATTAGATACTCAAGAAGATTTTAATACTGTTACTAAAATATTATCTTTAACTACTAAGTTACATTACAAATACAATTACAAAGAAATAGTAAGTTTATACAAAAAAATAAATGATAAACAAATTTAAAGGAAAACACGGTCCCTTACTTATTGCCGAAATAGGAGGAAATCATGAAGGTAATTTTGAATACGCATTAGAGTTAACAAAATTAGCTATTGATGCAGATGTAGATTATATAAAATATCAGATGTATTCTGGAGACACTCTTGTTTCTCAACAAGAAAGCCCTGTTAGAAATAAACATTTTAAAAAGTTTGAGTTATCAAAAGAACAATATATTCAATTAGCCGAACTTTGTGAAGCTAACAATGTAGGTTTTATGGCTTCTGTTTGGGATTTAGATTATATTTCTTGGATAGATAAATACATGCCAATTTATAAAATTGGTTCTGGAGATTTTACCGCTTATCCTATATTAGAAGGCATTGTAAAGCTTAAAAAACCAATTATTTTATCAACAGGACTTAGTACTCAGCAAGAAGTTTTAGATACAGTTAAATTTATTCAAAATTTAGACTCATTGTATTTAGATAAACAATATTTATCAGTATTACAATGTACTTCTATGTATCCAATACCATACTCTAGTGCTAATTTATCAGTTATGGATACTTATAAAAAAGAAACAGATTTAACTATTGGTTATTCAGACCATACAGAAGGTAGTTATGCTTTAGAGATAGCTGTAGCAATGGGAGCAGAGATTTTAGAATTTCACTTTACAGATAGTAGAGAAAATAAAGAATTTAGGGATCATAAAGTTTCATTAACAAAAAACGAAGTTTTAGATTTAATCTCTAAAATAAAAAAAATTAACGATTTAAAAGGAAACCCAATAAAAACTCCAACAGAAATTGAAATAGAAACAGGCCATTGTACAAGTTTTAGAAGAGCTGTATACCCAATTAGAAATTTAAAAGCAGGAACTATTATCACTAAAGATGATTTGGCTTATTTAAGACCTAATCATGGAATTGATGCTCGTGACTATAAAGAAGTAATTGGAAAAACTTTAAAGGAAGATGTTATTAAACATCAAAAAATTACATTTGAAATTTTAAAATAAGAAATGTTTTATCCTCTACTAAAATTATTTTATGATAAAAAACCTATTATTTTAGGTTGGATTTATAAAGTATTATTTTCTAATAAAAATCTTAAAATTGGTAAAAACTTTAAGTGTGATTCTTTCCCTATAATAACTTTAGATAAAAATGCTAAAATTCACTTAGGAGATAATCTGATTTTTAGAAGGAATGTTGAAATTAGAACGCATCAAAACTCTAGGTTAACTATTGGTGATAATTGTAGAGTAGATAGAGGAGTAAGAATATTGTCTACTAATAAATCTCATATAGACATAAGTTCTGGTGTTCGAATTGGTCTGTATAGTGTTTTTAACGGTGGAGACTCTATTTTTATAGGTAAAGATACTTTAATCTCTGGTTTTGTGTATTTACAAACAAGTATGCACAACTATTTTGAGGAAGGAAAAAATATACAAGAACAAGGTTATACACACAAGAGAATAATTTTAGGAGAAGATTGTTGGCTTGGGACACATGCAGTAATATTTCCAGGAGTTAATCTTAAAAATAAAGTTATTGTAGGTAGTAGTTCTGTTGTAAATAAATCTTTTGAAGAAAGTGCTATTATTGCTGGTTCCCCCGCAAAAATTATTAAAAAAAGAAAAATTAATGAAATATAATTCATCTCTAGTAACAGTTTATATAACAAATTATAATTATCAAGATTATTTAGAAGAAGCTTTTACTAGTTTAGTAAATCAAACGTATAATTCTATCGAAATAATAATTATTGATGATGGCTCTACAGATAATTCTATAAATATTATTAAAAGGTTATCTAAAAAGCATGAAAATATTCAAACTATTTTTCAAAAAAATAAAGGATTAAATAAGACTAATAACGTTGCTATTAAAAAAGCTAGAGGTAAATATATTATGCGATTAGATGCGGATGATATATTAGAACCAAAAGCTATTGAAAAAATGGTAAAGGTGTTGGATGAAAATGATAATATTGGATTGGTTTTTCCTGACTATTATTTAATGGATGAAAATGGCTTTAAATTTTCAGCTCACAAAAGGTATAATTTTGATACTGACGTTTTATTATTTGATAGACCTGCTCATGGTGCTTGTACAATGATTAGAATATCCTTTTTAAAGGCTGTAAATGGATATGATGAAGATTTTACATGTCAAGATGGTTATGAGATTTGGTTAAAATTTATTACACACTATCAAGTGAAAAATATAAATGAACCTTTATTTTACTACAGACAACATTCATCTAATTTAACAAAAAACGAAACTAAAATATTATCTACCCGAGCTGCCATTAATAAAAAGAGTGTTCAAACTAAAAATATTAATATTGAATCAATATTAATACTACCTATTAGAAATGATAAAAAATATTTAAAGGTAATTGCTGGTGAGTCTATTCTTGAAAAGAAAATTAATGTTGTTCTTTTAGCGGAAATACCTAAAAAAATTATTATTACTAGTAGTTCTAAGGATATTAAAGAGTTTGTTCAAAAACGATATAAAGATGAGTCTAAAATAATTTTTATAGAAAGAAGTGAGGTTTTAGAGCGCAAAACAACACCATTATCTGAAACTATTAATTTTATACAAAAACAAATTGATGTAAATTATAATGCAATTCAAATTATTTCTCCAGATTTTCCATTTATAGAAAGCTATAGTATAGATGATGCGCTAAATACTATGTTTTTATTTGGGTCAGATTCAATAATAAGTGTTAGAGAAGATAACCATATGTTTTTTCAACATCATGGTAAAGGAATGGAACCTATTTTAAATCAAAATAAATTCACAAAATTAGAAAGAGACACTTTGTTTAAAAGTGTAGGTGGTATTTCTGCTGTTAAAAAAGAAGCTTTTGATTTAAGTAATGAAATTATTACAGGTAGAGTAGGTCATTTGATGGTGGAAGAAAAAGCAAGTATTGAATTAAATAATCAATATGGACTTGATTTAGCTACAAATATTTTTACAAATGAACAATAAACAATTAATTGAGGTATGTAAACCCTATGAAATAAAGGAACGAGTTGTTTTTCCTTCTAACATACAATATGGTTTTAGTAAAATTATTAGGAAAAGAGTTTTTTACCCTTCATTTTTACCTATTTGTGCTCATTTTGAACATTCTAGTCCTCCCTTTTATGATGAAATATGGGATATGGAAAAAAAATTTTTAACAAACCTTTTTTTTCATAGGGAAGACTATGTTACTCAATGGAATAATAAATTTAAAGGTAAGGCAAGAACTTTTATGTCTCCATTTGTTTGGTACAAAGAAAATAAAAGTATAATTATTTCTAAGAAAGCTAAAGGAAGTCTTTTTTTTATTCATCACTCAAGAAAAGGAGTAGATAGAGAGCATAATCAAGAAAAAATTATTGATATTATTGAAAATTTAGATGAGGTTCAAAAACCTGTTACTTTTTGTTTTTATTATTTAGATATACAAAAGGGATTACATCTACCTTTCCAGGAAAAAGGGTATAATGTAGTTTCAGCTGGGCATCTTGATAACCCTAATTTTATAAAAGGTTTTTACGATTTAATCTCAAATTATAAATTTGCTTTAACCAATTCTATAGGAGGGCACTTATTATTTGCGACAAATTTAGGTCTGCCTGTTTCTTATTTTGAAGAATTAGAACCAGTTCATACATCTAACTTGATAGGTTTTGAGGATTCTAGAAAGCGGTTACTTAAAAGTAAAACGTATAATCATGCTAAGAATTTATTTAGAGGTATACACCAAAATGTTAGTATAGAACAAGAAGAGTTTGCTAATAAAATGTTAGGGGTCCACTCAAAATCAAACAATATTACTTTATTTATAATTTTATATAAGTCTTTATTCCAATATATTTTTTATAAAATTGTAAAAAAAATAAAAAACAGAAATTAGTTGGTTTAATTTATTATTTAATACGTGATTAAAAATAATAAAAAAGCTTCATATATAAAAATAATAATTATAAAAATTATTGACTATAGTTGGGTTTGAATTAATAATAAATCATTTTATAAAAGTTAATATTAAACCTTTCAACGGATTTTAGTCCCTGTTATTATTATAATCTTTAATTGCTAAATATAAAGAGGAAAGAGTTTATTTATAATTTTTAAAAAATAATTTTAATTATTTAATTAAATGAAAAATTTAGTTTCGATTATAATACCAATGTATAATTCTAGTGAGTTTTTAAAAGAAACTTTAAATTCCATTATTAATCAGGTATTTCTAAATTGGGAATGTATAATTATAGATGATGGATCTACAGATAATTCTGTTAAAATAGTAGAAGAATACATTCTTTTAGATAGTAGGTTTCAATTATATAAAAGACCGGATGAATTTAGTAAAGGAGCAAATAGTTGTAGGAACTTTGGCTTAGGAAAAGTAAAAGGATCTTATATTCAGTTTTTTGATTCAGATGATTTAATGTTAAAAAATCACTTAGAAGATAAACTTAATATATTTTTTAAAGAATCGAAATTAGATGTTATAATTAATAGGTTATCATTTTATGAAAATGGTATAATTACACATATGTCAAATATTGAATCTAATAGTATTTTTGTAGATTCATGTTTAGATAAAATAGATTTTTATGTTTCTGGACCTTTATGGAAATTAGATTTTTTATTGAAAAATAAAATTATGTTTGATGACCAAATATCCAACTTAGATGATTGGGATTTTAATTTAAGAGCACTTTTATGTGATTCTAATTTTAAATTATTAAATACATCAACAATTTTGTATAGACAATGGCCTAATAGTCTATCTAAACAAATATCTTTATGCAATCCAAAAGAAATTAAATCAGAAATTTATGCAAGATTTAAAGTATTAAACCTTTATGAAAAAAACAAAATCGAAACTAAAGAAATAAAAATTTTTATACAAAAAAGAATCATTAATCTTTATCTTATTTGTTTAACAAATAGAAACTTTAATCTTGCTCTATTTTGTTTAAAATCATTAAAAGATTTCAAACTAAATTTATTTGTTAAGAGTAAATTAGTATTAGCTTTTTTATCGTTTAAATTTTTTAATAAAGGCTATCAGTTATTGAAATAGTAAATGAACAAATTAATAATTACTTTATTTTTTGAATATTAGATAAAGTTTATTTTAACATAAAAAAATATTTTAAATCTACCAATGATTGAAGAGCAAGCTCAAAATTTCTTTACTGCATTTATAAATGTTATTTTATTAGACGTTCGTAAATTAGTATATAATAGTTGTGCTAATGGTGATTATTTTAGAATATATTTTACAGAAGATGGTTTTAATCAGACAGATTGGGAGCGTTGGTATACTCCTATTCTAAATAATTTCACCTTTAAGAGTAATTTTTTTGCATTTAGATATTTTTACTATTCCTTTAAATAGCATGATATAAACTTAATCATTTATAATGAATTTAATTATTTTAGTGTTTTCATTGTTTCTTATAATACTACTTATGTATTTAGTTTTTAACTTTTTTCTTAAAGTTAGATCTAAAAACCATAGTAATAAACTTTTCGAAAAACTTGTAAGAAATACTGTTTTATCAAAAATATTTAAACCGGTTAAAAGAGGATGGCATATTCATACATTTAGAGAAGATAAAAATGTTGCTGATTTAAAAATAAATAATTTACTTAAGGTAAAATGGTTTGATTTAGATTTTAAAGACTGTAGTGGTATTGCAGATCCCTTTTTATTTAAGAGAGGTAAAGAATATTTTTTATTTTTTGAATATGAATATTATAAAAGCTTAAAAAAAGGAGCAGATATAGCTTATGCTAAAAGTACAGATGGTTTAAATTGGAAGTATCAAAAAAAAATAATTACCGAAGCTTTCCATCAATCATTTCCTTTAATTTTCGAAAAGGAAAATGAAGTTTATATATTACCTGAATCTAATGAATCTAATAAAATACTTCTATATGTAGCAAAAGAATTTCCTTGTAAGTGGGAATTAGATACAGTATTATTTTCGGGTAAAAGATTAGTTGATACTATTTTTTTAGAGAAGGATTCAATTTACTATTGGTTTACAACAGATTTAGATACTAAAGAATTATTGCTTTATTATTCAGCAGGCTTAAAAAATGAATGGATAGAACACCCATGTTCTCCAATATCTAACGATAGAAAGAAAATTAGAAATGCAGGAGCAATCTATAAGGAAAATGGTAAAACGTATCGTTTTTCTCAAGATAGTAACGGAGGTTATGGGGCTGCAATTAATATGTATGAAATAGAGAACATAGATACTTTAACTTATAAAGAAGTAGTTGTTAAGGAACCTTTATTATTTAAAAGTAGTGATGGTATTAAAGATGCTATTCATCATTTATCAATTTTAAATGAAGAAGAAAGAAAGCTAGTAGCTATAGATGGTGCTAATTTTTCTCTGAAAGGTGTAAAATTAAATTGGTAATTATTTAAAGAATTAATTTTATGAAAATACTCTTTGTATGCCTTCAATACATCCATTCAGCAAGGTGGATCAATCAATTAAAAGATACGGAACATGAAATTTATGTGTTCGATTGTTTAGATAGACCTATTCATAAAGACTTATTGTGGACAAATTATACCACAAATTGGAGTAAAAGAAAAGTACCTTATTTAAAAGGAGAGTTTTTTCTTGAAAAAAAAATGCCAAGTATTTTTAATAAAATAGAGCGCTATTTAAAGGTAACTTCTTCAGAAAAACTAGAAGAGTTGATTAAAGAACTTAAACCAGATTTGGTACATTCTTTAGAAATGCAATCGCAAACATATCCTCTATTAAAAGTTCGAAAAAAAAATGATTTTAAATGGGCGTATTTTTCTTGGGGAAGTGATCTGTATTTATATCAAAATGAGAAAAAACATCAGCAAAAAATAAAACAAGTCCTTTTTAATTTGAATTATTTATTTGTGGATAATCAAAGAGATATTAATATTGCAAAAGATTTAGGCTTTAAAAATGAAGTTTCAGGTATTTTTCCTGGAGGTGGCGGTTATCAATTAGAAAAAATAAAAGAAACTGTTGCAGAAACTCCAAAAGAAAATTTAATTATTATTAAGGGATATCATCATTGGGCAGGTAGAGCTTTAGTGGTTTTAAATGCTTTAGAGTTGATAAAGAGTGATTTAATTGATTATAAAGTTTTGGTTTATTCTGCGCATGATAACGTTATTGATAAAATTGCAGAAATGAATGGCAATGGATGGAATATAGAATTTATCAGTAGAAAAAAAGAAGTAAGTCAGAATGAATTATTAAAGTTATTTGCGAAAGCAAAAATAGCAATTGGTAATAATATTTCAGATGGTATACCAAACACACTTTTAGAGTCTATTATTTTAGGGGCTTTTCCAATTCAATCCAATCCTGGTGGTGCAAGTGAAGATTATATTTCTGATGGTAAAAATGGATTTTTAATTCAGAACCCAGAAGATGCTGTCGCAATTTCTAAATTGATAACAAAAGCTTTAAAAAGTGATGAGCTATTAGAAAAAGCTTTTTTAATGAATCAAGAAATTGCAAAGAAATTAGCATACAAAGAAATTCGAAACCGTGTTTTAGACGCTTATGCTACCATAGAAAATAATATTTAAGATTATAAAATGAGTTCAAAAACAGTATTATTTATTGTAAACAATAGTAAAATAGACTTAAACTCTAGCGGAGGTGCATCGGTATATTTTAGTCATGTAGACTTGTTGCATGCTTTGGGGTATAAAATCATTTTATTAGCTACACAATGGAATGATGTAAGTGTTTTTAATAACGATGATTATAATGACGTTAGAGAAAAGTTAGACACTATTATATCTTATTCCGTTGTTAAAAAAAAACCAAATAAAGGCATAAAGCGTTTAAATGATGCTATTTTTAATCCGACAAAGTTTGAATATTATTTCATCAATAAAGAAAATAAAAACTTTATCGAAAAAACTATTTTAGATTATAAAATCGATTTTATTTGGGCAGAATGGAGATGGAACGCAATAATGGTTGCTGCATTTAATCTAAAAACACCAAGTATTTATAGTCACCATGATTGGGAATATAAGTTGGCGAAGTTAAGAACTCCGAATCAGAATTTAAACAAACGCTTCCACACTTATCAAAAAAAGCGAGTAGAAATAAATCTAATTAAAAATGTAGCTGGTGTAGTTTCTGGTTCTTATACAGAAACAAATGAGGTTTTAGAACATCAAAAAAAGGCGCTTTATCTACCAACTACTTATATCAATATAGAATCGGAATTAAAGCCCAATAAACCTCCAAGAATTGTACATCTTGGCGGAATGGGAACAACAGCAAACAGAATTGGTTTAGAAAGATTTTTGACTGTATGTTGGGATACAATTAAAACAGCAATACCAACTATAGAATTAGTTATTATAGGGAAGTTAAAAGGAGCATCAGAAAAACTATTGAGTTTAATAAATTCTGATAAAAATATTGTTTCCTTAGGGTTTGTTAAAGAACTAGACAATGTTCTTTTACCAGGAGACTTTCATATTATTCCTTGGGAATTTAATACAGGAACAAGAACAAGAGTCCCTGTCGTTTTTAATCATAAGCAAGTTTTAGTTTCCACAAAAGCAGCGGTAGAATGTTATCCGGAGGTAACCAATAAAAATGCTGTTTTATGTGACAATTTAACAGATATGGGTCATAAAATTATAGACTTATATAAAGCAAATGATAAAGGGATGAAAATAGCATTGGAAGGAAAACAACTATTTAAAAATCATTTTACAACTGCTTCACAAAAAGAAAATTTAAGCACATTTTTACAAAAAATCAAATGAAAGAAACATTTATAATTGCAGAAATTGCACAGGCACATGATGGTAGTTTAGGTTTGGCACATTCTTATATAGACGCCGTAGCTAAAACAGGTTGTAATGCAATTAAATTTCAAACACATATTGCCGCTGCAGAAAGTAGCAGTGAAGAACCTTTTCGTGTAAATTTTTCTTATGAGGATAAAACTCGTTTCGATTATTGGAAAAGAATGGAGTTTACTTTAAAGCAATGGAAAGAAATTAAAGCACATTGTACTGAAGTTGGTTTAGAGTTTATAAGTTCTCCGTTTAGCAATACAGCGGTAGATTTGTTAGAGGAAGTTGGGGTAGAGCGTTATAAAGTAGGTTCTGGAGAGGTAAATAATTTTGTTTTATTAGAAAAGATTATTCAGACAGGGAAGCCTATCATTATTTCTTCGGGAATGAGTTCTTATGAAGAATTAGATAAAACAGTGGCATTTTTAAAAAATAGAAATGCTAAGTATTCTATTTTACAATGTACAACCGCATATCCAACAGCTCCAAAACAGTTTGGTTTTAATGTACTTAAAGAATTAAAAGATAGGTATAATGTTTCTGTTGGTTTTTCAGACCATTCGTCATCTATAGAAGCAAGTATTGCAGCAGTAGCTTTGGGGGCTGATGTTTTAGAGTTTCACGTTGTTTTTAATAAAGAAATGTTTGGGCCAGACGCTAAAGCTTCTTTAAACTTTATGGAAACAGAACAATTAGTTAAAGCGGTTAGAAATATAAAAGAAGCTTTAAATAGCCCAATAGATAAAAACGAAAATTCAAATTTTAATGAGCTAAAACAAATTTTCGAAAAATCTTTAGCTGTTAATAAGCATTTGCCAAAAGGACATTTAATAACTTTTTCTGACCTTGAAACCAAAAAACCAAAGGGATTTGGTATTTTAGCGAGTGATTATAAAGATGTAATTGGAAAAGAGTTAAATAAAGATCTTAATCAATGGGATTTTTTAAATTTTGGCGATTTAAAAGAATAATATGTTAAAAAGAAAAATTTGTGTTGTGGTTACTGCAAGACCTTCTTACAGTAGAATTAAAACAGCACTTACAGCTATAAAAAACCATCCTAAATTAGAGTTACAATTAGTTATTGCAGGTTCTGCCTTATTAGGTAGATATGGCAATGCTGTAGATGTGATAGAAAAAGATGGTTTTAAAATTAATGAAAAAGTGTTTATGGTTTTAGAGGGAGAAAACCCAACAGCTATGGCCAAAACTACTGGTTTAGGAGTTATGGAATTAGCCAATGTTTTCTATAATTTAAAACCAGATGCCGTTATTACTATTGCAGATCGGTTTGAAACTATTGCAACTTCTATTGCAGCTGCTTATCAAAATATACCTCTTATACATATACAGGGTGGAGAGGTAACTGGTAATATTGATGAAAAAGTGAGACATGCAAATACAAAGTTAGCAGATATTCATTTGGTAGCTTCAGAAGATGCAAAAAAGAGAGTAATAAAGTTAGGCGAGAATCCAGGTTACGTAATAAACACAGGTTGTCCATCTATAGATTTAGCAAAAGAAATTAAAGAAAAGCCTTTGTTAGATTTTAATCCTGTAGAAAAATACGGAGGAGTAGGCACTTCTTTAGAATGGAAAAAAGAAGGATATATTGTTGTAATGCAACATCCTGTAACGACAGAGTATAAAGCAGCTAAAGAAGATGTTTTAAAAACTTTACATGCGGTTGCTGAATTAGGAATTCCGACGTTTTGGTTTTGGCCAAATGTAGATGCAGGATCAGACGGAACATCAAGCGGAATTAGACAATTTAGAGAAATAAATAAACCACAGAATATTCATTTCTTTAAAAACATGGAGCCTCATGATTTTTTAACTTTATTAGTGAATTCTAAATGTTTAATAGGGAATTCTAGTGTAGGTATTAGAGAATGTTCTTATTTAGGTGTACCTGTTGTTAATCTTGGTAGTCGTCAGAATAGAAGAGAAAGAGGAGATAATGTATTAGATGTAGATTATGACAAAGAGATTATAAAAGAAGCAATATTAACTCAAATTAATAATAAAAATATTTCTTCTTCAACTATTTATGGTGATGGAAATTCAGGAGAAAAAATAGCTGATGTTTTAGCTGAAATCCCTTTATTATTTCATAAAACAATTACCTATTAATGAAAATACTTGGACTAATACCGGCAAGAGGAGGATCTAAAGGAGTACCTGGTAAAAATATAAAACTATTAGGAGGCAAACCATTATTAGAGTATACGTCGGAAATTGCTTTGGCTTCTAAGTATTTATCTAAAGTTGTTTTAAGTTCTGATGATGATGATATTATTGATATCGCCAAAGGTTTAGGAATAGAAGTTCCTTTTAAAAGACCTTCTAACTTAGCAGAAGATGCATCGCCAACTTTACCTGTTATAAAGCATGTATTGCAGTTTTATAAAGATAAAGGAGAGCATTTTGATGCGGTTTGTTTATTACAAGTTACAAGTCCTTTTAGAACTCTAGGTTTTTTAGATGAAGCCATAGAAAAATTTATAGCTAAAGGTACAGATTCTTTAGTTTCGGTACAAGAAGTTCCGCATGAATACAATCCGCATTGGACCTTTAAAACGAATGAAGAAGGGAATTTGAAAATAGCTACCGGAGAAGAAAAAATTATTCCAAGAAGACAAGAACTTCCATTGGCATATCATAGAGATGGAAGTGTATATATAACAAAAACCAATGTTATCGAAGAACAAAACTCTTTATTTGGAGATAGTATTGCCTTTTTAGTTACGCCTAAAGAAAACTATGTAAATATAGATACTTTAAAAGATTGGAAGAAGGCAGAAAATATGGTAAAGAATAAGTCGCTTTAAAATGAAAATAGTAGTAAAGAAAGCAATTAACACGCATGTAACCGTTTCTAATAAAAAGTTTAAATACACTTTCTTTAAACCTGAAAAAGAGTTAAAAGGGAGTAGACATTTAAGCTGTAAAACAGATCGTTTTATTTTTTTATTAATTTCTTCGGATAATAAAAAAAAGCAATTTAAGAAGTTTATTTCTAATGTTATTTTAGGAAAAGGACAGGTTTTAAAATCGAATTTATCCAATTTAGACGGGATTTTTCAGGTTTTTGTGCATGATAAAAAGGAAAACAAAACACACGTATTTTCTGATGCTTTAGGTATTGGTTCTTTTTATTATTTAAAAAAGGATCATTCTTTTATCTTTTTCGAAAACTTTAATAACGTAGAAAAGCTAAATACAACGCTTACAATATCCACTTTAGGTTTGTTTTCTCAACTTACTTTTGGGTATCGAGTAGATCCATACCCAGAATTATATAAAGAAGTAAAAAAAGTTAAAGGAGCTATAAAATATACTATTGATAAAAATGAAATAATAGAAAATAAGTTTCCTTTTTTAGAAAGTAAACCAAACTTAAAAAAAGCAATCAAAGCTTTTACAAAAGAGTCAAATAAATTTAAAAATGTTACAGTTGGTATTACTGCTGGTAGAGATTGTTTAACGATTTTGAGTACTTTAAGTGATAAAAAAAATATTGAGCTTTGTAACTTCGGACATGAAAATTCTGCAGACGTTAAACAAGGTAAAATAATAAGTGAAGAGTTAGGGATTCCGTTTAAAAATTTTGAGAATGTGGATAATTATAATTTCTTAAAATTAGCTCATAATATTTCTAATGTTTCTGGAGGTTTGTGTACTTTATCTTACGTAGATATGGCCAGTTTTGCATCTAAAATAGCAAGTGAAAGTAATTATTTAATGGGAGAAGCAGGAGCTTGTGTCCGTCTATTATTAGATCATAAACTGTCTGATAAAGAGCA
Source organism: Polaribacter sp. 11A2H (assembly GCF_011379025.1). Classification (NCBI taxonomy): domain Bacteria; kingdom Pseudomonadati; phylum Bacteroidota; class Flavobacteriia; order Flavobacteriales; family Flavobacteriaceae; genus Polaribacter; species Polaribacter sp. 11A2H. The sequence goes on from NZ_WTLD01000001.1 coordinate 296,447, forward strand.
GTTTGATGAATATTTAACTCCGGCTATTTTTGTAAATAAGATCATAAATGCAAAGCATAAAGAATTATTTTTATCAGAAAGAAACGAACTTTTAGACTTGTTAGAAACTACCTATTATTCAGATAAGAGCAATCCTATTTCTATAAGTTTTTATAGAAATGCAAGAATGCCAGGTAATTTTGGAAATAGACATAAAGTACTTACTGCATTTTCTGATAAAACATCGCCATTTTTAGCGTACGATTTTATGAAACATAGTTATGGTTTAGAAAAAAGTAATTTTTCTGATGATAATCTGCACCTTCAAATTATTTTGAATTCAAATAGAGAATTAGAAAAATATTTTAAAGATCCGTTGAAAAAAACTTCCAATTCGGTACAAGAATGGAATTTAAGGTTTAACGAATATATTGGTGCTATTTATATTGAAATTATTGAAGAAAACTTTAACTACTTAAAAGAATTTTTGGATAAGGAACAATTAATAGATTTATGTAAAGAGCAAATAGAAAAACCAGGAAGAGGAATTTATTTTTTACATAGAGTGATATCGTTATTATTATTTTTAAGAAACTTTAATGATAAAACTGCCGATGTCAATTAGAAAAAAGAAATTATTAATTGTTTTTGTCAATAAGTCGAATTATGATAACTACGAAAATTCTGGCACTTTAAAATTATTAGACGAGAAATACGATCTAAAAATTTGGTATGATGGAGAAACCAATTACGCATCAATTCAATTACCCTATTTAGATTTTAATGGAAAAATAGAATATTTAAAATATTTAAGAGAAAAGGCGAGTTTAAAGTATTTTGATAGTATTAAGAAACAAAATACACATACTTTTTATAGAAGATTTAAACGAGTAAAAGGGTTTAAAAATATTTTAAAATTTAAAAGTATTATTTTCTTTTCAAATTTTTTTAAGTCACAAAAAGGGATTTTGTTATTAGAAAAAAACTTGAATAATTTTGTAGAAAAAACAAACTTTTTTAAAAAATCTACGGATGTATTAAAAGAAGAAAATCCCGATTTATTATTAATTACGCATCAATCTACTAGTATAACATTAGGTGTTTCTTTAGCAGCAAAAAAGACTAATTTACCTGTTTTAACATCTATTCATTCTTGGGATAACATTGTAAAAGGAAATAAATTAGTAGATGCAGATTATTATGTTGTTTGGAGTGATTATATGAAAAATGAATTGGTAGACTATTATCCAATTGTAAAAAAAGAGACTGTTTTTACAACGGGGACTCCTCAATTTCATGATTATAATTCGAATCAAAAATTAATAAATAGAGAAGGCTTTTTTAAAGAATTTAAAATTCCTGAAGCAAAATTTTATATTTGTTTTTCAGCAAATTTTAAAGCGATTGGTCAAGATGAACCTCAATATTTAGAAGATTTAATTTTAGAAGTACAGAAACACAATACTTCAAGTAAGGAAAATATTCATATTATTTTTAGACCACACCCAACGGAAAAATCTAAAAGGTTTGATAAGGTATTAGCCGAAAATAAGAATGATATAACGAAAGTAATACATCATAAGAACAATCAATTTAGTGCTTCTCAAGTATTATTTTCTACCATTTATTATACAAATGCTATGATAAATGTTGGTTCTACGATGGGCTTAGATGCAACATTATTAAATAAACCCGCTTTTTATTTAGATTATACAGTTAAAAATAGTTCACCATTATTTTCTATTGAAGAAATTTACAAACTAGTACATTTTAAAAGTTTAAAAGAATGTAATAATGCTATTTATCACATTAAAAGTAAAAGTGAATTTACAGGGGTTTTTAAAATGCTGGTTGAAGGAAATAATGCAGCAATTATAAAACAAAAAATATGGGCAGAAGCAATAGTTAAACATCCTGTAGAGGGCTTTGCAGAGAATTATATGAACGTATTAAATAAAGTAATTTAAATATGCATATAGGTTTTTTACTTCCAGAATATCCGCACAAAAAAATCACAACTGCTTGTGCAGGAATTGGTACGTCTTCGCAAAATATTGTTTTGGGACTTTTAAAAGATGGGCATCAAGTTTCTGTGTTTATTTACGGTCAGGGTTGTAATGAAGTTATAGAAGAAGGATCATTAACGATTCATAAAATCAAAAGAAATCAATTTAAATATTTCGGGTTTTATTTATACAGAAAACAACTGAATGCATACATCAATAAAATTATATCAGAAGATAAAATAGATCTATTAGAAGCAGTAGATTGGACCGGTATTACGGCTTTTATGAAGTTTAAAATACCACATGTTTTAAGATTGCACGGTACAGATGCTTTTTTCTGTAATTTGGATAAAAGACCACAAAGTAAAAAAAATTATTTTTTTGAAAAAGTAGCTTATAAAAATGCTACAGCTGTAATTGGCGTTTCTAATTTTGTTTTAGAACTTTCTAATGAAATATTTAAAGTTGAAAAAATTGGGACTGTTATTCCTAATGGATTATTTTTTGAAACGATACCAACTTATAATGATGTTATTGTAGAAGATGATACTATTTTGTATTTTGGTTCTATTATACGTAAAAAAGGGATTTTAGAATTAGCAGCTATTTTTAATAAAGTAGTAGAAGAAAAATCAACAGCAAAACTATCTTTTTTAGGAATTGATGTACCAGATGTACAAACAAAAACTTCTACATTAGGTTTATTTAAAGATTTATTATCAGTAGAAGCTTTAACAAATTTTGAGTATTTAGGAGTGGTACCTTACAGTGAATTAACCAAGATAATAGCTAAAACTCAAATTTGTGTTTTTCCGTCTTTGGCAGAGTCCTTTGGTATGGTTACTATTGAAGCCATGTATTTAAAAAAGGCAATTGTAAATACAAATTATCCTTGGGCGAAAGAAATTATTAAAAATGAAGAAATGGGACTTTTAGAAGACCCTAAGAATCATGAAGGTTTTGCTAGAAAAATAATGAAACTTTTAGATGATAAAAATTTGTGTAAAAAGATAGGCGAAAAAGCAAATAAAGAAGTTGTCGATAATTTCTCAATAAAAGGAATTACAGAAAAAAATATGGCTTTTTATAAAAAATTGATAGCGGATGAAGTTTAGTTTAATTATTTGCACATACATGCGTCCAGTAGCAATTTTAAAGTTGCTAAAATCAGTAGAGGAACAAGAATTATATCCAGATGAAATTTTAATTATTGATGGTTCTACAGATGACAAAACAACGCTTGTTTTAGAGCAAAATACCTTTAAAAATCTTCGTTATTTTAAAGTTGATAAAGTAAATAGAGGTTTAACAAAACAACGTAACTTTGGTATTGATAAAGTGTCTGAAGCTATGGATGTAGTTTGTTTTTTAGACGATGATATTATTTTAGAAAAGCCCTATTTTAAGAATTTAATAAATACATATAAAGAGTATCCAGACGCTGGTGGAGTTGGTGGTTATATTTTAAATGAAGTAAACTGGAGAGTTTTAAATAAGGATGAAAAATCGAATTTTGATGAATTTGAAATTGATGGTTATGTTAGGAGTTTAGGAAGTAGGAATGTTTTACGTAAGCGATTAGGCTTATTGTCTGACCAACCACCTTGCATAATGCCAGAATTTTCAAACGGATTTTCAGTTGGGAGTTTACCTCCCAATAACAAAATCTATAAAGCAGAATATTTTATGGGGGGAGTTTCTTCCTTTAAAAAAGAAGTAGTAGACTCCATTAAATTCTCAGAATATTTTGAAGGCTATGGTTTGTATGAAGATTTAGAATATTGTTTACGAGTTTCCAAAGTTTATAATTTATATGTAAATACTTCAGCTACCTTATATCATTATCATGAAGAAGGAGGAAGGCCTAATAAGTTTGCTTACGGAAAAATGGTAGTTAGAAATGGTTGGTATGTTTGGCGCACAAAATTTCCGAAGCCATCTTTTGAAGCAAGAGTAAAATGGAATGCTACCGTTTTGTTATTAATGACAATACGTTTTTCTAATTGTTTAAAAGGAAATAAGAAAAAGGAAGCTTTTACGGAAGCTTTGGGCAGAAAAATAGGTTGGATTAGTTTACTCTTTAATAAACCATTAAAAGTATGAGGTTTGCAATAATAACACATGCTTTACATAAGCATAAAAATCAAAGTTTTTATGCTTATGAACCCTATGTTCGTGAAATGAATCTTTGGTTAGAAAATGTTTCTGAAACAAGAATTGTTGCTCCAATTTCTAAAGAAAAAATTTCGGAAATAGAAGTAGCCTATAATACCAATGCTATTACTGTAGAAATTATACCTGCTTTTAATGTATTGTCGTTAAAAACTAAAATTATTTCAATATTTAAAATTCCATTTATTTTATTTCAAATAATAAAAACATGCTTTTGGGCAGATCATATACATTTAAGATGCCCCGGTAATGTTGGTTTATTAGGGTGTTTTGTTCAAATTTTATTTCCTTCTAAACCTAAAACGGTAAAATATGCTGGTAATTGGGATCCTAAGAGCAAACAACCTTTTAGCTATAGAATGCAAAAGTGGATAGTTTCTAATACTTTTTTAACTAAAAATTGTAAAGTTTTGGTCTATGGAGAGTGGGAGAATCAATCAAAAAATATTATTCCTTTTTTTACAGCATCTTATGTAAGTAATGAAATCATAGACCTTTCTGAAAAAGATTTTTCTTCTAAAATTAATTTTATATTTGTCGGAGCATTTACAAAAAGTAAACAACCGTTATTAAGCGTTAAAGTTATAGAAAAACTTTTAACAAAAAATATAGCAGCAAAGTTAGATATGTATGGTAATGGTTTAGAGTTTCTAAATGTTAAGGGGTATGTTGAACAAAATAATCTTAGCGAAAACGTTGTTTTACATGGTAATAAATCTAAGGAAGTTGTGAAAAAAGCATTTCAAAAAGCACATTTTTTAATTTTTATATCAAAATCTGAAGGTTGGCCAAAAGTTGTTGCAGAAGCAATGTTTTGGAGATGTTTACCAATTTCATCTAAGGTTTCTTGTGTAGAAAATATGTTAGGAAATGGAAATAGAGGAACTATTGTAGAAAGTAATGTAAAAGAAAATGAAATTGTTACAATTATTGAAAATTATATCAAAAATAAGAACTTGTATAAAAAACAAGTTTTAGATGCTAAAAATTGGGCTCAACAATATACTTTAGAAAAGTTTTCATTAGAAATTAAAAAATTACTTTTGAATGAATAAATTAGGGGTTATACAAGTCATAGATTCTTTAGATGCAGGTGGTGCAGAGGTACTTGCTATTAATATAGCAAATGCTCTAGGAAATGAAGGGGTTAATTCACATTTATGCACAACAAGAAAAGAAGGGGTTTTAAAAAGTAATTTAAATAAAAATATCGACTTTTTATTTTTGGGAAGAAAAAAAAGTATCGATTTTTTAGCTATTTTCAGATTTAAGAAATATTTAAAGAAGAATAATATAGGTATTATTCATGCGCATACTACATCTTATTTTTTTGCCTTTTGTATTAAGTTAATTTATCCTAAAGTAAAAATTATTTGGCATAATCATACTGGTAATTATGTTAATTTAAAAGGATTTAAGTTTTTTGTAATAAAATTTATTAGCACTTTTTTTGATGGAATTATTAATGTGAATGAAGAGCTGAATACTTGGTCAATTAAAAAATTAAAACATAAGAATTCGATAAAATTAGACAATTTTCCTCAATTTATAAATAAAAGTAAAACAACAAAATTAAATGGAAAAGATAATAAAAGAATTGTAATTTTAGCCTCTTTAAGAAAGGTGAAAAATCATTTAAACCTTTTAGAAGCATTTAATAGCATACATATTAAGTATCCAGATTGGACCTTGCATTTTATTGGTAAAGACTTTAATGATAGTTATTCTAAAAAAATAAAACAATTTATTTTACAAAATGGTTTAGAGAAATCCGTTTTTTTATATGGTTTGTGTTTAGATATAGAATACATACTTAAACAGACTACAATAGGTGTTTTATCATCTAACTCAGAAGGTTTGCCTGTTTCTTTATTAGAATATGGTTTGGCAAAACTACCTGTGGTTGTTACTAATGTTGGTGAATGTAGTAAGGTAATAGAAAACGGTAAATCTGGACTTATTGTAGAAAAAGAAAATAGTAATGTATTTGCAAAAGCGCTAGAAGAGTATATTCTTTCAGTAGATAAAAGATGTTCTTTAGGAAATATGCACTTTAAAAATGTAGAAAAAAAATACTCACAAGAGCGTTTTATAATTCAATTAAAAAATATATACACCTTATAATTTGATTCAATATATATTAAATAATAAACTTAAACTTATAATTATCCATATTGTTATTGGGTATTTAGGCACCCTTCCTTTATTTCCGAAATTTTATGGATTAATATGTCTTATTATACCTTTAATAGTCATCGTTAGCTCTAATAATAGAAATGAAGAAGCTTTTTTATTTGCCTCTTATTTGGCAGGAGGAGAAATATTCTTACGGATGATTCAAGGGACTCTTCTATATGAAATTGGAAAATATGGTGTAATGCTATTTTTAGTCTTAGGTATCATTTTTGGACCTTTTAAACAGCGATTTTCTGTGCATTATCTTTTTTATATATTATTATTATTATTAGGTATTGTCTTTACTCAAGTACCAGAAGGAGAGTCTTTACGTACAAATATTGTGTTTAATTTAAGTGGTCCGATTGTATTAGGTGTCTGTGCTTTATATTTTTATTATAGGCCCATAAGTAAACAAGACTTAATGGATGCATTATTTTTTATGTTGTTGCCCTTATTCTCTATGATTACGTATATGTATTTTAGGACACCAGATTTAAAAGAAATTCTTTTTGGAGGTGCTGCAATGTCAGAAACATCAGGTGGGTTTGGACCTAACCAAGTGGCTACAGCAGTTGGTCTAGGGATACTTATTATAGCTGTTTTTTTACTATTGAAAGAAAAATTAACTGGCTTTATTTATTTAGATGCTTTTTTTTTAATCTACTTTATATATAGAGGTTTGTTAACTTTTTCTAGAGGAGGAATTTTTACTGCTGCAATTGCATTAATTTTATTTTCCTTTTTTTTTATTTTATATAAAAAAATGAGTTTTCAAGTTATTTTTAAATATATCTTAATTGTTGCTTTTTTTCTAGTTGCTATCTGGGTTTACACTTCAAATATAACAGGCGGAATGCTAGATAACAGATATACTGGTAAAAATGCGGCAGGAATACAAAAGAAAGATATTTCTACAGGTAGGGGAGATTTAATAGCATTTCAATTTAATAATTTCTTTGAAAACCCATTAGGTATTGGAGTAGGAAATGGTAAATATGAAAGAATGAAATCTAATGAGAGAATTACAGCTGCTTCACATAATGAAGTGGGTAGATTAGTAGAAGAACATGGCATAATTGGTTTTGTTTTATTACTATTATTGTTAATTGTACCACTCATTAACTTTTTTAAAGCCAATAATTTTCAAAAAGGATTTATAATTGCATTTTATGTGATGTGGTTTTTAACAATTAACCATTCAGCAATGAGAGTTGCTTTACCTGGTTTTATTTATGCTTTAAGTTTGATAAGAATTACGGATATAGAAAATGATTTGATAGATGAATAATAATAGAATTCTCTATATAGGAAATAATTTATCAAAAAAAACAAAGTATCAGACAACAATGACTTTGCTTTCTTTCTTATTAGAATCTGAAGGGTATGCTATTGTAAAATCTTCTTCTAAAACCAATAAACTTATTCGATTAATAGATATGTGTTTTGCTGTCTTTAAAAATAGAAATAAAGTGGCCTATATTCTTATAGATACGTATAGTACAACAAATTTCTATTTTGCTTTAGTTACTTCACAATTGGCACGAATTTTTAATGTTAAATATATTCCAATCTTGCATGGCGGAAATTTACCTAAAAGATTAAGTTCAAGTCCTAAATTGGCCAAAACAATATTTAAAAATTCATATAAAAACGTAGCACCTTCAAATTATTTAAAATTAGCATTCGAAAATAAGAATTTTAAAACGGAGTTTATTCCTAATATAATTTCTTTAAAAGATTATAAATACATAAATAGAACTACTATTCAACCTAAATTGTTATGGGTAAGATCATTTAAAAACCTTTATAACCCTACGTTAGCTATTGAAGTTCTGTTAGAGTTAAAGAAAGAATACCCAAATGCTGTTTTATGCATGATTGGACCTTTTTTAGATGAGTCCCATCAGAATACATTAGAATTAATAAAAGAATATAATCTAGAAAGCTCTGTAGAACTTACAGGAGTTTTAACAAAAGAAGATTGGCATAAGAAATCAAAAGAGTATGACATATTTATAAATACTACTAACTTTGATAATACACCAATTAGTGTAATTGAAGCAATGGCATTAGGTTTAACTATTGTAAGTACTAATGTAGGTGGAATGCCTCATTTGATAGATGATAAAGTGGATGGTCTGTTAGTTGAAAAAGAAAATGTATCTGCCATGACTAATGCTATTATAGATGTAGTTAAAGGTAAATACCCAACACTGTCTAAAAAAGCACGTGAAAAGGCAGAAACTTTTGATTGGGAAGTTATAAAATATAAATGGTTTAAAATTTTAAAATGATTTATAATAAATTAATTGAAAATATTTTTTTACCGATCGGAGATTTCATAAATAAATCATCTTATGTAAAACAATTAAAGTATTGGAGGAAACTAGATACTTTATCGGAGCGTGAATTAGAAGACCTTCAACAAAAGAATTTAAAAAATATTTTAGAACACACAGTAAATAATGTTTCTAAATATAAGTCAATTCAGTTGCACGGAAATGATCCTTTTAAATGGTTAGAGAGTTTTCCTGTTTTAACTAAAGAAGATATAAGAACTAACGCGGATAATTTGCTTTCTAAAAAAGTAAAAAAAATAGATTTAATAGCCTATTCAAGCAGTGGTTCTTCTGGTATACAAAGTACTGTTTTTATGAATAAGGAAGAACAGTCTAATATTAGAGCAATTTTATCTCATTGGTGGGAGTGGAGCGGTTATAAATTAGGAAATACTGTTGTACAAACAGGAATGTCGCCTAATAGAGGTTTTTTAAAAACGATTAAAGACGGATTGTTTAAAACAAAATATATAACGGCTTTTTCTTTAACAGAAGAACAATTGGCATCCCTATTTAAAGACATAAATAATACACAAAATTACTATTTAGCAGGTTATGCATCTTCTTTAAATATTATCGCAGAATATGCTTTAGAGCATAATTATAAGGTGCATTTTAAAAGTGCCATAAGTTTTGGAGATAAAATGTTTAGTCATTATAAAAAAAATATAGAAAAAGCTTTTACAACAAAGGTTTATGACACTTATGGTTGTAATGAAGGTTTTTTAATTGCCAGTGAAAAAGATTTAGAATATAAGTATATCATGTCTCCACATGTGCATTTAGAAATTTTAGATGATAATAATTTACCTTTACCAGACGGAGAATTAGGTCATGTAGTAGTAACACGTTTAGACGGTTATTCAATGCCCCTAATCCGTTATAAAATAGGTGATTTAGCTATTAAATTACCAAAAGAAAAATATCCAAAGAATAGGGAGTTTAAATATCCTTTATTAGAAAAAATTATTGGTAGAGATACAGATGTTGTCCTTTTATCTGATAATAAAAAACTAACGGTACATTCTTTTACTGGTATTTTTGAGTATGTTCCGGAGATTAAACAATTCAAAGTTATTCAAGAGAAAAAAAGAGAAATAATTATTGAATATATTAAAGACACTGGATTTAATAAAGGTGTTTTAGAAAATGTAACAAATGAGTTGCAAAAGTATATTTTAGACGATGATTTTAAAATCCATTATAGAGAAGTACTATTTATAGCTGCATCAAAATCTGGCAAACCACAAATTGTCGAGTCTAGGCTTTTAAAATAAAACTAATTTCAAATAATTAAGCTATAAACGTGAGTAAAAATATTGTAATTATTTCTAATTATTACCCTCCAGAAATGGGAGCAGCTGCTAATAGAATTAAAAATCTAGCTGAAGGCTTAAAAGATAAAGGAAATAAAGTAACGGTTATATGTCCGTTACCAAATTATCCAAAAGGTAAAATTTTTGAAAAGTATAAAAATAAATTTTCGGTAAATGAATCTATCGATGGAATAAAAATAAAAAGGTTTTGGATATTTCCATCTAAATCAGAAAAAGCAATTGTTAGATTGTTTAGTATGTTGTCTTTTGCATGGTCTTTTTGGTTTTCTATTTTTAGCTTTATTAGAAAAAAACCAGATTTATTTATCATTCAATCACCGCCTTTATTAGTGGCACTTTCTGGTTTACTTTTAACGAAGGTTTTAAGATGTAAAAACATTTTAAATGTTTCAGATATTTGGCCATTATCTGCATTAGAATTAGAAGTTATTAAAAAAGGTTTTTTCTATAGTTTCTTAGAAAAAATAGAAAAAGTAAATTATAAATTAGCAGATACCATTATAGGGCAATCTGAAGAAATAATAGCACATATAAAAGGAGTTGTCGATAAAGAATTTTTAATTTATAGAAATGTACCAAACTATAGAGAGTACCCAGCTAAGGAAAAAAGTAGCGGGAACTTGAAAATTGTCTATGCGGGTTTATTGGGCTACGCACAAGGTATTTTAAATATTTGTAATCAAATTAATTTTAAAGAAATTGGTGTAGAATTACATATTTATGGTGCAGGAATGGAAGAAGATGAAGTTATAGAATTATCTAAAAATCCAGAGAATAATATTTTTTTTCATGGAATAAAAACTGCGGAAGAAATTAAAGAAGAAATAAGAAAATACGATATTGGTTTTGTTCCTTTAAAAAATAAAATTTACGGAGCAGTACCTTCTAAAATATTTGAATTAATGCAGTTAGGAGTTCCTATTTTATATGTTGGTTCTGGTGAAGCAGAAGAAATTATAAAAACACAAAAGGTTGGGTTCTTTTCTGAACCAAATAATTTTACTGCTTTAAGTAAAAATATTTCTAGGCTAAATAATATGGATAATACTACTTATTCAGACTATTCTAAGAATTCGATTAATGCTCATATAAAAGAGTTTAATTTAGAAAAACAAATGGACAAACTTCAAAATTTTATAAATTTAAATTAAAAGATGCTTTTTAACTCAGTCGATTTTGCGGTCTTTCTACCCATAGTTTTTATTTTATATTGGTTTGTTTTTTCAAAGAAAACAACACAACAAAATGCAGTTATTTTAATAGCAAGTTATGTTTTTTATGGATTTTGGGACTGGCGTTTTCTTATTTTAATTTTTTTTAGTTCCATCATCGATTTTTTTATTGGTAAAAAATTAGGAGAGGTAAAGGTTGCTTCTAAACGTAAATTATTTTTAACGATTAGTATTATTGTTAATCTAGGCTTACTTGGTTTTTTTAAATATTATAATTTCTTTTTAGATAGTTTTACAACTGCTTTTACTTTTTTTGGAAGTTCTATTTCAGCTGATAGACTAAATATTATTTTACCTGTCGGTATTAGTTTTTATACATTTCAAACCTTAAGTTATTCTATAGATATTTATCGAAAAAAATTAGAGCCTACACATAATTTTTTAGCTTTTTTATCATTTGTTAGTTTTTTTCCGCAATTAGTTGCGGGGCCAATAGAAAGAGCTACTAATTTATTACCTCAATTTTATAAGAAAAGAATATTTTCATATGAAAAAGCAGTTTCTGGTGTACAGTTAATTGTTTGGGGATTTTTTAAAAAAATAGTAATTGCAGACAATGCTTCAATTATTGTTAATGGTATTTTTAATAATTATGAAAATCAATCTTTTGAATCGCTTTTAATAGGAGCATTTCTTTTCTCTTTTCAAATTTATGGAGATTTTTCTGGGTATTCAGACATTGCAATTGGTACAGCCCGACTTTTTAATATCGATTTAATGACCAATTTTAAGTTTCCTTATTTATCAAAAAATATTGGTGAATTTTGGAAACGTTGGCACATTTCTCTTTCTACTTGGTTTAGAGATTATGTTTATATTCCGCTAGGCGGAAGCAAGGGGACGTTGCTTAAATCTATAAGAAATGTAGGTATTGTTTTTATAGTTAGTGGGTTTTGGCATGGTGCAAATTGGACTTTTATTTTTTGGGGATTTATACATGCTATTTTATATATTCCACTTTTTATTGCATTAAAAAAGAAAAAAACAGAGGTTAAGAACTCTAATTTTATTGTAAATGGTTTAAAAATTGTTGTTACCTTTATTTTAGTAATGTTTTCTTGGATTGTATTTAGATCTCTTACTATAACTGATGCTCTTAATTATATTACAAGAATTCTTAGTTTATCTAATGGAGGCAATTTTTATACATCTACAAGTAAGTATTTAATTATTACAGGTATTACATTTTTTAGTATCTTTTTTTTAATTGCTATTGAATATTATAATGATAAAAAAGGAAGAATTGAAACCTATTTTAATTCTTATTTTTTAATTTTTTTATGTTTATTAACGGCTTTTCTGGGTGCAATAAAAAATCATGCAGATTTTATTTATTTTCAATTTTAAAGGATGAAAAAATTTATAAAAAAAATAATTTACTTTTCGTTTTTGATTTTATTTTTAGGAAATATAATTGCTTTTAGTGCAAGTTATTTTCTAAGAAAATCTAGTTTTTATAAAAGTGCTTTTTTAGTAAACGGATTTAATCCAGATAAAAAAATAGATTATTTTGTAGTAGGTTCAAGTAGAGGTTTAACGACTCTTAATACAAATTTAATTGATGAAAAATTAAAAACAAACGGTGTTAATTTATCTATGGATGATACCGATTTAAAAACTCAGTTTTTAATGATTCAACATTTTTTCGAATCTAATTTTAAAGCTAAGTATTTGGTATTGGTTTTAGATGCTAATCATTTTTTAAATACACCATTAAAATTAGGTAGTAATGATTATCGATTTGCACCTTTTGTAAGTAGAAGTTATGTGAAAAGCCATTTTAAAAAATATGAATCTACTTCTTTAAATATATTAGCTAATTCTAATTACAATCCATTTTTTGCATATTCTTACTATAATTTAGAGTTGCTGCTTCCTGCTGCATTAAGTGCTATTAAACCTCAATTTAGAAATAAATTTGATGCCTTTGGTAACTATTCTTATCCATCTTCTGGTCATGAAAAAGGTAGCACTACTTTTAATATTAAAAAAACAAAAACAGAAATTACAAATCCAATAATTAAAGAGATTAAAAATTATCTAAATGAAAATAATTGCGAATTAATAATTTATATAGCCCCTTATCAGTTAGAAAAGTTTACTTTTAATAATACTTTAGATTATGTTATTATAAATGATTCTTCAGTTTTAGAAAATAAAAATGAATTATTTTATGACAAAATTCATGTAAATAGCAAAGGAAGAGAACAGAGTACATTATTTTTTATAAATAACTTTAAAGCACTTATAAATTAGTATTCTTTTTATAAATTTGTCATTATCTCCCACAAATTATTTTAATATTTTTTTTCAATTATAAGTACCTAATTGAATTAATTTAAATGAGTTAAACAAAACAGCATCATTTGACAACAAAAATATCATACTTTAATGTATCGGAAAGAAAACTTTTTTTAGGAATAATAGACGTTATTATTCTTATTTCTAGTCTTTATTTAGCTTCATTATTTATCAATTTTACCTATATTAAATTTACAAGTAGCGCCCTTCTAAATTGGTTGTTATTATTGGGTTTTTATTTTTTAATTTTTGGTCAAATTTTTCAACTCTACAGCTTAAATGTTGCTAATAATAGGTACTTAACTGTTAGAGCAACTGTTCTTACAGTATTTACAACAACTATTTTTTATATTTTTACGCCTTATTTTTCACCAGAACTACCACCTAATAGATTACAAATAGTCTATTTTTTCTTACTTTCTTTTATTCCACTTTTACTTTGGAGGTTTGTATATATATCTTTAATATTTTCGCCAAAGCATTTTAAATCTATTGTTTTTATTGGTAATTCAGAAAGAATTAAAAAATTACTGATTCAAGTAAATAAAGATTCTTTTCATCATGTTCAAGCTTATTTGTCAGATAAAAAGGTGGAAGGGGTAGAGGGTTATATAGATGTTTCTAAAGCAACAATATCTTCAATTTTGGCAGACAATGCTATTACAGAAGTTATTGTATCTAAAAGAGATCTATCTGAAGAAGTAGTGAATCGTCTAAATAAAGAACTTATTTTGTTGTTTGAGAAAGGCGTAAATATTGTGAGCTATGAAACTTTTTACGAAAACGTAAATGTTAGAATTCCTAAAGAATATTTAGATCATAATTTTTATAGACACATTAATTTTAGTAAGAATAATTCTAATAATTTCTATCTATTTGGGTTAAGACTTATAGATATATTCTTTTCTGTAATAGGAGCTATCGGTTTTTTATGTGTTATTCCATTAATTTTTATTGGTAATATTATAGCTAACAGAGGTCCTTTATTTTACACACAAATAAGAGTAGGGGAAAACGGTAAAACTTTTAAAATTTTTAAGTTAAGGTCTATGGTAAAAGATGCCGAAAAAGGAGGCGCTGTTTGGGCTAAAAAAAATGATGTTAGAATTACTGGCTTTGGAAAGTTTTTAAGACGTACTAGATTAGATGAAATGCCTCAGTTTTTTAATATATTAAAAGGAGATATGAGTTTAATTGGTCCTAGACCAGAAAGACCAGAGTTTGTAAAAGATTTAGAAGCTCAGATTCCTTTTTATACTATAAGGCACGTTATAAGACCTGGTTTAACAGGTTGGGCTCAAGTAAACTATCCGTATGCAAATACCATAGAAGAACAAGAAACCAAATTGCGTTACGATTTATATTATATTAAAGAGCGTAGTACTTTCTTAGATTTTAAAATTTTTATTAAGACGTTTACTACTGTTTTATATTTTAAAGGTCAATAGTTTTTTTGATAAATAGTAATACCTTACAGCAAGTAATACTAATAAGGGGATTATAACTACAGGGAAGACTTGAATTTCCACAATCCATAGAATAGGAATTATTACTAGTAATATTAATAATAACTGCATATATTTTTTCAACCATTTTGGTTGATGTGTTTTCAATAAAAGAAAAGCAACAATTACATTAGGCGCAAAAGTAAACAATAAATTAAAGTTATTTGGTGCTGTAGAATGTGTTGAGAAAAACCATAGAAAAACTAATACAGTACCTATAAGGCCTGTTGTAAATAATATAATAAAATCTAATGATTTGGTTCTTTTATTATTTTTAAGATCTTTATAAGTAATATAAATACCTAAAAAAGCAAAGATACTAAATATTAGAAAAGGATTAAAAATAGAGCTTTTAGCTTCTTTTTCTTTAAAATTTAGAAGTACTACTTCTTTTTTTACAAGTTTTTCTGGTTGATTTCTAATAAAAACGGTTGCATTTTTAAAAGAGCTATATATATAATCTGGTAAAAACATATATTCATTAAAAGTAGCCTTTTCATCTAATTTTGTACCTGCAATTAAATTTAAACCAAAAGTTCCCCAAGAATTCCAAGCAATTTCATGATTTGTTAATTGTCTAAATGTTAATCCATTTTCTATATTATTATCATTAAAAGCAAGTTTATCACCTAAAACTAACCTTGTTATATCCCTTAACTTTGTAGCGCAATTATTAAAATAAGGATCATAAAGGTAGTTTCTGTTTTCTGGCGATGCATTATTTTCTAGGAATTTAAAATAAGATTGTTTTTCTAATAGATCTAAATTTAAAACTTGTTCTTTTAACCAACGTTTCTCTCTTTTATAACTAGTTAAAAAATATTTAAAATCATAGCGAGCCAAACTATAAATCATATTTCCTTTTGCAGAATTCAATAAAAAGTTAGGAGCATTAAAATCAAACACTCCATAATTATATATTAAATCTAAATTTAAAACAGGATCTTTAACTCTTATAGCAGAATGTCCAAAAGCAAGAAAGAATTCTTCTCCTGGGCCAACAGTAATAATACTTACTTCTGCATATTCAGAAAGTTGAAGTTGTGCTTTTAAGGGGGAATAAATGGAAAGTAAAAATAGTAAAAGAAAGTATTTTTTGTTCATAAAAACTAAGGTCTAAAAAAACTATAATCTATTGTAATTGAAAAAATATTTGAATACAAAGCGTTACCAACACTACCAATGTTAGTTAAAGCATAATCTATTTTTATGCCATTGTATTTAAAACCAACACCAAAATTGGGTTGCATAGAAAGTGATTTTGAGTTATCGAATTCTGTCATGTATTGAAAATTACCAACGCCGGCTCTTAAATAAACCAATTCGTCATAATCTACTTGAAACCCCATTGCAGGGTCTATACTTAAAACATCCGAAGAAAAAATATCGTTTGTTTTGGTAAAACGCATATTTGCATTTATTTCTGAAAGTAAATGAAACATACGGCCTATTCTCCAGTTTTTAGCAACTCCTAATTGTAGTTTAGGTTTGGTTATTTCTGTTGTTTCTGGTAAATCTTGATTTTGTCCTGGAATAGCCTTCTTAATTTTATTAAACTCATCTTCATTAATTGCCCAACTATTAAAAGTGGTGGTAATGTCTCTAGCCATTACTCCAAATTTCCAAGAATTACGTTCAAACTGAATTCCGGCATCAAAACCAAAACCATAAGAAGAAGCAAAATCACCTATAATTCTTCTGACTATTTTTGCATTTACACCAAATTTAACATCCTTAAAAATTAAATTACGAGCATACGCAAAGTTAAAAGCATAATCTACTGATGAAAAAA
This sequence comes from Polaribacter sp. 11A2H, assembly GCF_011379025.1. Classification (NCBI taxonomy): domain Bacteria; kingdom Pseudomonadati; phylum Bacteroidota; class Flavobacteriia; order Flavobacteriales; family Flavobacteriaceae; genus Polaribacter; species Polaribacter sp. 11A2H. Next base: position 313,288 of record NZ_WTLD01000001.1, read on the forward strand.
GGCTAATATTATTATAATCAATGTTTCCATCACTGTCAATTAATTCTGTAGTATTTAAAATATCATCTACACCAAAACGAATTATAGAAACTCCAACCGCACTTTCTTTGTCTATTGGCATAGCAAAACTTGCATGATTGTAATTGGCTATTCCGGCAAAATAAGAGGCGTGCATTAGGGAACCTTGGTAGTCTTCTATACCTACTAATCCTGCAGGATTCCAGTAAATAGAATTGACATCATTTGTTGTGGCAACAACACTTTTACTCATCCCTAACCCTGCAGCGTCTACCCCAATAGTTAAAAATTCATTGGAATAACTTCTAAATGCCTGTGCAGATAAAAGGAATGGAGCAAGTAGTATAAAAAATAATATTTTGTGTTTCAAAGGATGTAAATTATCAGTAACAAATATCTAAAAACCTACTAAAATAACAGTAGTTTTTTAAAGATATTGTTTACAATAGATGAATCTGAATATTTTGTCTGATAAATCTTTCAATTCTAAGCTCTAACCAGTTGTTTTTAGCACTGTAAAAAGAAGATATAAAGCCACAATGGCCGCCATAATTGGTCGTTTCAAAAAAGAAATTTTTAGAATTATTTGCTTCATCAAAAGGAAAGCACTGATTAGATAAAAAAGTATCGTCTTTAGAATTGATAAGTAAAGTTGGTATTTTTATTTTTGATAAATATGGTTTTGCACTCGCTTTTTCCCAATAATCTTCTGGACTCTCAAACCCAAATACAGGAACTGTGTATAAACTTTCTAAATGTTTAAATCGGGTAGCTTTAGCTAACAAGTCTTTATCTAACTGAAATTCAGGAAACTTTGCAGCCTTATCTAAAATTTTAGTCTTCATGGTTTTTAAAAACCGCTCTAAATACAATTTGTTCTTTAATTTTTCTAGCTCAAATTCTCCTGAAGCAATATCAATAGGAACAGATATTGCTATTCCTCCTTTTACTTTAGTTGCACTATTTTCTGATTGTTCACCAATATATTTTAAGGTTAAATTTCCGCCTAAACTAAAACCAATTAGTATGATATTTTCATACTCGTAATTTCTTGAAAGATGTTTTACTATAAAATCTACATCTTCTGTTTTACCACTGTGGTACGTACCTAAAAGTAAATTATCATCTCCAGAACAACCTCTTAAATTAAAACAAACGGTATCTAATCCCTTTTGGTTTAAATATTTTGTAGTAGATACGATGTATTTAGATTGAGAACTTCCTTCTAAACCATGAATTAATAAAACTAAGGTTTTAGAGCCTACTAAAGAAAAGTCTAAATCAATAAAATCATTGTCCCAAGTAGAAACTCTTTTTCTTTTATAATTACAAGATTCTTTTGAAAAAACAGATCTATAAATAGTATTAAAATGACCATTTTTAAAAAGAAAGGTAGGAGTAAAGTTAGAGGTTAATACAGGCATCTTTTGGTTTGTAAAGTTTAAAATCTAAAATAAAATGAGATTTTAGTAGTGTTCATTTTAATTTTATTGGTGAATTCGTGGCAAGTTCTTAAATATTGGTACAAATATTATAAAATTTTAAGGATAATGAAAACCAATAAAATCGATTTTCTTATTTTAGCCTTTAAATCAAACTATAAAAATGAATTTTAAAAAACACATTCCTAATTTAATAACGCTTGGTAATCTTTTTTGTGGAACAGTTGCAACAATTTTTGCTGTTGAAGGAGATTTTGTTTACGCTGGATTATTTGTTGTTCTAGGAATTTTATTTGATTTTTTTGATGGCTTTGCGGCTCGATTACTAAATGTATCTGGTGAGTTAGGTAAACAATTAGATTCTTTAGCAGATATGGTTACAAGTGGTGTGGTACCCGGAATTATTGTTTACAAATTATTGATAGAAAATGCATCGGGCTTAAATGATTTTAATGAACAAAATTACTTACCTTATTTGGGTTTACTATTAACTTTAGGAGCTTGTTATAGGTTAGCAAAATTTAATATTGATACCAGACAATCAGATTCTTTTATAGGTTTACCAACACCTGCAATGAGTTTGTTTATTATTTCTTTACCTTTAATTCAAGAATATTCTACAATAGAATTTGCACAAAATTTAATAGGAAATAATTATTTTTTAATAGCAATTACTTTATTACTAACCTATTTAATGAATGCAGAATTACCGCTGTTTTCATTGAAGTTTAAAGATTACGCTATTAAAAAAAATATTGTTGTTTATTCTTTCCTTTTAGCTTCTTTACTTTTAATTTTTACTTTTAATTTCCTTTCTATTCCAATTATTATTATATTGTACATTATAATATCACTTTTTAAAAAATAATTATTTTTTATATCTAGATTTTTAATGGAAGTAGCCAGAATCCCCCAAAATGAAAAACAAAGGTTAGACGTTTTAAAAAACTATAATATTTTAGACTCTTTACCAGAAGAAGAATACGATGCCATTACAAAAATAGCTTCTAGTATTTGCAATACTACTATAGCACTTGTTTCTATAGTTGATGAAGATAGGCAGTGGTTTAAATCTACATATGGTATAGAAGCAACAGAAACGCCCAGAGAACTCTCTTTTTGCGCGCATAGTATTTTAAAACCTAATGAATTATTTGTAATTAATGATGCGACTAAAGATCATCGTTTTTTTGACAATCCTTTAACTGTAAATGCCCCAAATGTAATCTTTTATGCAGGTGCTCCTTTAAATAGTTCAGAAGGATTTCCGTTAGGTACTTTATGTGTTATTGATAACAAGCCAAACGAATTAAATGACAGCCAGAGAGAGTCTCTTCTATTATTATCAAAACAAGTAGTTGTACTTTTAGAACTTAGAAAGAAAAATGAAGAATTGGCACTGTCTAATGATAAGATAGCCAAATTAAATGAACAGTTAAATAATTTTGCAAATAGACTAACTCATGATTTAAAATCGCCTATAAATGGAATAAGTTTTTTGTTAGATGTTTTAAAACAAGATTATATATCAATTTTTGAAAACACAGAAGCAGAGGAATACATTTCTTTAATAGCAGATAGAATTGTATATGTGGATAGTTTAATAAATGAGATTTTAAACTATTCTAAAGTTACCAGTGAAAATATTGTTTTTAAGAACTTTAATTTAAAAGAGCTATTAGATAAAATTGTAGTTAATATCGATTTTGAAAACAAAATTATTTTAGACGCTAATAACTTAAATTTAGATATTTTTAGTTCTCAAATAGGATTAGTTCAAATATTTCAGAACTTAATTTCTAATTCTAGAAAGTTTTATGATGAAGATAAATCAGAAATTAAGGTAAGTTTTAAAGAAGATATAGAAAATTATTATTTTATCTATGAAGACAATGGCCCTGGTATTGAAGAGAAGTATTGGGGTAAAGTATTTGAAATGTTTGAAACATTAGGAAATAATGATCCTAACAATAATAATACAGGAATAGGTTTAGCAACTGTAAAGTCTATAGTAAAAAGACTTGGGGGTAAAATAGAATTAAAGAAAAGAGATGAAGATAAGAAAGGTGTATGTTTCTATTTTTATATATCTAAAAAAAAGGTGATTTTTTAATTATTAATAATTAAAAAATCTTCCTCTTTTTCAATTCAAAATCTTTACCTAAATATACTTTTCTAACCATTTCATCTGCTGCCAATTCTTCTGGTGTTCCGCTTTTTAGAATACTACCTTGGTACATTAAATAGGTTTTATCTGTAATCGCTAAAGTAGCTTGTACATCATGATCTGTAATTAAGATACCGATGTTTCTGTCTTTTAAATGAGCAACAATACTTTGTATGTCTTCTACAGCAATAGGATCTACCCCCGCAAAAGGTTCATCTAATAAAATAAAATTTGGGTCAGAGGCTAAGCAACGTGCAATTTCTGTTCTACGTCTTTCTCCTCCGGATAATAAATCTCCTCTATTTTTACGAACATGACCAATATTAAACTCTTCAATTAAAGACTCTAACTTTTCTTTTTGTGCTTTTTTTGATAAATCTGTAAATTGTAAAACTGACATAATGTTTTCTTCAACAGACAATTTTCTAAAAATAGAAGCTTCTTGTGCTAGATAACCAATCCCTTTTTGGGCACGTTTGTACATGGCGTCTTGAGAAATTTCTTCATCATTTAAGAAAATTTTACCCGAATTTGGTTTTATCATCCCAACAATCATATAAAAAGAAGTTGTTTTTCCAGCTCCATTAGGACCTAAAAGTCCAATAATTTCACCTTGTTTTACCTCTAATGAAATTCCGGTAACAACTTTTCTACTTCCGTAGATTTTCTCTATGTTTTCTGCTCTTAAAATCATATTTTATAAATATGTGTAATTGTTTAATTGTTGAAACGTGTAATGTTAGTTTGTGTAAAAGTAATAAATTATGTTTTTTAAAATCTTAATAGATTCATAACATTCATTTTTATACTGATTACTGCAAATTAAACTGCTTACTTATTTTCTAGCATTTCCCAATACTCAACAGCTCTTCTTAAATGCGGAATTACAATTGTACCACCAACTAAGGTAGCAATAGACATCGTTTCCATCATTTCTTCTTTAGTAACTCCGTTTTTCATAGCAGCTTCTAAATGATATTGTACACAATCATCACAACGTAAAACTGCAGAAGCTACTAAGCCTAAAAGTTCTTTTGTTTTAACTGGTAAGTGCCCTTCTTTAAAGGTATTTGTGTCTAAATTAAATATTCTTTTGATTACTTTATTATCAGAATCTAAAATTTTATCATTCATTTTCTGACGATAGTCATTAAACTCTTGTACTTTTTCGTGCATTTTTTTCTTGTTTTTTAATTACTACTTTTGAAACTCTAATACTTATTTCATACAAAATAAGAATAGGAATTGCCACAATTACCTGACTCGCAACGTCTGGAGGTGTAATAATAGCTGCTAAAATTAATACAACTACTAGTGCGTGTTTTCTATATTTTTTTAAGAACTCTGGTGTTACTAAACCAATTTTAGTTAAAAAGTAAACCAAAACCGGTAATTCAAATAATATTGAAACTCCTAATAACATATTGGTAACTAGCCCTATATGAGAGTCTAAAGTAAAGCTATTCTGAATTAGATCTGTAATTTGATAATTATACAAAAAGTGTATAGAAATAGGTGCAATTACATAAAAGCTAAAAGCGATACCACAGAAAAACAGAAAAGAGGCTATAAAAATAAATCCTCTAGATTTATTTACTTCTTTTTTAGTCAATCCAGGAGCAACAAAACGCCATATTTCCCATAAAAGATAAGGGAAAGCTAGAATAATACCCAATATAAATGAAGACCAAATAGAATTCATTAATTGTTGGGTGGGTTTTAAACTTATTAAATTGTCTTTAAATACAACATTGCAAAAACCACTATCTAATCCAAAATAAGTGAAAAAATCACAAAATAATTGATAAGTTATAAAATCGGATTTTCTGTGTGCCAATAAAAAGTTTTCGTATACTTCTTTTTGAAACACAAATAATACAATTGCTATAATAAATATTGCTGCTGCACTTCTTACTAAGTGCCATCTTAATTCTTCTAAATGTCCTAAAAAGGACATTTCTTTCTGTTGTTCTGCCATTAGAAAATTCCTTCTTTAATTAAATCATGTAAATGTACAACACCTACATATTTGTTTTTATGGTCTACAACCAACATTTGTGTAATGCTATTTTTTTCCATAATAGTTAATGCATCTACTGCCATTGCATCCTCTAATATAGTTTTTGGGTTTTTACCCATTATGTCTTTTGCTGTAATTTGAGAAATCTGTGTAGATTTAGTAAGCATTCTTCTAATATCTCCATCGGTAATAATACCTGTTAATTTCTCTTTATTTAAAACAGCCGTAGCGCCTAATCTTTTTTCAGAAATTTCTACAATAACTTTTGCAATACTATCTGTTTCGTTAACAGCAGGAACCTGGTTTTTTTCTACCAAATCAGATACTCTTAGGTATAAACGCTTACCTAAAGCGCCTCCTGGGTGGTATTTTGCAAAATCTTTACTAGTAAAACCTCGTAAGTTTAGTAAACAAACAGCCAATGCATCTCCCAAAACTAATTGGGCAGTTGTACTTGTTGTTGGTGCTAAATTATTTGGGCATGCTTCTTTTTCTACATAAGCATTTAATGTAAAATCTGCGTGCTCACCTAAATAAGAGTCAATGTTTCCTGTAATTGCCACTATTTTATTTCCATAATTTTTTATTAACGGAACTAAAACCTTTATTTCTGGAGTATTACCGCTTTTAGAGAGGCAAATAACAACATCGTCTTGTTGTACGTTTCCTAAATCTCCATGAATAGCATCTGCGGCATGCATAAAAATAGCAGGGGTTCCGGTAGAATTAAAAGTAGCAACTATTTTAGATGCAATGTTTGCACTTTTACCAATTCCGGTTACAATTACCCTTCCATTTGAATTTAAAATAAATTTAACGGCCTCTTCAAAGTCCGCATCAATTAATTTTGCTAAATTAGCAATAGCATTACTCTCTGTTAAAATAGTTTCTCTAGCAGTATTTATAATTGTGTTTGTTTTTTTCAAATGTTTGGTATTTTATCAGAATAAAAAAAAGTTATATCTTTAAATTAAGTAACAAGCAAATTTACTATAAATAATAATTAGAGCAAATATAATAGTATGTTTGTGAATTGTTTTTAACGTTAAACGAATATTTAATAAAATGGATTTATATACCCCTCTAAAAAAGTTCTTTGGATTTAATAAATTTAAAGGTTTACAAGAGCAAGTAATTAAAAGTATTGTAGAGAATAACAATACTTTTGTAATAATGCCAACAGGTGGAGGTAAATCACTTTGTTATCAATTACCCGCTTTAATGTCTGAAGGAACGGCTATTGTAGTTTCTCCATTAATTGCTTTAATGAAAAATCAAGTAGATGCAATTAGAGGTATTTCTGAGCATAATGGTGTAGCACATGTTTTAAATTCATCTTTAAATAAAACAGATGTAGCCCAAGTTAAAGAAGATATTGCTAACGGAATTACAAAACTTTTGTATGTAGCACCAGAATCTTTAATAAAAGAAGAATATGTTACTTTTTTAAGAACTCAAAAAATTTCTTTTGTTGCTATTGATGAAGCGCATTGTATTTCTGAATGGGGCCACGATTTTAGGCCTGAATACCGAAACCTAAAGCATATTATTAAGGCAATAGATAATGTACCTGTTATTTGCTTAACGGCAACTGCAACAGAAAAAGTACAAGAAGATATTTTAAAAACATTAGGAATTCCGGAAGCAAATAGATTTAAAGCGTCATTTAATAGACCTAATTTATTTTATGAGGTAAGACCAAAAACAAAGGAAGTAGAAAAAGATATTATTCGCTTTGTAAAACAAAGAATGGGTAAATCTGGAATTATCTACTGCTTAAGCAGGAAAAAAGTTGAAGAAGTTGCTCAGGTTTTACAAGTAAACGGAATTAAAGCTGTTCCATATCATGCTGGTTTAGATGCTAAAACTAGAGTAAAGCATCAAGACATGTTTTTAATGGAAGATTGTGATGTTGTAGTAGCTACAATTGCATTTGGTATGGGAATTGACAAGCCAGATGTTCGTTTTGTAATTCACCACGACATTCCAAAAAGTTTAGAAAGTTATTATCAAGAAACCGGACGAGCAGGTCGTGATGATGGCGAAGGATATTGTTTAGCGTTCTATGCTTATAAAGATATAGAAAAGTTAGAAAAATTTATGGCCAGCAAGCCTGTTGCAGAACAAGAAATTGGGCATGCATTATTGCAAGAAGTAGTTGGTTATGCAGAAACGTCTATGAACAGGCGTAAATATTTGTTACATTATTTTGGCGAAGAATTTGATGCTGAAAACGGCGATGGAGCAGATATGGATGACAACTCTAGAAACCCTAAGAAAAAACACGAAGCTAAAGATGATGTACAGCTTTTATTAAAGGTTGTAAAAAAGACCTTACAAAAGTATAAGTCTAAAGAGATTGTAAATACAATTGTAGGAAAAGAAAACGCATTATTAACTTCTCATAAAACACATTTACAGTCCTTTTTTGGAAGTGGTAAAGATAAATCTGCACTTTATTGGATGGCCTTAATCAGACAGATTTTGGTAATTAATTTAATAAAGAAAGAAATAGAACAATATGGAGTTGTTAAATTAACTGAAAAAGGAGATGCTTATATAAAAAATCCTACTTCATTTATGATGACAGAAGACCATTCTTATAGTGAAGAGGATGATAATTCTATTATTACAAATGCTAAATCTTCTGGAGGCGTTGCCGATGATAAATTAGTGAAACTATTAAAAGATTTACGTAAAAGTGTAGCAACAAAACAAGGTGTACCTCCTTTTGCTGTTTTTCAAGATCCATCGTTAGATGATATGGCTTTAAAATACCCAATAACTTTAGCAGAATTATCTACTGTACATGGAGTAGGAGAAGGTAAAGCTAGAAAATTTGGTAAAGATTTTATTAAATTAATAGCTAGTTATGTTGATGAGAATGATATTTTAAGACCAGATGATTTAATTGTAAAAAGTACTGGTACAAACTCTGGATTAAAACTTTTTATTATTCAGAATACAGATAAAAAATTACCATTAGAAGATATTGCGAAGTCTAAGGGACTTAAAATGGATGAACTAATTAAAGAAATGGAAATGATTATTTTTTCTGGAACCAAGTTAAATATCGATTATTCTTTAGATGATTTGTTAGATGAAGATCAGCAAGAAGAAATACATGATTACTTTATGGAAGCAGATACAGATAAGATTCAAGATGCTTTAGATGAGTTTGATGGAGATTATGATGAAGATGAACTACGTTTAATGCGAATTAAATTTATAAATGAGGTAGCTAATTAACAACATTATTAAACGATTATAATTAAAAGAGGTTGTCTAAAAAGTGAATTTTTGTCATTCTGAATTTATTTCAGATTCTTTTGAAGTTTGATCTTCAGTAAGTTAAGATACTGAGTCAATTTCAACATGACAATGTTTATAGCTTTTTAGACAGCCTTTTTTTTTGTAGTTAATTTAAGTATAAATTAACTGCACTAATTTAATATATAGACTAACGAAAATATTGAAATAAAGATCCACAGTGTAAGTGCCAATATTATAGGTTTTATTCCTGTAGATTTTAAGTCTTTTATAGAAATACTAGCGCCTACTAGAAATAAAGTTAGTAATAACAATCGTTTTGATATTAAAACAATAAAATTAGTAGTTGGTTCAGGTAAAAGGTGGTAACTATTTATCATAATAGCTACAATAAATAGAAGAATAAAATAGGGTATTTTAATTTTTTCTCCTTTTGTTTTAAAAAGAAACATTGAAAAAATTGATAAAGGAATAATCCACAGTGTTCTAGAGAGTTTTACGGTAGTCGCTATTCGCAAAGCTTCTTCTCCGTACTCTAAAGCAGCTCCAACAACAGAACTTGTATCGTGTATTGCAATTGCACACCACAAACCAAATTGCTCTTGTGTTAAGTTTAGAAAATGCCCAACTGCAGGAAATACAAACAATGCAATAGAGTTTAATAAAAATACAATTCCTAAAGCAATACTTATATTTTTACTTTTTGCTTTAATAACAGATGAAATAGCAGCAATTGCACTCCCACCACAAATTGCAGTTCCAGAGGTAATAAGATGTCCTAACTTTAAATCTATTTTTAAAAGCCTTGTTAACAATAAACCTATTGTTACCGTTAATAGAATAGAATAAATAGTTAGCCCAAACCCTGCTTTACTTGTAGCTAAAGTTTCTTTTATAAACATTCCGAAGCCCAATCCCACAACAGAAATTTTTAGTAAATAATGAATAGCTTTGTGGCTATATGTCTGGAATGGATTTTTGAAGATAATGGTATATACAAAACCGATGATTAAGGCTGTTGGGCTGTTTACAAAACCTAAAAGAGTAATTAGAACTAGAAGAAAATAAATAGTTTTTGAGGTAAAATCTTTCATATCATTGTGTATTATTTGATACAAAAGTAGCAAGTATTAATTACTTTAAAGCAAATTAATTAGCTATGTGAGATAACTAAAAGTTATAGTTATTTCGAGTAAATTTTTTAAAATAATCAAAAGTATTAGAAAGATATCCCGTTCTATTTACAAAATAGAACCACCTTTCAATACTTAAATCTTTAATGTCTATTATTTTGAGTTTATTACTCATCAAATCGTCAGAAATAGAATGGATAGAGAGTAGGGCGTAATGGTCTGAATTGTATAAATAATTTTTAATGGCTTCCGTACTATTAAAAGATACAACAGAATTAAGTTTCTTAATTTTATGATTTAAAAGGTAACTATCTATAATTACTTTTGTTCCAGAACCCTTTTCACGTTCAATCATGGGAATTTTTTGCAGCGTTTCTATATCAATACTCCTTTTTTGAAAGGTATTATTATTTACATTTGTTACAAGTACAATTTCGTCTTTAATAAATTTCTCAAAATGTAATTTAGGGTTTGATATACTTCCTTCTGTAATTCCAAAATCTATTTCTTCGTTTAAAATTAGGGCTTCAATATTTTCAGAATTATTACTTATGATATTAAATTTTGTTTGAGGAAATTGCATTCTAAATTTTGCAATTACTTTAGGAATAATGTAGTTAGATAAGGTGGTACTTACACCAAAGTTGATGAAATTTGATAAATCATCTTTTTTATGAAGAAATTTTTCATCCATTTCTGCATAAATAGCCAAAATTTTATTCGTATAAATAAGAAAAGACTTTCCTTCAGTTGTCAATTCAATTGAGTTCCTTTTTCTTATAAATAAGGTGGTTTTAAACTCTTGCTCTAAATTTTTAATAGACTTAGATATGGCAGGCTGAGAAAGATATAATTGCTCAGCAGCTTTTGTAAAGCTTAAATGTTTAGCAACAACTTTAAATATATGTAATTTGGTTTTCATTAGTTTGTGTACAATACCTTACTTTTAAATGTACAATAATTTCTACAGTTTTAATCAATATCATTACAACGTAAAAACGGTAAATAAAACACCTAAAATGATAGCGATAAATTTCTGTAAGTTAAATTTGTGATTTTCAGAGCCTTCAAAAAGAATAATGGTAGAAATATGAAGAAATACCCCAATAATTAATGCAGTAATTTCTTTAGCATAGGTTGTAAAAAAAGTAATTTTATCACCTAATAATAACCCTAAAGGACTCATAAAAGCAAAAACTATCAAGAAAATAAACGTTATTTTTTTAGAATATTTAGTCTGAATTAAAAAGGTAGTTAAAACAAATGCAATAGGTATTTTATGCACTACAATGGCCCATAGTAAATTATCACCTGCATGATGAATAGGTAAACCTTCAGAAAATGCGTGTAATGATAAACTTATAAATAACAGGGTTGGAAACTCCTTACCATCAGAATGAATATGTATATGTCCGTGTTCTGCTCCTTTAGAAAAAGACTCTAATACAGACTGAATAATAATTCCGATTAATATAAAAATTCCTATTTTTTTATATTCTGTAGTTTCAGCATATACTTCTGGCAGTAAATGTAGAATAGTAACAGATAACAAATAGGCACCACTAAAAGCTAATAATAGACGAACAGCTTTTTTACTTGGTTTTATTATAAAAACAAAAATAGAACCAATAAAAACGGCTATTAATAGTAGAATATAACTCATTTTGCAATAATAATTAATCTATCAGAAGTTTTTGCTTCAAAGGTATCTAAGTTGTAATTTCCAAAAACAGTAGTAATCGTAAACCCCACTTTTTCTAAAAAAGTAGTCATTTTAGTAAGGTCTAGGTATTTTACTTGTTCTGTATATGTATGGTTTTCTCCATCAGCAAAAAAAGAAATATGCTTTAAGATAAAACCATCTTTAATTTCTCTTTCAATATTAAAAGTAATATGATCTACCGTTTTAGTTTCTTTTTTTACTAAATTAAGTTTTACTTTTTCGGCATTTAAAAAGTCAAAAACAAAAAAGCCGTCTTTATTCAATCCGTTTTTAATGTTTTCTAGAATTAAAATATCCTCTTTATCATCTTTAAAATAGCCAAAACTTGTAAATAAATTAAAAATAGCATCATACGTATGATGAAAATGCTTGCGCATGTCATGCACATTAAATTTTAACGTATCATTTTCAAATTCTTTTGCAGCATTAATACTGTTTTCTGCCAAATCACCACCAGTAACAGTGTAGCCTAAAGAGTTTAAAAATACAGAATGACGTCCTTTACCACATGGTAAATCTAAAATATGCGTTGTTTTTGGCAAGTTTAAAAAAGAAGTAATATTCTTCATAAACAATTGCGCTTCATCGTCATTTCGTTCCTTATAAAGTGTGTGATAGTAAGAGGTGTTAAACCAATCTGTAAACCAATCTTTTGTTTCCATTTTTATAAAATTTGCAATAACCAGTTAATTACTTTTATTGCTATTGGCTTTCCTTAGCCTTTTGCCATTATAGGCATTTCAGTCTGTAAAAGTAACCAAATCTTACGTTCTGTAAAATGAATTTCTTAATTAGTATAAAAGCTATTTATAAATAGTATTTTTGCAGTCAATTTTATGAGCATGAACAAAGATTTTAAAATGACAGCAACAACACTTTTCGGTTTAGAAGGTGTTTTGGCAAAAGAATTAAGAGACCTAGGAGCACAAGATGTTAATGAGGGAGTTAGAATGGTTTCTTTTAGAGGAGATAGCGGTTTTATGTACAAAGCAAATATTGCTTTAAGAACAGCTGTAAGAATTTTAAAACCGATTAAAGTTTGTAAAATCTACGATGAAGAAGATTTGTATGAAGCAATTCAGAAAATTAAATGGGAAAACTATTTAGATACCGAAGGTACTTTTGCAATTGGAGCCGTAGTAAACTCTAAGAATTTTACCTCTAACTCGCATTATATTTCTTTAAAATCTAAAGATGCTATTGCAGATTATTTTAGACATAAATATAGTAAAAGACCAAATGTAGATTTAGATTATCCAGATTTAAAAATACACATTCACATTCAAAAAGACTGGTTAACTGTTTCTTTAGATTCATCTGGAGATTCTTTGCATAAAAGAGGGTATAGAACTGCAACTAATATTGCGCCAATAAACGAAGTTTTGGCTGCAGGTATGGTTTTATTGTCTGGTTATACGGGTGAGGAAAACTTTATAGACCCAATGTGTGGTTCTGGTACTATTTTAATTGAGGCTGCTATGATTGCCTGTAATATTCCGGCAAACATCAATAGAAAACTATTTGCTTTTGAGAATTGGAAAGATTATGATGAAGACTTGTATTTTACCATTCAAGAATCGTTATTAAATAAAATCCGTTCTTCTCATTTTAAAATAATGGGCTTCGATAAAGCACCTTCTGCCGTTCAAAAAGCACAAGACAATGTAGTAAATGCCAATTTAGATGAGTTTATTGGTGTACACCACGTTAACTTTTTTAACTCAACAAAAGAGGTTTTTGGTAAGACTACTATTTTGTTTAATCCACCTTATGGTGAACGTTTAAATATTGATACTGAAGAATTTTATAAAAAAATAGGAGATACTCTTAAAAACAATTACCCAGGTTCTACAGCTTGGTTAATTACTTCAGATACAGATGCTTTAAAGTGTGTTGGTTTAAGAACCTCTAAAAGAATTGCGCTTAAAAACGGAGATTTAAACTGTAAGTTTGTAAAGTACGATTTGTATGAAGGAACTCGTAAATTTAAAGAACATAAAGAAGATACGGATACAGAAGTAGAAACGGAAGATTAGATTCTTTTTTGTCTTTGTCAATTTACGAAGCAGTCTATAATAAAATAGTAAAGAGGTTATCTAAAAAAGGTTAAATCTTGTCATACTGAACATGTTTCAGTATCTCAACTTATTGAAGTTCAATCTTCATAAGAATCTGAAATAAATTCAGATTGACAAAAAATCTTTTTTTAGATAACTTTTTTTTTGAAGCTATTTCCTGCTTTCCGTTATATCTTTTTGTGAAAAACAAAAAGGATGTCACTTCAATCAGGGCTAGACTTGTTGGTAAGTTTTAGTAATCATTAATAGACTATTTAAATATAAAAAACGTCTTATAAAGTTGAATAAAATCAGTTTTATAAGACGTTTTTCTAGTTTTAGTTAATGTTGTTGTGTATGGTTTGTTGCGTGTTCAAACAACTAATTTAGTAAATAAATCACAGATAGAGTATTCCGCAGGAATGTTCGTAAGTTGGCAGTGACCAAGCAATTAATTATACAAGTTATTGCCAGTAGTTTTTATCTTCTTTGCACAGTCAGATGCAATTATTAATCCAGCTGCCATCATAATAATGTCTTTTAAAACCAATCTTCCAGCTCCAGATAGAAAAGGAAATCCAAATTGAGGTGTTTGCATATCGCCTCCTAAATTTGGAACATATACTTCTGGAGTGCTTATGAGGAAAGTTAAAGTAACAATGGACATTCCAAATGTAAACAATCCACCCCAAAGACCGATTTTTGGAAACCAAATTCCCAAAAGTGTCAGAAGTCCTATAATAACAATTACGCTTCCTAACCCATAAGAGAAGGCATATGTATTATTGGATTTATGCCATTCTATATTTTTCTCTACCATTTTACCTTCTGGGTTTTTGTGTAACATGTATTCTTTAACAGTTTTTCCTTCTTCATTGATGACTGTTTTGTTTGTGTTTTCATAAAAGAAGCTCATTAAGGGACTATTTGTTACAAAAGGAACTATTCCATCTGCTTCGTATTGATAAGCTTTTAGACCACCAATCCAAACCATTACTATAAAAATGGCAAAACGAATAAAATTGATAAAATTAGTTTGACTGTTTATTAGTAAATTAAGTAAGTTATTCATAATTATATTTATTTGAGAGCAAAACTATATATTAAGAATAAGCTAAAGAATGGATTAAAGCGGATGAACAATGGATTATTTTGCCACTATAGAAATCCCTACTTTCTCACGAAAATGTGTGGGAGATAATCCAACTTCTTTTTTAAAATATCTACTAAAATAAAATTCGTCATCAAAATTTAGCTCAATGGAAACTTCTTTTACAGTTTTAAAAGTGAGGTGCAATAATTTCTTAGCTTCTAAAATAACACGCTCTTGGATGAGTTGCGTTGGTGTTTTTCCAACTTGAGATTTTATTTTTTTACTAAATGAAGAAAGAGATATGTTTAACTTATTGGCATAGAATGAAGAATTACGTTCTTTATGAAAATGCAATTCTAATAAACCTTGAAATGTTAGTAGCTCATTTTTATTAGTTTTTTGTGTGAGTTTGTTTCCTAGTTGTTCATCTTTTTCACTACTACAAATAGCAAATATGAGCTGTAGGTAAGATTTTATAACAGATTCTGAAAATCTTTTATTGACTCCAACTTCTTTTTCCATTTTATCGACTAGTTGGGATATTTCTTGAAATTTAATTTTATTGAGTGAAACGTATGGTTGTAAATAGATATTATTAAATAACAATCCATTACAAGCAACTTCTTTTTTATGATACTCAATACAATAAAAATCTCCGTGAAATTGTAGTAATTTAACTTTTGAAGAAGTAGAACCGAACCATTTTAAATTTTGATAAGGAGAAAGGAATAAAATAGATTTTCGTTTTGTTTTATATTTTACAAAATTTACAGAAAAATCCGATTCATCATCCAATAAAATAATGGAATACAAGGGAACATTATAATTTTTAATAAAATATTTTGCTTCTATAGATTGAATTGAAAACAAATTTTGATTTTTTTATTATTGGTAACGTTAATATGAATATGTTACGTTTTATATTCATGGTTAGCTAAGTTAGTTTTTTTGAGTTAAAAAGTCAATAGTATAAACACTTGTTTTACCTTAAAAAATATAAGATTTTACAATTATTTTAACCAAAAAAAATCCAAAACAATTAAGTTTTGGATTTTTTATTATGTTGAACAGCTAAAAAAATTATTTTTTCTTCTTCTGTTGTGCTTGTTGCTCTTGTGCTTGCTTCATAGCATCATCTATTTTTTGACGGAATTTACTTTTCTTCTTTTCCGGTTTCTTTTTGTTTTCTTCTATTTGAGCATGAATTTTATCTTCATCAATTACATAGTTCTTAATAACCAACATAATTGCAATGGTTAACAAGTTAGATACAAAGTAGTACAAACTTAATGAACTAGCATAGTTGTTAAAGAAAAACAACATCATAATAGGAGAGAAGTAAATCATATACTTCATCATTTTTCCCATATCTGGCATACCTTCTTGCGTAGGAGGTTGCATATTTGCTTGCTGACTTTGGTTCATTTTCATGTAAAAGAAAATGGCAATAGAAGCTAATATTGGAAATAAACTTACGTGATCTCCATAAAAAGGTATTTTAATTGGCAATTGATAAACCATATCATAAGAAGATAAATCATTTGCCCATAAAAAGTTTTCTTGTCTTAAAGCTAAGTTTGTAGGAAAAAACTTAAAAAGTGCAAAGAAAACTGGCATTTGTAATATGGCAGGTATACAACCAGACATCATGCTAACTCCTGCTTTACGCTGAATAGCCATGGTCTCTTGCTGACGTTTCATAGCATTTTCTTTCCCTGGATATTTATCATTTAAAGCCGTTAACTCAGGTCTAATCACCTTCATTTTAGCACTTGATAGATAAGATTTATATACTAATGGAGACATAATAATTCTAACAACAATTGTCATTAAAATAATAATCAAACCGTAGTTAGATAAAAATCCTTTTAAGAAGTTAAATACCGGGTAAAATACAGTTCTGTTTAAGAAACCAAAAATTCCCCAACCTAAATCTGCTGTATGGTCTAAATCTGTACCTTCAAAAGTCTTTAATAAGTTATAATCACTTGGTCCGTAGAACCATTTCATGTTATAATTTAATTCTCCGCTTGCTAATTCTAACGGAGTTTTTAATTCATATCGTTTTGTAAAAACCGTATCTAATTCTTCATTTTTAATAAGATCTGTAGAAGTTACAGTACTATTATTAAAAGGAGTATCAGTTAATAAGATAGATGTAAAGAAGTGTTGTTTATAAGAAATCCAATCTACATCATTTAAAATTTCTGTATTACCAGCATTTAAATGATCTACGTCATCTTCTGTTTTGTAATAAAGATGAGAATACATCGTATTTTCTGTCTTTACACTCTTTTCATGTGCATAACCATCTAAAGACCAATCTAAATTAATTGGCGAAGAAGAGTTAATTACAGAACTTAAACCTTGAGAACGAACTGCAAAATTAACCATGTAATTTTTAGGCTTCATCTCATATCTATATTCTAGAAATTGAGTGTCTGAAACTTTTAATTTCATAGAAAGAACAGTGGTTTCTCCATTTTTAGAAACTGTAGGTTCAAAGAATAAATCTTTTGTATTTAAAATTCTATTATCTGTAGTACCAAAATTAATGTTAAAAGAAGCATTTTTGTCTTTTATCATATATAAAGGTAAAGAATCATGTGTCTTGTAATTCTTAATTTCTGCCTCTATAATTTGTCCACCTTTATTACTAACAGTTAATTTAACCAAGTTGTTTTCTAAAACAGAAGTACCGTTAGAACCATTAATAGCACTTTGTGCAAAAGCACCAAGTTTAGTTGTGTAAGCAATTTGTTTTAAAGAATCGTTTTCAAAAACGGGAGTGTTTTCTGTAAAAGTATTTGAAGTATTGTTTGTAGAGTCTACAATTTGTTCTGTATTCGTAGAAGTATCAGTAGTTTCATCTGGTTTATTAGAGTTAATCCAGTATAATAAAATACCTCCTAATAATAACATTCCTATAAAAGAATTGATATCGAATTTTTTTTGTTCCATGTGTTATTTTAAAATGTCAATTTGTCATTAAACCAAAAGTTTCTTTTGATAAAAACGCGACAAATGTAGTTAAAAAGCAGCTTTATATTATTTTTGCTCCTTTATATTTGATACTAGGTATGTAGTTCAAATAGTATTCCTAATTTTATAATGTCATTTTAAGCGCAGTCGAGATATTTTAGATTTCGACTGCGTTTAACTAAATACTTTTTTATTTCTGAGACTGTTTTAAGGCAGCTTTAATAAAATCTACAAATAAAGGATGTGGTTTTAAAACGGTACTCTTATATTCTGGATGGTATTGCACACCAACAAACCAAGGGTGAGTAGGTACTTCTACAACTTCTACCAATCCTGTTTTTGGGTTGAATCCGGTTGCTTTCATTCCCGCAGCTTCAATTTGTTCTAAATAAGCGTTGTTAAATTCAAAACGATGTCTATGGCGTTCACTAATCAATTCCGATTTATAGGCTTTATATATTTTAGAATCTCTTTTCAACTCACAATCCCAAGCACCTAAGCGCATGGTTCCACCTTTTTCGGTAACATCTTTCTGACTTTCCATTAAATTAATAACAGGGTCTTTAGTGCTTTTGTTCATTTCTGTAGAACTTGCATTCTCTAAACCTAAAACGTTTCTTGCAAATTCAATAACCGCCATTTGCATTCCTAAACAAATTCCGAAGAAAGGAATATTATTTTCTCTTGCATACCTTACGGCTCTAATTTTACCTTCAATACCTCTATCACCAAAACCAGGAGCTACTAAAATACCATTAACACCTTCTAATTTCTTTTCGGCATTTTTAGGTGTTAAACTTTCAGAATGTACCCAACGTACTTTTACTTTAGTTTCATGCGTAGAACCTGCGTGAATAAACGCTTCTGTAATAGATTTATAAGAATCTTGCAACTCTATATATTTACCAATTAAGGCAATTTCTACTTCGTGTTTAGGGTTTTTATGTTTGGTTAAAAATTCGTTCCAAACTTTTAATTCTGGTTCTCCTTTAGAAGAAAGTTTTAATTTATTTAAAACAACAGTATCTAAACCTTGAGCTAACATTAAATTTGGCACATCATATATAGTCTCAGCATCTATAGACTGTATAACGTCTTCTTGCTTCACATTACAAAATAATGCTAGTTTGCGTTTAATGTCGTCAGAAATTTCATGTTCTGTTCTACATACTAAGATATCTGGACTTACACCACTTTGCATTAACATTTTTACAGAGTGTTGTGTAGGCTTCGTTTTTAATTCACCTGCAGCAGCTAAAAATGGAATCAATGTTAAATGGATAACAATAGCATTATCTTCTCCTTTTTCCCAAAGCATTTGTCTTACAGACTCTACATAAGGTAAAGATTCAATATCACCAACAGTTCCACCAATTTCTGTAATTACAATATCATAATCACCAGTTTCTCCTAAAATTTGGATTCTACGTTTAATTTCATCGGTAATATGCGGAATAACCTGAACCGTTTTTCCTAGAAATTCTCCTTTACGCTCTTTATTAATTACAGATTGATAAATTTTACCTGTAGTTACGTTATTAGATTGACTTGTAGGAATGTTTAAAAAACGCTCATAATGACCTAGATCTAAATCAGTTTCTGCTCCATCATCTGTAACATAACATTCTCCATGCTCGTACGGATTTAAAGTTCCTGGGTCTATATTAATATAAGGGTCTAGTTTTTGGATAGTTACAGAAAATCCTCTTTGCTGTAATAATTTTGCTAATGATGCTGCAATAATTCCTTTTCCAAGTGATGATGTTACGCCTCCTGTTACAAAAACATATTTAGTATTACTCATGGTATTCTTAGGTTTGCGCAAAAGTACTAACTCTAAAAATTCTGTCAAATAAAAAAGGTGAAAAGATTTCTAAAACTTGTACTTTTGTATCGTTCAAAAATATTTCATTTTTTTTTTAAATAGTGTTTGTCATAAATAAAAACAGTTGTATATTTGCGCACGCTTTTAACGATGTGATTTCGTTAAGAAAACTAATAATAACAGAGATATTTAAAAATACAGATAATGCCAAAAAGAACTTACCAACCGTCAAAGAGAAAGAGAAGAAATAAACATGGTTTCATGGAAAGAATGGCTTCTGCTAATGGTAGAAAGGTTTTAGCTCGTAGAAGAGCTAAAGGAAGAAAGAAAATTTCTGTTTCTACTGAAACTAGACATAAAAAATAAATGATTAACTTTTGTTAATATATTAGGTGTTACTTTTTTTAAGTAACACCTTTTTTTATACCCAAGCACTAACTATTTTTGTAAAACAACATAACACAACAACTTACAATGCCAAAAAGAAAAGACCTCAAATCAGTTTTAATTATTGGATCTGGACCAATTGTTATTGGACAAGCTTGTGAATTTGATTATTCTGGTTCACAATCTTTACGTTCTTTAAGGGAAGATGGAATAGAAACTGTTCTAATCAACTCAAATCCAGCAACAATTATGACAGACCCATCTATGGCTGATCATATTTACTTGTTGCCACTAACAACTAAATCTATCATTCAAATCTTAAAAGAGCATCCACAAATTGATGCTGTTTTACCAACAATGGGTGGGCAAACGGCTTTAAACCTTTGTATTGAAGCAGATGATAAAGGAATTTGGAAAGATTTTGATGTAAAATTAATTGGTGTAGATATAGACGCTATTAATGTTACAGAAGATAGAGAACAATTTAGAGAATTAATGATTAAAATTGGTGTGCCAATGGCACCCCAAGCTACGGCAACTTCTTTCTTAAAAGGAAAAGAAATTGCACAAGAATTTGGTTTTCCATTAGTAATTCGTTCTTCTTATACTTTAGGTGGAGCAGGAGCTTCTATTGTTTACAAAGCAGAAGATTTTGATCATCTTTTAAGTTTCGGTTTAGAAGCATCACCAATACATGAGGTGATGATTGACAAAGCGATGATGGGATGGAAAGAATATGAGCTAGAATTATTACGTGATAAAAACGATAATGTTGTCATTATATGTTCTATCGAAAATATGGATCCTATGGGAATTCATACTGGAGATTCTATTACGGTTGCCCCAGCAATGACACTTTCAGATAGAACTTATCAGAAAATGCGTGACATGGCAATTCACATGATGCGTTCTATTGGAGATTTTGAAGGTGGATGTAACGTGCAATTTGCCGTTTCACCAGACGAAAAAGAAGATATTATTGCTATCGAAATTAACCCACGTGTATCTCGTTCATCCGCTTTAGCGTCTAAAGCAACAGGATATCCTATTGCAAAAGTAGCTACAAAATTAGCAATTGGTTATACATTAGATGAATTAGAAAACGGAATTACAAAATCTACATCTGCTTTATTTGAGCCTACTTTAGATTATGTAATTGTAAAAATACCTCGTTGGAATTTTGATAAATTCGAAGGTTCAGACAGAACTTTAGGTTTACAAATGAAATCTGTTGGAGAGGTAATGGGAATTGGACGTTCGTTTCAAGAAGCATTGCACAAAGCAACACAGTCTTTAGAGATTAAAAGAAACGGTTTAGGTGCAGACGGAAAAGGCTACACAGACTACAACCAAATTATAGAAAAATTAACCAATGCAAGTTGGGACCGTGTTTTTGCAATTTATGATGCAATTGCAATGGGAATTCCTTTAACTCAGATTCATGATATCACAAAAATTGACATGTGGTATTTAAAACAATATGAAGAGTTATTTCAACTTCAAAAAGAAATTTCTACATACACAATAGATACTCTTAGCAGAGATTTATTACTAGAAGCAAAACAAAAAGGGTATGGAGACAGACAAATAGCTCACATGTTGGGTTGTTTAGAAAGCGAAGTATATACTAAAAGAGAAGAATTAAAAGTACAACGTGTTTTTAAATTAGTAGATACTTGTGCTGCAGAATTTAAAGCAAAGACTCCTTATTATTATTCTACGTTTGAAAACGAGATTGAAACTGCAGACGGACAAATAACAATTGCAAACGAAAGTATTGTAACTGATAAAAAGAAAATTATTGTTTTAGGTTCTGGACCAAATAGAATTGGACAAGGAATTGAGTTCGATTACTGTTGTGTACATGGTGTTTTAGCAGCTGCAGAATGTGGTTACGAAACGATTATGATAAACTGTAATCCAGAAACGGTTTCTACAGATTTTGATACTGCTGATAAATTATATTTCGAACCTGTTTTTTGGGAACATATATATGACATCATCCGTCATGAAAAACCAGAAGGGGTTATTGTACAATTAGGAGGACAAACGGCTTTAAAATTAGCTGAAAAGTTAACGAAATACGGAATTAAAATTATTGGTACTTCTTTTGAAGCTTTAGATTTAGCGGAAGATAGAGGGCTTTTCTCTGAATTATTAAAAAGTAACAATATTCCTTATCCAGAATTTGGTATCGCAGAAACTGCAGATGAAGCATTGGCTTTAGCAGATGAATTAGATTTCCCAATTTTAGTAAGACCTTCTTATGTATTAGGAGGACAAGGAATGAAAATTGTAATCAACAAAGAAGAGCTTGTAAAGCATGTTGTTGATTTATTAGGAAGAATGCCTGGTAATAAATTACTGTTAGATCATTATTTAGATGGAGCGATAGAGGCGGAAGCAGATGCAATTTGTGATGCTGATGGTAATGTGTACATTATTGGAATAATGGAACATATAGAACCTTGTGGAATTCATTCTGGAGATTCGAATGCTACGTTACCTGTGTTTAATTTAGGCGATTTAGTTTTACAACAAATTAAAGACCATACGCGTACTATTGCAACTGAATTAAAAACGGTAGGGCTAATAAATGTTCAGTTTGCAGTTAAAAATGATATTGTTTACATTATTGAAGCAAACCCAAGAGCCTCTAGAACAGTACCTTTTATAGCAAAAGCATACAAAGAACCGTATGTAAATTATGCAACAAAAGTAATGTTAGGTCATAATAAAGTAACAGATTTTAATTTTAATCCTCAATTAGAAGGATATGCAATTAAACAACCTGTATTTTCTTTTAACAAGTTTCCTAATGTGGATAAGAAACTAGGACCAGAGATGAAATCTACTGGTGAAAGTATTTTATTTATAGATAGTTTAAGAGACGATCAGTTTTATGATTTATACGCAAGACGTAAAATGTATTTGAATAAGTAATTTTCAAGTAAAACTTTATATTAAGCATCCAAAAATATTGATTTTCAGTATTTTTGGATGCTTTTTTTATGCTTATACTTTAAGGTTTTAGATGTTATTAATGAAAAAAAAAGGTTTATATATTAAATGAATGAACATTTATTCATAAATTTGTAGACTCAAATAGTAGATAGTATGGCGCGTAAAATAGACGAAGATAAAATAGCTAGAATTAAAGATGCTATTATGCATACCATTGTAGAACATGGTATTGAAGCGACTACTATTGCAATGATTGCTAAAAAAGCAAACGTAAGTGGAGGTTATTTATATAGAACTTATAGCGGAAAACAAGATTTAATAAATGAACTATATCATGATAAGGTAAACTCCTTGTATAAAGAATTAGAATTTTTATTAACCTTATACCCAAATAGCATTAAACCGTTAATAGAAGAATTTATAAGAAATAGGGTTACTTACTTTTTAAATGAGCCAAACGCGTCTAAGTTCTTTTATCAATTATTACATAATGAAAACTTTTTTGCATCAGAAATCATTAAAGAGAAAAGTGCGGAATTGATGAAAAGCATCAAGAAAATTGGAGTGAAATCTGGAGAGATATCAAAAGATACAACGGTGTATCAATTGCATTATCACATTTTGGTGTATGCTGTGGATTATATCAATTTTACAAGAAAAAATATTTTTGGAGAACAAGAAGTTACTATAGATGATGTAGATAAACTAACTGACAATATTTTAAATATTTTAAAATAAGTGAATATCAATTTAAAAAATAAATCAATGAAATTGAATAGGATAGGAGTATTTTTCTCTGTTGTATTAGGTTTTATAACAACATTTACAAACGCCCAAGATATTACCTTAAGGCAAGCGTATGACTTAATGTTGTCTAAAAACGGAGATGCAAAAGCCTCTAGCTTTGAAGTAAAAGCGATGGAAGAAGAGCACAAAGCTACAAAAGGATTGCGTTTACCAACGATAGGTGTTTCTGGTACTTATATGCATTTAGATAAAGATATTTCGGCTGATTTAAATGAGCAAAGAAATATGGTAGGTGGTTTGTTAGGAATTACAGATCCTGCATCTGTTTTAGGAAGTTGGGATTTTACGCTGCAAGAAAAAAATATGGGTTTTGCAACTGCAGATATTTCGATGCCAATTTATGCTGGTGGAAAAATTAATGCAGCCAATAAAGCTTCAGAAATAAAATTAGCATTGTCCGAAACCAAGCATAAAATAAAAGAAGATGCATTGACGATTCAGTTAATCAATTACTTTTTTAAGTTAAAATTAGCGCAAGAAGCAATGCAATTAAGACAAGAAGTATATGAAGTTATTTTGTTACATAACAACCAAGCAACTAAGTTTTTCGAGAACGGTATTATTCCAGAAGTAGAAACTTTAAATGCTAAAGTAGCCTTGTCTAATGCAAATAGAGAATTATTAGGTGCTAAAAAAGATGTGGATTTAGCTACTACGGCTGTTCAGAACTTAATAGGAGTAAATTCAATTTCTGGTTTCAGCAGTGAATTTAAGGAACCAACCATTGTAAAACCTTTGCAAGAGTTTACCACTGATATGTTGACTGACAATGAACAGTTAAAAATTATAGAAAAAAATCATGAGTTAGCAAAAGTAGGTGTACAAGTAGAACGGAGCGATTATTTTCCGAAAGTAGGAGTTTCTGGAAAATACATTCTATGGAAAGATAATTTACCATTGGTAGATACAAAATGGTTTGTTGGTGTAGGCGTAGAGTGGGAATTGTTTAATGGTTTTCAAAGAGAACATAAAATAAAAGCATCTAAATACAAAATTTCTCAAGTAGAAGAAATTGATAGACAAGCGCGACTAAATTTAACGACGTATACAGAAAAACTGTACAATACCATGCAAAAGGAACTGGAGCAATACGAAAGTTTACATACAGATGAAGCATTGGCAAATAGGTTAAAGTTTATGAGAACACGTGCCTTTGAAGAAGGAACAGGAACTTCCCTAGAAGTGATGGATGCAACTCTAAAGTTATCAGAAATTAAATTACACAAAATAAAAGCCTTATACGAGTACAATGTAGCTTACGGAGAGTTAATGGTACTTACAGGAAAAACAGCCTCTTTCTTAAATCAAAATTAATACTAAAATTAAAATGAGAAATTCAAAATTTATAAAATCATTAATAGGTGTTGTAATTATTTCAATTATCGTACTTACAGGTGTGTGGTTTTTAACGAAACCCAAATCGGTTGTTTTACAAGGTAGAATTGAAGCAAAAGAAATTTATTTGTCTTCTAAAATACCTACACGTATCAATTCTTTTGAAGTAAAAGAAGGAGCAAGTGTAAAAAAAGGACAATTGATAGCAACGCTTTTAAGTCCAGAAATTATGGCAAAAGAGCAACAAGCCTTAGCTTTAAGAGATGCCGCAAATGCTCAAAAAAATAAAGCACAAAATGGAGCAAGATCAGAAGAAATTAGAGCCGCTAAAAGTGTTTATGAAAAAGCTACAGCAGCTGCCAATGTAATGAGTAAAACGTACACTCGTATGACAAACTTATTTAAAGACGGTGTAATATCGGAACAACAACGAGATGAAATATTTGCAAAAAAAGAAGTTGCCTTAAAAGACCAAGAAGCTGCATTAAGCATGTATCAAATGGCAAAGAAAGGTGCTAGAAATGAAGATATAGAAGCAGCCTCTGCAATGGTGAAACAAGCCGATGGCGCTTTAATAGAGTTAGAAGGTTATAAAAATGAGCGTAATATTATTGCACCTATAGATGCAGAAGTTCTTGATTTTTTACCAGAAGAAGGAGAATTAATAGGAGCAGGTTATCCAGTAGTTCATTTAGTAGATTTAACAAATAGTTACGCCATTTTAAACATCAAAGAAACGAGCCTTTTCAACTTTAAAAAAGAAGGAGTTTTTGAAGCAACGATTCCTGCTTTGAATAATAAAAAAGTACAATTCAAAATTTATTATGTGGCTCCATTAGGAGATTATGCTACTTGGAGTGCAACAAAAGCTACTGGAGATTTTGATATTAGAACTTTTGAAATTAAAGCAATTCCTGTTACAACAGAAGAAGATCTAAGACCTGGAATGAGTATTTTAATTGATTATTCTCAATTTAATGAGTAAAATGAAACCCTCTTTACGGATTGCAAAAAGAGAAATCGCACTGTTATTTAACAGTAAGTCGACTTTTGTTCTTGCAGTAATATTG
Source organism: Polaribacter sp. 11A2H (assembly GCF_011379025.1). NCBI lineage: Bacteria > Pseudomonadati > Bacteroidota > Flavobacteriia > Flavobacteriales > Flavobacteriaceae > Polaribacter > Polaribacter sp. 11A2H. Next base: position 339,581 of record NZ_WTLD01000001.1, read on the forward strand.
CCTTTTGTGTCCATTTTGTTTTTCAATACGCTTTTAAGTGAAGGTGTTGCTAGAGATTTACCTGTTGCTGTGGTAGATTTAGATCATACGGCAACTTCTAGAAATGTAATTGCTCAGTTAGATGCTGTGCCGGATATTAAAATTGGTTTTTTTCCTATAAATCAGCAAAAAGGAGAAGAATTAATTAGCTTGGGAAAAGCGTATGGTGTCGTTACAATTCCTCAAAATTTTGAAGCCGATTTAAAAAGCGGAAAACAAGTAAATATCATCAATCAATACAATAGTAATTTGTTATTGGCGGGTGGCTTAGAGTACAAAGCATTTCGGAAGGTAATTGGTACAATTTCTGCAGGTATAAACATAGAAAAGCAACGTAAAAAAGGAGTTTCAATGCAACAAGCATTGGTAAATTATCAACCTATTTTGGCAAATAATCACGTATTGTCAAATCCGTATACAAATTACTCGTATTATTTGAATACGGGATTTTTAACGATGTTTTTTCAATTATTTGTATTGCTAACTACTATTTATTGTTTTGGAGCAGATTTAAAATATAGTAAAGGAAATAAGTTATTGAGTATTACAAACGGAAGTTTATCTGCTATTATTTTAGGAAAAGTTTTACCATATACGGTGTGGTTTTTATTTGTAGGTATTGTTACATTATTAAGTATGTACGTTTGGCAAGATTTTCCTTTTTTTGGAAGTAAAATAACCGTTTTAGCAGGTTTGCTTTTATTGATTTTAGCAAATCAATCATTTGCATTATTCTTTATTGCTATTAGTGGTAGTTTTAGAGAAGCTTTAACAATTGGTTCCGGTTTTGGTGCTGTAAGTCTTTCTTTTTCTGGAATTACATTTCCTATTTTTGGAATGCCAGAAATATTGCAATGGTTGAGTCAGGTTTTTCCGTTTACCCATTTCTTTGAATTATTATTAGACCAATCGCAACGAGGATTTCCTGCATTTTACTCTTTAAAGGCAATCATTATTTTAGTTGTGCTGTGTATTGTGCCAATTTCACTAGGTTGGTTTAAATTAAAAAGATTGTTTTTAAAAGGTAGCTTTAATCACAGTATTTAAAATGAAGAATTTATATAAATTATTTTACAAAGGCATCATCTCGTTTAAGAATACGTTTCGTACGGAATGGAATTCAATTAAATCGGACAAGGCAGTGGTAAGTACTTTTTTATCTGTAACACTTATTATTTTGGTGGTGTATACCTATATATATTCAAATCAAGTAATTAAAGAAGTTCCGGTAGCTATTGTAAACCAAGATGGTACCAGAATGAGTCGAGATTATATTGCTATGTTAGCGGCTACAGAAGGTACAAAAACAATAACATCATTTGCAGATTTAGAAGCAGCAAAAGTTGCCTATTATTCCAGAGAAGTGCAAGGAATTGTTATGATTCCAAAGAATTTTGAAAAGAATATTAGAAGTGGTAGACAAACTACCATTACTACTTTTTCTGATGCCGCAAATATGTTATTTTACAAACGTGTTTTAGGAGATGTTACTACAGTTAACGGATATTTTAGTGCAGGAATTACAATAAAAAAAGAAATGGCAAAAGGTGTTTCTTTTGATAAAGCTCAGCAAAATTATACACCTATAAAAGCAATATCTACTAGTTTATTTAATACAAATTCTGGGTATGCGACTTATTTAATACCAATGTTAACAGCTTTAATTATTCAATTGGTTTTATTGATGGGAATTGGTCTTTTAAGTGGATCTCGACGAGAAACAATATCTACACATACCAAATTTCCAAGAATACTGCATAAAGGAGGCGTAATCTCTGTTTTATTAGCAAAAGCCTGTTTGTATACTTTAATTTATATCGTTATTATTCCTGTTCAAGTTGGCGTTGTTTACACCCTATTTGGAATTCCGGTGCGTTCCTCATTATTATCAATTTACGTATTTATAATTCCGTATATATTTTCTGTGGTATTTTTAGGAATAGCTATCAGTTCCTTTTTTAAAAGAAGGGAAGATTCTATAGTATTTTTAGTATTGCTTTCTATTCCGTCTTTAATGTTAAGCGGCTTGTCTTTTCCTGTTGAAGGGTTTTCTAAGTTTTATAAATTTATTTCATACATAATTCCATCAACACCTGGTATGAATGGTTTTGTTAAATTGACTCAAATGGAAGCTTCATTTTTAGATGTGTTAAAAGAATGGAATCACTTATGGTTATTAACGATCGTTTATTTTGTGATTGCTGCTATTTCTTTAAAATTAAGAGCGAAAAAGGAAGTGAAATTAAAAAAGGAATTATAAAACCTGTACATCTCTTTTTTTTGATTAGAAATACCTTGAAAATCCTAAGCTTTTCTTAATCTTTCTCAAATTTCTATTATCTTCGTTTTTCTAAAAAAGAGACAGAAAATGAGTAGAAATATAAAGGATTATTTAATTATTGGGTTAAAAGGAATGGGAATGGGTGCAGCAGATGTAGTGCCTGGAGTTTCTGGTGGTACAATTGCATTTATTTCTGGTATTTACGAAGAGTTATTAGGTTCTATTAGCAATGTAAACCTTGGGCTATTTAAGACGTTAAAAAAAGATGGATTTAAAGCAGCCTGGACACAATTAAACGGTAATTTTTTAGCATCTTTATTTATAGGGATTTTTATAAGTATCATTTCATTAGCAAAAGTTATTAAATATTTATTAGAAAATGAGCCTATTTTATTATGGTCGTTCTTTTTTGGTTTGGTCTTGGCTAGTATCATTTACATTGCTAAGCAAATTACAAAATGGAATGCTATTTCTGTAATAGTCTTAGTTTTAGGTGCCTTTTTAGCATATTATATTACTACTTTAAATCCTTTAGTTTCAGAAAATTCATCTCCCTTATTTATATTTCTTGCAGGAGCAATTGCTATTTGTGCAATGATTTTACCCGGAATTTCTGGTTCTTTTATTTTAGTTTTGTTGGGCGCATATAAACCTGTGTTAGATGCTTTAAATAATAGAGATTTTAAAACGATTCTAGTTTTTATGGCAGGTGCAATTGTTGGTTTACTAACATTTTCTCATGTATTAAAATGGTTGTTTAAACATTATAAAAACATAACATTAGCAGCTTTAACTGGTTTTATAATTGGGTCTTTAAATAAAATTTGGCCTTGGAAAGAAACCTTAACATGGAGAACCAATTCTCATGGAGTAAAAGTGGCATTTAACGAACAAAGTATAAGTCCTTTTTCTTATAATGGAGATGCAGAGTTAACCATGGCTATTGTATTGGCGGTTGTTGGTTTTGTACTTATTCTAGGTATGGAAAAATTAGCCGTAAAGAAAAAATAAATGTTAGTAGAAAGAACTTTTTTACAGAAATTAATCCTTTTCTTAAAAGGGTTGGCAATGGGAGCTGCAAATAAAGTTCCTGGTGTTTCTGGCGGAACAGTTTCTTTCGTTTTTGGCTTTTATGAAGAATTAATTTACTCTTTTAGAAAGGTGAATTTAAAAGCATTTAAGTTGCTTTTAAATGGTCGATTCAAAAGTTTTTATAGCTACATAAATGGCTCGTTTCTGCTTTTAGTGATGGGCGGAAGTATTTTTAGTTATTTCAGCATTTCTTTAGTGCTAGATTATTTTTTAGAGAACTTTGAATTGTATGTTTGGAGTTGGTTTTTTGGGATGATCATTGGCTCTATTTATTATATTGGTAAAGATTTTGGAGAATGGAGTTTTAAAAACATACTGTCTTTAATTATTGGTGCTTCTATAGGAATTGGAATTAGTTTTTTAACACCAGCTACAGAAAACGACAATCTTTGGTTTGTTTTTGTATGCGGAATTATTGGTGTTTCGGGGATGACGCTTCCAGGGCTTTCGGGGTCTTTTATCTTAATTCTTTTAGGAAATTATGTGTTACTATTGGTAGATTCTGTAAATGTATTATTCAATGTAATTACAAGTCTTTTATCGGGAGATTTTAAAGTTTTATCAGATCCCATAAAAGTACGTTATTTAAAAATAATCAGTGTTTTTACGGCTGGTTCTACTTTTGGATTGGTTTCTATTAGTCATATTTTAGGCTATGTTTTAAAACGTTGGAATCAAATTGTAAATGCAGTTATTATTGGTTTTATTACGGGATCTTTAGGGATTGTTTGGCCTTGGAAAAAAGCAGTGTATTTACAAGAACAAGGGAGTTTTTTAATTGATCAAAAAGGAAATAAGATTGTTGAAAATTATGAACGTTTTGTCCCTGATTTTTCGAATTTAGAAACTTGGACCGCTGTATTTTATATTGTGTTAGGTATTTTGTTAATTTTAGTAATAGATTTTTATGGGAGAAATAAAAAATAAAGTTTTTGGATTATTAGGAAAAGATATTGAGTACTCTTTTTCACGTGGGTATTTTACAGAAAAATTTGAAAAACTAGATTTACAAAAATATAAGTACGTGAATTTTGATATTCAAAAAATAGAAGATTTTACTGCTGTAATAAAAGAAGGAGGAGATAGTTTAGGCGGAATAAATGTTACCATTCCTTATAAGGAAGAAGTAATGAAATACTTAGATAAATTAGATGAAACAGCAAAAGCTATTGGTGCTGTAAATACTATTAAATTTACCAAAAGAGGAAATTTAAAAGGGTATAATTCTGATGTTGTTGGTTTTGAGAAATCAATATTTCCATTGATAAAAAAACATCATAAAAGAGCTTTAATTTTAGGGACAGGTGGTGCTTCTAAAGCAATTGCCTATGCCTTAAAAAAGAATGACATTAAGTTTAAATTTGTTTCTAGAAAACCAGAAGGTAAAAAAGAAATTTCTTATCAAGATTTAACGGAAGAAATGATGGAGAAATATCAAATTATTATCAATTCTTCTCCAGTTGGTACATCTCCAAATACAGATAGATGTCCGGATATTCCGTATAAGTTTATTACAGAAAATCATTTATTGTACGATTTAATTTACAACCCAGAAGTCACTACTTTTTTAGCCAAAGGCAAAGCACAAGGAGCAACAATTAAAAACGGATATGAAATGTTGCAACTACAAGCAGAAGAATCTTGGAGAATTTGGAATAAAGCATAATTAGAAGGCTATTATTTATTTAATATTAAAAAATAGTTGGCAATTAGCGCAGCGCGTTAGGGATTATATTGGAAATCCTTTTTATGAAGAATGAATAAAAAGATTGTAAAGGAAAGCCCGACCTGCAAGGGAACGCCCAAAAGTTAATTATCTATATTATTTTATAGTTAGATAGTTTGTAGATTTAGTAAGTTGTCAGTATCTTTATAAGATATAATAGTAGTATTATAGTAAGACCTTAAACATTGTAGATATGTTAGAAAAAAATGAAGTAAACGTTGATAAGACGGAAAAGAAAGTAGAAGAAGTTTTAAATGAAACTAAAAAAGTTGAAGTTGTAGAAAATCTTGAAAAAACAGATGATACAGTTAATGCTGTTGATGAAATAGAGAAATCTATTGCTGTAGATGCTGAAAAAGATAGTGATAAAGAAGAGGAATCTGATGTTGTAGATTACTCTAAGTTATCTTTAGAAGATTTAGTTTTAGAACTTAAAAAAACACTTTCTGAGAATCCTGTTCAAAAAATTAAAAATCAAGTTGAAGGTATTAAAAGTGCTTTTAATCAACAATTTGGAGCTCTTTTGGCAGAAAAGAAAGCAGCTTTTTTAGAAGAAGGAGGTAATTCTATCGATTTTCAATTTTCTAGCCCTATAAAAACGGATTATAATACGCTGTTATCTGATTATAAAAAACAACGTGATGCACATTATAATGATTTAGATAAGCAGCTTTCTTCTAATTTAGAAAAAAGGCTTTCTGTTATTGAGCAATTAAAAGATTTAATTGAAAATGCAGATACTGCTACGATGTATAAAAGTTTTAGAGAATTGCAAGATTCTTGGAAAACTATTGGACCTGTTTCTAAGAACCATTATAATGATACGTGGAAAACCTATCATCATCATGTAGAGCGTTTTTATGATTTATTACATTTAAGCAATGATTTTAGAGATTTAGATTTTAAACATAATTTAGAAGAAAAATTAAAAATTATAGAAAAAGCAAATGCATTGGCAGAAGTAGCTGATATAAATATTGCTTTTAAAGAGTTGCAAGATTTACATAAAATCTGGAAAGAAGATATTGGACCGGTTTCTCAGGAGATGAGAGAAGATGTTTGGGGTAAATTTAGTGAAGCCACTAAAAAAATTCATGATAGAAGACATGATCACTTTAAAGAAATGCGTTCTAAGCATCAAGAAATTGTAGAAAAGAAATTATTGGTGGTAGAAAAGTTAAATGCTTTTGAGACTTCTAATAATAAAACGCATAATGATTGGCAAAAAAGTATTAAAGATATAGAAGAATTAAGACAAGAATATTTTAATGCAGGGAAACTTCCGTATTCTAAAAGTGAAGAAGTTTGGCAAAAGTTTAAAGCGGCTACAAAGAAATTTAACAGTGCTAAAAATGTTTTTTACAAGCATGAAAAAAACGATCAGCAAGAGAATTTAAAGAAGAAAATGGAGCTAATTGAGCTTGCAGAGTCTCTAAAAGAAAGTGATGAATGGGAATCTTCTACACATACTTTAAAGAAGATACAGGCAGATTGGAAAAAAATAGGTCATGTACCACGTAAATTTTCTGATGATATTTGGAAACGTTTTAAAGCTGCTTGTAACCATTATTTTGACAGATATCACGATCAGAAAAACTCTTTAAATAAAGAGCAACAAGAAGTTGTAGATGCTAAAAAAGAATTTTTAGAAACGGTTAAAGAATTAAAGGAACCTACTAAAGAAGGTATTTTTGAAATTATAAATAACTGGAGAAATTTAGGTGCATTACCAAGAAATGCAAGACATATAGATGGTAAATTTAACAAATTAATAGATAGAGCTTTAGGTAGTTTAGATCTAGATAAAAATGAAGTTGCAATGTTAAAGTTTACACATGTTGTAGATAGCCTTGCGGCAGATAATGATGTTAGAAAGTTAGATTCTGAACAAATGTTTGTTAGAAAGAAAATTGATGAAGTTGTTAAAGAAATTCAGCAATTAGAAAACAATTTAGGTTTCTTTTCTAATGCAAAAGATGATAATCCTTTGGTTTTAAATGTGAAAAACAGAGTAGAGGAGTTTAAAGTAGATTTAGCTCTTTGGAAAGAAAAGTTAAGTTACATAAAGAAACTAGATTACTAGTTTACTTGTAAAGTATATGAAATTTAAAACTCGTAGCAATTTGCTTCGAGTTTTTTTTTTGTTATTATTACAAAAAAAGTAGTTTTAAAATACTTTTTTAATTTTTGACTATTTAATTATAAAAACGATACGTCTGTCTGAGCATTTTGCCTTTGCTGAGTAAAAGCTTTGTTCAAGACTGTGTTTTTGTTCCTGAATGCTTTTCGATAAGGCTGCCTGTGGAAGGTAACCTTACTATGACATTTAGATTTTCAATTGTTTTAGCAAAATATTAAATATCTTGTAGTGTTAAAAAATAATATGAATAAAGCGAGCTAGGTTAATAAGGTAAAACCTTGTCATGCTGAACTTGTTTCAGTATCTCAACTTATAGACGTTCGGTTTCGTTAAAATCTGAAATAAATTCAGATTGACAAAAAAACACCTTTTTAAGTAGCCACTTTTCTATATAAAACAAAAAACTCGAAGCTTTTTAAAGCTTCGAGTTTTTTATAAATTATGTGTAGAAAGATTAAGAAAAGAATTTCTCCATTTTTAATTTTTCTTCTTCAGCCAAAGCAGCATCTACTAAAATACGACCACTATGCTCATCGATAGTAATTTTCTTTCTATTTGCTATTTCTAATTGAACCTGAGGTGGAATTGTAAAGTAAGAACCTCCAGAAGCACCACGTTCTATTGCAACAACTGCTAAACCATTTTTTACTTTAGTTCTAATTCTTGTATAAGCTGCAAATAAATGAGCATCTAAAGTTTGAGAAAACTCTTCAGATTTTTGAGCTAATAACTCTTCTTCTTTTTCAGTTTCTTTTAAGATTGCATCTAATTCAGCTTTTTTATGACCTAAATGTTTTTCTTGTTTTGCTAACTTTTCGTTAGTAGCAGCAATAACTTCGTTTTTCTGAGCTATTTTTGCTTTGTATTCAATAATTCTTTTTTCAGCTAATTGAATTTCTAAATCTTGATATTCAATTTCTTTAGATAAAGAATCGAATTCTCTGTTATTTCTAACTTTCTTTTGCTGCTCATCATACTTTTTCATTAACCCATTAGACTCTTCTATCGCTAATTTTTTGTTGTTAATGTCAGTTTCTAAGTTTGCTGCGTCTTGGTTTAAGTTCGCAATTCGCGTGTTTAATCCGGCAACTTCATCTTCTAAATCTTCAACTTCTAAAGGTAGTTCACCTCTAACGTTTCTAATTTCGTCAATTCTAGAGTCGATTAATTGTAAATCGTATAAAGCTCTTAACTTTTCTTCAACCGAAATTTCTTTCTTCTTTGCCATGTTTATATATAATATATAGGATTTGTACTTTCTTCTGATAAAATGACTGCAAAATTACTAAATTTTTTCGTAAGATAGTCTACCAAAAGGTTTTTTGTAAACTGTTCACTCTCATAATGTCCAATATCTGCCAAAAGGATACTATTTTCGGCTGTAAAAAACTCATGATATTTAAAATCTGCGCTTACATACGCATCTGCACCTGCTTTTATTGCGTTAGAAATGGCAAAACTACCAGATCCGCCTAAAACAGCTACTTTTTTTATTTTTTTATTGATTAAATTAGAATGGCGCACACAATCGGTTTTCATTGTGGCTTTTAAATATAAAAGAAAGTCGGTTTCATCCATCTCCGATGAAAGTTCGCCAATCATTCCCATTCCAATATTTTGATGTATATTTTCTGTAGTGATAATTTCGTATGCTATTTCTTCGTAAGGGTGATTTGCTTTTAAAGCTTTTAAAATAGCAGCTTCATTTTTACTTTCGAAAATGATAGAAATTAAGGTTTCTTTTTCAGTGGTATTTTTTCCTTTTTCACCAACAACCGGATTCGATTTTTCGTTACCTCTAAAAGTTCCTTCTCCTAAAATATTAAAAGAACAATTATCATAATTACCTATATTTCCAGCTCCTACCGAAAATAGAGAATTTCTTAATGATTCTGCATCTTTAGTAGGAACATACGTGGTTAGTTTTTTGATAATTCCTTTCTTCGGAATTAAAACTTTAGGATTTTCTAAACCTAAAACTTCACACATTTTAGCTGAAACACCATTATTAGAATTGTCTAAAGCCGTATGCGTAGCATAAATAGCAATATCATTTTTTATCGCCTTTAAAACCACACGTTCTACATAAGAATTTCCGTTTAGTTTTTTTAAACCTCCAAAAATTATAGGATGAAAACTTATAATTAAATTACAGTTTTTAGCAATTGCTTCATCTACGGTTTTTTCTAAGGTATCAAGAGTTACTAGTACGCCAGAAACGGTTGTATTATAGTTACCCACTAATAAACCAACATTGTCAAAATCTTCAGCATAATTTAAAGGTGCTAATTCTTCTAAGTAGTTGGTAATGTCTTTTATGATCATAAATAAATATTGTGTCAAAAATCAAAGTTAACATTTTCCTTGTAAGAATCTATATAAATTACCTGCTTTTTAGGTGTGATCTCCTATAAATTTATGCAAGGAATTAATTTATTTTATAAAAAATATCGCAATTAAAATAATAGATGAATTTTACACAAGAAATATACGTGAAATTCGTGATTTTTTCTTTTTTAATGCGTGTAACCTGCTTATTTTTGAATTAATGAAACTTCTAAGATTTTTACTATTTCCATTTGCCATTATTTATGATGTGGTCACTAGCATTCGTAACTTTTTTTTTGAAGTAGGTTTTTTTAAACAGACTTCTTTTAAGGTTCCGGTAATTGTTGTTGGTAACTTAAGTGTTGGCGGAACTGGGAAAACGCCACAAATAGAGTATTTAATTCGCTTATTAAAAGACCATTTTAAGACCTCGGTTTTAAGTAGAGGATACAAGCGCAAGACTACGGGTTTTGTATTGTTAAATAATACGCATTCTGCGGAAGATGTTGGAGACGAACCTTTGCAGTATTTTAAGAAGTTTAAAAATATTAATGTTGCTGTTGATGCAAATAGAGTAGCAGGAATTTCTAAATTGATTACAGACAATGCACCCGAAGTTATTTTACTAGATGATGCTTATCAACATAGAAAAGTAAAAGGTAATTTTTACATTTTATTGACAAAGTATGATGATTTATTTACGGATGATTTTTTATTGCCGACAGGAAATTTAAGAGAAAGTAGGAGAGGAGCAAAGCGATCAGATGTTATTTTGGTAACCAAATGCCCTGTAAATTTAACGGAGTCTTCAAAAAATAAGATTGAAGAGAAGTTAAAGAAGTTCCATAAAAAGGTGTTTTTTACAACGATTTCTTATGATAATAAAACAGCTGGATCTGAGTCTATTTTGATTGATGATTTAAAAAATTACGAAGTTTTATTAATTACTGGAATTGCGAATCCAACACCACTTTTATCATTTTTAAAGGAGAAAAACGTGAGTTTTAAACATTTAAAATTCGCAGATCATCATCATTTTACAGAGAATGAAATAGATACAATTAAGAAGGAATACAACGATTTAAAGACTTCTAAAAAGCTTATTTTAACTACAGAAAAAGATTATGTGCGTTTAGAAAACAGCCTAGAAAAGCTTTCTTTTCTCGGAATACAAACTTCTTTTTTAGAGAGTGGCGAAGAATTTAATAGAATGATTAAAAATCATATACAATAAAACCAGCGTTGTTAGGACGCTGGTTTCTTTTTTGATTTTTGTTAGCAGTATATCTTTAAATATACCCCCATTTATTAGACACAATTCTTTTTGATAAGTCACATGGTGTTACTTTTTTTTTGAATTTATAAAATATAAAGACCTCAGATAGTTTTATTATCTGAGGTCTTTATATATGTATTATAAATATTTTAAAATCTAAAATCCTTTTGCGTTAGGGATAGCAGTAGAAAGCCCACAGCCCGCAAGGGCGAGGACTTGTAACGAATAGCCCGACCCTTGTGGTAACGCCCAAATAATATTACATTTCCATTGAGTGAAATACATTTTGTACATCATCATCTTCTTCTAATTTCTCCAACAATTTTTCAACATCGGCTTGTTGCTCTTCGTTTAATTTTGTGGTTGTAGTTGGAATTCTTTCAAACCCAGACGATAAAATTTCTGTATTATTTTCTTCAAAGTAAGTTTGAATAGCTCCAAATTGCTCAAAAGGTGCGTAAATGATAACTCCTTCTTCGTCATCAAATACTTCTTCAACTTCAAAATCGATTAATTCTAACTCTAATTCTTCTAAGTCGATTGTAATATCTTCTTTTTTAATAGTAAAAGTACATACGTGATCAAACATAAAAATAACAGAACCAGAAGTTCCTAAATGTCCATCGCATTTAGTAAAAGCAGATCTAACATTGGCTACTGTTCTGTTGTTGTTGTCTGTAGCAGTTTCTAAAACAAGTGCTATTCCATGCGGTGCATAACCTTCAAATAAAACTTCTTTATAGTCTGCAGTATCTTTATCGGTTGCTTTTTTTATGGCACGTTCTACATTGTCTTTAGGCATGTTTGCAGCTTTTGCATTTTGCATAACTGCTCTTAATCTAGAATTTGAATCTGGGTTTGGACCACCTTCTTTAATAGCCATAACAATATCTTTACCAATTCTAGTAAAGGTTTTTGCCATTGCAGACCAACGTTTCATTTTTCTTCCTTTTCTAAGCTCGAATGCTCTACCCATTTCTAATTATTTTTTTGTAAAAATTATAAATACAAATGTAAAAATTAGCAAGTTGATTCACAATTTTTTAACCAAGGATTTTTTAGAAATATAGCTATTTGTAGGTATTGTAGTTAATTTAGTTTTTTTGTAATTTTATGAAAACTCTAAATATTGAAAATAAAAAATAATACTTTATTTATTATTACTTTTTACAATGTCTTTTTTTGCATAAGATAAACGAACATCTAATTGGTCTTAATTTTTAATAGACTTAATTAGTGGCATAGCTAAAAGTAGTGCATGTTTATCATGGCTATAAAAATTTAATAAGATAAGTATTGTTTTATTGTGTTGGTAGTGAATTGTTTAGTGGTTATGGTAAATGACGATTCTAATCATGAATTTTATAAGTAACGAATACATACTATAATTCTGATGGTATAACTTTTGACGATTAGAAGAGCAAAAATATTTAGATTTCTAACGAATATTTATGTCAAGTTTTACATCAAGATTTTAGTATGGTTATTTTAAAAGTTTGTAAGTCTCTTTTGCTATTTCTAGTTCTTCATTAGTAGGAATCACTAAAATTTTAACCTTACCTGTTTCTTTCTGAATTTCTCTAATTTCGTTAGAGCGAATGTCATTTTTTTGTTCATCTAATTCAATACCAAAAAACTCTAAATCTTTGCAAGACATTTGTCTCATTAAAATTGAGTTTTCTCCAATACCGGCTGTAAAGATAATAGCATCTAATCCATTTAAAGCAGCAGTATAAGCACCTATAAATTTTCTAATTCTGTAACTAGCTAGATTTAAAGCAATTTTGCATTCTTCATTTCCATTACCTGCTTTTTCTTCAATTTCTCTTAAATCAGAATAACCTGTTAAACCTTTCATTCCAGATTCTTTTTGTAAAAGATCATTCACTTCATCTGCAGATTTATTAAATTTCTTCATTAAAAAGAAAATAACAGATTGATCGATATCACCAGCACGAGTTCCCATAACTAAACCGTTTGTTGGCGAAAATCCCATAGAAGTATCTATACATTTACCGTCTTTAATTGCAGCCATACTGCAACCATTACCTAAGTGAATGGTAATTATTTTTGATGATTTTTTACCTAAATATTCTATCGCTTTTTCTGAAACATATTTATGACTAGAGCCATGAAAACCGTAAGCTCTTACTTTATTTTCTTTTAAATAAATAGTAGGAATTGCATATTGGTATGCTTCCTTAGGCATTGTTTGATGAAAAGCAGTATCAAAAACGGCAGTTTGTTTTGCAGATGTAAAAATAGTTTCTGCAACCTCTATGCCCATTAAATGTGCAGGATTGTGTAATGGAGCTAAATCAAATAAATCTTTAATATTAAATTTTACTTTTTCTGTAATAAGAACAGTTCCGTTATATCTGCTTCCTCCATGCACAACTCTATGACCAATTGCTTTTATTTCATCAACCGAAGTTATAACACCTAAGTCTGGATCTAATAAAGCTTTTGCTATCTTTTTTAAACCAATTTCATGGTTTAATATTGGTGCAACTTCAGAGTGTTTTTTATCCTCTTTTTTATGAGTAAAAATGGCATCTTCCATACCTATTCTCTCTACTAAACCAATACATTTTACGGTTTGTGAAGGCATTTCTATTAATTGATATTTTAAAGATGAAGAACCTGCATTTATAACTAAAATATTCATATTATCCTTGGTGTGCTTGTATTGCTGTTAATAAAACGGTGTTAAAAATATCTTCTACAGTACAACCTCTACTTAAATCGTTTACGGGTTTGTTTAAGCCTTGTAACATTGGTCCAATTGCCAAAGCTCCTGTTTCTCTTTGTATAGCTTTGTAAGTATTGTTTCCTGTATTTAAATCTGGGAAAATTAATACAGATGCTTGTCCTGCTACTTCAGATTCAGGCATCTTTGTTTTTGCCACAGACATATCTACAGCTGCATCATATTGTATTGGACCTTCAATTTTTAATTCTGGGTGTAAGCGTCTCACTATTTCTGTAGCTTTTCTTACTTTTTCTACTTCTTCTCCTTTTCCAGAGCTTCCAGAAGAATAAGACAACATGGCAATTTTTGCTTCTATACCAAAAGCTTCTGCAGATTGAGCAGAAGAGATTGCAATTTCTGCTAATTGTTCTGCATTAGGGTTTGGGTTTACAGCACAATCTCCCATTACAGAAACTCGGTCTGATAAACACATAAAAAATACAGAAGAAACTACAGATACCCCTGGTTTTGTTTTAATTAACTGTAAAGATGGTTTTATGGTGTGCATGGTTGTATGCACAGCACCAGACACCATTCCGTCTGCCAAACCATTCATAATCATTAAGGTTCCGTAATAAGAAACATCGTTTACTAAATCTTCGGCCATGGTTTCTGTCATGCCTTTATGTTTACGAGCTTCATATAATGTTTTTATAAAAGCATTATTATGAATTGAGTCTTCTGGGTTTAGAATGTTTATTTTATCTAGATCTATTTGCAATCCTATTTGATCACATTTATACTGAATTACATTTCTATCACCTAGTAATGTTAAATCTACAATGTCTAATAATTGCAAACGAGCAGCTGCAGTAATAATTCTTTCATCATCACCCTCTGGTAAAACAATATGTTTTTTATAAGCTCTTGCTTTTTGCAGAAGATTGTATTGAAACATACTAGGTGTTAATTTTACGGAATGGTAAGAGGTAAGTGTATTTGTTAACCCTTCTGCGTTTACATACGTATCAAAAGTGTCTAGAGATAGTAATATTTTTTTGTTGTGGCTTGCGTAAATTTTAGATTTTACAGCTCCAATTTTATTAGAAATACCAAAAGTACCTCCTTCTACAGAAATAATAGGCACGGTAGATTGTACCCCTTCAATTAGCTTGGTAATTGATTCTTCTGGTAATAAAGATCCTGTTAAAACAATACCTGCAATTTTAGGATAATTAGTAGAAGCATTTGCTTGTAGAGCTCCCAATATAATATCTGCTCTGTCACCAGGAGTAACTACTAAAGCATTTTCTCTAATTCTTGTTAAATAGTTACGCAGTTGCATAGCACCAGTACTATAACTACCAATAGCATTGTCTAAAAATTGTTCTCCAAATAAAACTTTGCCTTCTAAAGCTTGTAAAACTTCTCTAACTGTTGGAAATGCTAAAAAATCTACCTTAGGAATTACGTTTATTTGTAAATTTTCTGGAAAACTTTTTTCTAATTCTTGTTGAATATAATCTACTTCATCAACTTCTATTTTATTAGCAATAATACCAATAACATCTACCTCTTTTTTGATAAAGGATTTATAGGTAAGTTGCATGGTGTTAACAAAATCTTTCTTTTTCTTGCCATTACCAGAACCCACTATTAATGCAGGAATACCTAAATTTTTGGCAATCATTAAATTTACATCTAATTCTGTAAAACCACCTTCACCAGAAAAGTCTGTACCTTCTACCAGCACATAATCATATTTAGCTTCTAGCTTTTTATATTTTTTAATTACTTTATGAATAACATCATCTGTTTTACCTTCACTTAATAGTTCTACAACTTCATTGTGTTTATAAGCATAACAGTCATCATAATCGATATCTAAATTAAAAAAGTTGATAGCAGTATTGGTGTGATCATCAAATTTACTGTCTTTTACTTCGTTGATAATAGGTCTAAAATATCCTACTTTAGATGATTTGGTTAACATCATTCTTAAAAGACCTAATGATACCAAAGATTTACCACTGTCAGATTCAATTGCGGCAATATATATAGCTTTACTCATTGTTTTTATTAATTGTTACGCAAAAATATAGTTTAGAAATATTATTATTTATGATAATAATCATTAATTAAATTTCTTAATTTTTAATAATAAATAGAGGTCTTTTCTTGAGCCTAAAAAAAGAGCTCTTGTAATAGTAAAACTCTTAAAAATAAAATAAAATAAGCATGAAATACCTGTTATTATAAATAAGGTTATAAAAGTATTTATATTCAAATCATTATTTTTTAGATAAATATATATAGGTTGATGCAAGAACATAATTATAATTGATCTTTCTCCAATGTATTTTAATGGATAAGACATGAAATTTATTTTTTGTATTCTTTTTGAGAATTCAATGATAAAAAAAATAAGACCTAAAGACAGTATAAAACTAATAAAAGGTATTCCGTAATTAGTTGATTTCATATCATAGATAACATTATTTTGAAAGTATGCAGAGATTAATGCTGCAATAAATAAAATAGAAAGAATTATTTTATTTATCGAATAGTTTAATTGTTTAAATAGATATCCTACATAAAAAAAAGGAATGGCAGCAGCAGCAACATTCGCATTCCAAGGAAGTCTAAAAGAAGGGTAAAACTCAGAGTTTATGTAGCTACTTATTAAAAATAAAAACACAATAAGTGCAATTTTTTTTTTAGAGTTTATTTTGTGAATAATTAAATTAAAAAGTTGTTGGGTTAAGAATAGGCAGGTTATAAACCAAAAGGCTATTAAACCGTTATTAAGAAGTTGGCCTCCATAAAGTGCTTTTAAAATATATTTTAAGATATTTTTACCTGCTGGATATGGATATTCTATAGGATATAGAATAAATAAAAAGACAAAATAAGGAAGAAGTAATGATATTGTTTTTTTTAGGAAAAAATCTTTTTTGTTTTGCTTTTTAAATAAGAATCCAGAGATAAAGAAGAAAAGTGGCATGTGAACCAAAAAGATTAAATCTGTAGTATAACCGCTGCTAATATGTCCTAGAACAACAAAGGTTATACCAATTCCCTTCAAAATATTAACCCATGTATATTTCATTTATTATTTTTAAAACTCACATATTAAAATTAATTAATATGTGAGCTATTAAGATGTTTCTCTATTTTAAAAAACGATTACTAATTTATTTTTTTGAAGGTCTTTTCTTTATTTCTTTACAAAAGCAACACGTCTGTTGTTTGCTTTCTCTTCAGGAGTACTATTACTATTTAAAGCTTCTGCTTTTCCTTTACCAATAACGGTTAATCTTTCTGTCTTTATTCCTTGCTCTACAATAGCTTGTTTTACTGCATTTGCTCTTTCTTTAGATAATTTTAAATTAATAGCATCTGCGCCTTCATTATCAGTATAACCAACAATATCAAAATTCCAATCAGAATTATCTTTTAAAATTGATACTATTTTGTTAATAATTCCTAAAGAAGGTTTCTTAATTTTAGCTTTTCCGCTGTCGAAGATAATTCCGTTAGTTACGTATTTTCCTTCGGTAATAATTCTCTTATACATTTCTCCACCTCCATGAGCAATTCTAACATTTTTTAAAGCAATATAGGGATGCGCTTTCTTACTTCTAGTAAGGCAAATTAGTTCTAAACCAAAAACGGTTGGTTTTACATCAAAATTTGGTAAGTTAGAAATTCTTTTAGAGTCGTAATACATTTTGTACTTTCCCTTATAATAAGATATTGAAATATGATGCCATTCATTTTGAGCGCCAATTGCAATGTTTTCAATTTTAAATTCGCTATTAGATGCCCAACCAAGTAATTTATCTGAATTTACATTAAACCTAACTTGTACGTCTTCGTACTGAAACTTAGGTGTAAAATGTATGTTTTGACTCATCCACCAAATTTTTTCTTGTCTAAAATTAGGTATTAAAAGATCATATTCTATGGTAAATTCATCACCTAGATAATCTGTACTTTTCATTAACGGAGTAATTGTGTTTCCGTCTTTAGACATTAAAATTATTACTTTTTCTCCATTTAATCTAGCTACTTCAGCGCTTCCTTTTATCAAGTCCCAACGAGCAGGGAATTCGCCAATTTCTTCTGTTTTTAAATCATCATAAAAGATAACATCTTCTCCAGGTACAAAACGAAAGTTTCTCCATAAATTAGGGGTATCATTATTTGCTATTTCATGTTCTTCATCATCATTTTCTATGCTCTGATTATCTGCAGTGGTTTCTCCGTTAATCGTTTTATCAATTTTGTCTTCTGCACCTTTTACAAGTGCATCTTCAGCTTTCTTTTTAAGTCTTTTCCATAATTGAGCTTCACTATTTTCTGTAAAAGCAAAAATCATTAGTAGTGTTAAAAATAAGTTTGTAGTTTTCTTCATAATCAATTTATAGTTGTTTTTTTTTAAATCAGTCAAAATTACACAAAAAACTACACTTGTAGAATTCCCATATTAAATTGTTTTGTAATAGGAGCGTGGTTTGCGGCTTCAATTCCCATAGAAATCCAATCTCTAGTTCTTAACGGATTAATTACAGCGTCTGTCCAGATTCTGGCAGCGGCATAATAAGGTGAAATTTGCTTGTCATAACGCGATTTTATTTTATCGAATAGCTCAGCTTCTTTTTCTGGTGTTATTTCTTCTCCACGTTTTTTAAGTGATGCCGTTTCTATTTGTAATAATACTTTAGCGGCAGAGTTACCACTCATAACAGCTAATTCTGCACTTGGCCACGCAACAATTAACCTTGGGTCGTATGCTTTACCACACATGGCATAATTACCTGCTCCGTAAGAATTACCAATAACAATTGTAAATTTTGGGACTACAGAATTACTTACTGCATTTACCATTTTGGCACCATCTTTTATAATTCCGCCATGTTCAGATTTAGAGCCCACCATAAAACCGGTAACGTCTTGTAAGAAAACCAACGGTATTTTTTTCTGATTACAGTTAGCTATAAAACGGGTAGCTTTATCTGCGGAATCGTTATAGATAACGCCTCCAAATTGCATTTCTCCTTTTTGTGTTTTTACTAATTTACGTTGATTGGCAACAATACCTACTGCCCAACCATCAATACGTGCATAACCGGTTAAAATGGTTTTTCCGTAGCCTTCTTTGTATTGTTCAAATTCAGAATTGTCTACCAAACGCTTAATGATTTCTAACATATCATATTGCGCGTTTCTTTCCTTCGGAAGGATTCCGAAAATATCATCTTCATTTTCTTTTGGCGGAAAAGCTTCAGTTTTACTAAAACCTGCTTTGTCATAATCACCAATTTTATCAATAATAAATTTTATTTTATCAAGCGCATCTTTATCGTCTTTAGCCTTGTAATCTGTAACTCCAGAAATTTCACAATGTGTAGTTGCACCGCCCAAAGTTTCATTGTCTATAGATTCGCCAATAGCAGCTTTAACAAGATAACTTCCAGCAAGAAAAATACTTGCAGTTTTATCTACTATTAAAGCTTCATCACTCATAATTGGTAAGTAAGCACCACCTGCAACACAACTTCCCATAACGGCAGAAATTTGTGTAATTCCCATACTGCTCATAATAGCGTTATTTCTAAAAATACGACCAAAATGTTCTTTGTCTGGAAAAATTTCATCTTGCAAAGGCAGATAAACACCTGCAGAATCTACTAAGTAAATAATTGGCAATCTATTTTCTATGGATATTTCTTGAGCACGTAAATTCTTTTTTCCTGTAATAGGGAACCAAGCACCTGCTTTTACAGTAGCATCGTTTGCAACAACAATACATTGTTTTCCTTTTACGTATCCCATTTTTACAACTACACCTCCAGAAGGGCACCCTCCATGTTCTGCATACATATCTTCACCAGCAAAAGCTCCAATTTCTATAGATTTAGAATTGCTATCTAAAAGATAATCAACTCTTTCTCTTGCCGTCATTTTGCCCTTTTCATGCAGTTTGTCAATTCTTTTTTGACCACCACCTAATTTTACTTTGGCAAATCTTCTTTTTAGATCTGATGCTAACAATTTATTATAATCTTCGTTTTTATTGAAGTTTAAATCCATAGAATTTTATTTCTTAATTTGTGCTAATTTAAGAAATATTCTTATGATTAAAAATGATAAAAAAAAAGGTTGTTTAAAAAGTATTAAATCATGTTATAGAACACTTGTTTCAGCAGAATAACTAACTGTAATGACAGTGTTATAAATTTATTTATCTGATAATGTTATTTTTAGTATTACCAAATATGTTTAAAAAGTATTATAAGTCTCTCTTTTTTAACAAAGCATAAGAAAGATAAATAAATATGAACGACCAGAAACAAACAATTAATATTGAAGAAAAATGGACATCGTAGCTTTTTGTGAAATTTTCTCCTATTTGGCTGGCTACAGACCTTACAGCACCTAACCTAGAAAATGGCTCTTTTATTAAGTTAGATATAGACTCTAAAGGTAAAAATTGCATAATAGCATCTACAGATTCGGTTGTTTTATCTGCACCTCTAAAAGTCCAAAATAGATAGCCTTTAAACATACTTTCTATGATAAGCCAAACTACCATGGCACCAACAGCAAAGGCAGATCGTTTTACTAAAATTCCAAAAAATAACCCCATAGAAAAGAAACCAATTAATTTTATAAAGAAAGCTAATAAGTAGATTAAATCTGTTGTAATTATTGAAAATTCATTGTAGTCTGAATAGACCAATCCTAAAATTAAAGAAACTACAAATACAAAAATGGTTGAAATTAAAGCAAATACAACTACGGTATAAAATTTAGAGAGTATAAATTCTTTTTTACTTAAACCATCAATTAAATTTTGCTTTAAGGTTTTATAACTATATTCATTAGCCATCATAGAAACAATAACTAAGAGCAAGAAAAACTTTAAAATAGAAGCCATATAGGTGTTAAAATGCCAGATGTATGGAAAATTAAAAATACCCATATCTGCTAAATGGAATTTAATTGGTCCAATATCAAATTTTATGGCAGCAATTAATGCAATAGAGGTAAGTAAACCAAAGTAAATAAGGGATAATACTTTACTGGCACTGTTGTGTTTTAATTTATGAAATTCTATAGTTAGTAGTCTTAACATTTTTTACTATGTATTTTTAGTTATAATTTTTTTTGGTTATTATTTTTTAAACGCAAAGTTCGCAATGTTTTACGCCAAGGTTACAAAGTTTATTTTTCTCCGCGAACTCTGCGCTTATCTTTGTGTCTCTGCGGTTAATTTTTAGTTAAATCTAAAAATTGTTGCTCTAAACTAGGTTTGCGTTTAACTAAATGAGATAAAAGAATTCCTTTTTTAAATAGAAATTCATTTATTTCTGTTGCTGAAATTTCGCTGTTTAAAGTAGCTATTATCGTTTCGTGATCTTTACTTATTTTACCAATTGCAGGATGTTCTTCTAAAAGAGCCATTAATTTATCTTCGTTCGTTTCTACTTTTAGTTCGAACAAACCATTAGAAGCTGTCATTTCATCTACACGACCTGCGTATAATTTTACACCATTTCTAATTACAACCACATGAGAGCATACTTTTTCTACTTCGTCTAATAAGTGAGAAGCTAATAAAATAGTAGTTCCGTTTGCGGCAATATTTTGTATAATCTGACGAATTTCATGAATTCCTTGTGGATCTAAACCATTTGTAGGTTCATCTAAAATTAAAATTTCAGGATCATTTAATAGGGCAGAAGCAATAGCCAAACGCTGCTTCATCCCTAAAGAAAACGTACTAAACTTGCTATCTCTTCTGTCGAAAAGGTTAACTGTTGTAAGTTTCTCGTTAATTTTTTCTGTTGATATTTCTTTTATCTTACAAATTAAAGCTAGGTTTTGAGTAGCCGTCATGTAAGGATAAAAATTAGGTCGCTCTATAATTGCACCTACTTTTTTTAAGGCTTGATGTGTAGTTAGTTTTCCGTTAAACCAAGAAAACTCTCCAGAAGTTCTGTTTACAACATTTAAAATAATACCTAAAGTGGTAGATTTTCCACTTCCGTTAGGACCTAAAATTCCGTAGACATTTCCTCTTTCTATATCAAAAGAAAGATTGTTTACTGCGTGAACTTTTCCGTATTTTTTATCGAGATTTTTAAGTGATAAGATAGTTTCCAAAGAAATTGATTTAGTCGATTATATTTGTAAGACGACCAAATTACAATTTTGTTACAACAAATAAGTCAGCAGTTTTAAGTTGGCTGTAATCAGTCAAGTTCAGAATGGAAATAATTGACTTAAATATAATTACTAACGACTTAAAAAAATACTGTAAATTGTTACTGAATACTAAATTAATATTCAGTAAAATCGTAATCATCATCAAAATGACCAAATTCATCATCAATATCTTCTTCGTCACCAAAACCATCATCTAATTTTTCAGCAACAAATTCTTTTTCAGGAGCTTCACTTGGTATTTCTCCAACAGTTAAAATAATTTGAGGTAAATTTTCTTTATTCTCTGCAGAAACTTCGATTACTTCAACGTAGAAAGTCCACATTTTTAAGAAATCGTACACATAAATTAGTTTATCACCTTCCTCTGGTAAAGTTTCATTTAAAATACAAGTTTTCATAGAAATACCTTCGCCAATCTCTTCCATATTAAACAACGGAATCTCTTCTCCTTGTTCCCATTCATCATCAGTTCTATAAAAAGAAGCCATTTCTCTACCTCCAAAACCAAAGGCTTTAGCAATTGTGGCATGTAAATCTTCTAAGTTTAAGTTGTTGTCAACCAAAATAGTTCTGATTACATCTTCTTTTGTGTCTAAAATTACGCGTATTTTGTACATGAAATGGATTAATTTTTCTGCTGCAAAAATACAAAATTTTATATGTACTTTTACCATATAATTAGAATGATATGGATACAGTTGCAATTTTAAAAGCGTTTAATGAGAGTTCTAAAAACACATTAATGGAAACTCTTGATATTGAATATGTTGCTCTTGGTGATGATTTTTTAACAGCAAAAATGCCTGTTAATTCTAGGGTGCATCAGCCTTACGGACAATTACATGGTGGTGCAACGGCGGCTTTAGCGGAAAGTGTTGGTAGTGCAGCTTCTAACTTTTTTATAGATAGTAAAACCCAGTTTGTAAACGGAATTCAATTATCTATAAACCATATAAAAAGCAAGCTAGAAGGCACTGTTTATGCAACAGCAACTAATATTCATAAAGGTAGAACAACGCATTTATGGGAAGTTAAAATTGTTGATGAAAATGGCGATTTAATTTCAGTTGCTAAAATGACCAACATTGTTTTAACAAAGAAATAAAAAACCCAACACATTGAATATTCTTTTTAATAAAATTGAAGAAAATTACAAAAGACATATCCCTTTTGTAGCGTATAGAAAACCGAATACAGAATCCGTAAATGGATTTTTTTTGAAGGATGATCAACTTTGTTTCACAACCAAATTTACAGAAACAGGATTTGTTTTTGCTCCTTTTAATTCTGAAGAAAAAGCTGTTTTATTTCCTTCTGAAAATGCAGATTTTATCAGTGAAAATATTTTAATGGAAGAAAATTTTTCTTTGAATGAACATTTTTCTGATGCTATTAATACTGATAAAGAAAAACATCTTCACTTGGTAGAAAAAGCGCTAGATGAAATAAATAATAACGAGCTTATTAAAGTAGTTGTTTCAAGAAAAGAAGAGGTTTTGTTAGATGAGTTTGATGTCCTTCTTACTTTTAATAAATTATTAAAAACATACACAAATGCATTTGTATATGTTTGGTTTCATCCAAAAGTTGGTTTGTGGTTTGGTGCCACCCCAGAAACACTTTTAAATATTAGCGGAAACACTTTTAAAACGATGTCTTTAGCAGGGACTCAGGTTTTTGAAGGTTCTGATGAGGTTGTTTGGAAAAATAAA
Source organism: Polaribacter sp. 11A2H (assembly GCF_011379025.1). Taxonomy (NCBI): domain Bacteria; kingdom Pseudomonadati; phylum Bacteroidota; class Flavobacteriia; order Flavobacteriales; family Flavobacteriaceae; genus Polaribacter; species Polaribacter sp. 11A2H. The sequence continues at coordinate 363,102 of NZ_WTLD01000001.1, forward strand.
GAATTAGAAGAGCAGCAGTTGGTTACTGATTTTATTGAGAGTCAATTAAAACCAATTTCTAGCAATCTTAAAGTAAATAAGAAAGAAACTGTAAAAGCAGGGAATTTGTTACATTTAAGAAGTAAGATAGAAGGGGAGTTAAATAATGGCTCTAATTTAAAAGCATTAATTAGAGGTTTGCATCCAACACCTGCTGTTTGTGGTTTGCCAAGAGAAAATGCTGAGGAATTTATTAATAGAAATGAAAACTATAAAAGAACATTTTATAGTGGTTTTTTAGGCGAATTAAACATTGCAAATAAAAGTTCATCGCTTTTTGTGAATTTAAGATGTATGAGTGTAGCAGATAAAACAGCTTCTATTTATGTTGGTGGCGGAATTACAAAAGATAGCTCTGCAAAAAAAGAGTGGGAAGAAACCGTTGCTAAAACAAAGACGATAAAGAAAGTACTTTAATTTATAAATTAAGGTTGCCTTTTAGGGATAAATACAACCAGAAAAGAAAATTTAGAGTAAAAAAATAAAAAACCGCAAATAGTAAATTTGCGGTTTTTTTGTGTAAACTTGAATTAAAATATCTTTAACATATTTTTTTGTTCCTATTTTAGTCTGCTCAATTAAGGGAATACAAAAACAGTCTGTAATTATTATATATCTTCAAAAGAAACATCTGTAAAACTCTCTGTAGATTTAACTTCATCAGTAGTTTCAGTTCCTTCTTCCTTTTTAAAATCTTTTTGGTGACGCTCACTAATTACTTCGCTACCTTTTTCATTTAAAATGTAATCGGTTGCTTTACCTAACATTTCTTGAAAATCTGTAAAATCTTCTTTATATAAGTAAATTTTGTGTTTTTGGTAATGGAAAGATCCATCATCATGTGTAAACTTTTTGCTCTCGGTAACAGTTAAGTAGTAATCATCTGCTTTTGTTGCTCTTACATCAAAAAAGTAAGTTCTTCTTCCTGCTCTTAATACTTGTGAAAAAATTTCCTCCTGTTCAACTCTCTCTGCTCTCTCTGCCATAATTCTTGTAAAATAGTAATTATAATATTTTTTTTATACTTAACAAATCTAACAAAATATTTTATGTAGCAAGGTTAAAGATTAAATTTCTTTTTCTAAAAGTTGTTGGTCATACAAATCTTTGTAGTAACCGTCTATGGTTATTAGTTGATTATGAGTTCCTTGTTGTATGATTTCTCCTTGGTCTAAAACAATAATTTTATCGGCATTTTTGGCCGAAGAGATTCTGTGACTAATTATAAAAGTGGTAATATTTTTAGATATTCTTTCTAAATTAGAAAGGATTTTTTCTTCAGTTTCTGTGTCTACAGCAGACAAACAATCATCAAAAATTAAAATTTTAGGTTTTTTAATAATTGCTCTAGCAATAGAAACACGCTGCTTTTGTCCGCCAGAAAGCGTTACACCACGTTCTCCTAAAACTGTTTTGTATCCGTTAGGGAAATCGATTATGTTTTTATGTACATCTGCATTTTTAGCTGCAGCAATAATCTCTTCCTCTGTGGCATCTTCTTTACCAAATTTAATATTGTCTTCTATACTTTCAGAAAATAAAAATGGATCTTGAGGTACAAAACCAATCTGACTTCTAACAGCATCTAAATTAGCTTCTTTTATAGGGATGTCGTCTAATAAAATAGTTCCAACTTTTGTGTCGTACAACCTAGAAATTAATTCTATAATGGTAGATTTTCCAGATCCTGTTTTACCTAAAATAGCAATTGTTTCTCCAGATTTAACAGAGATGTTAATGTTTTTTAGAGCCGTTATATTGGTGTCATCATACGTAAAAGTAACATCTTTAAACGTAACATTTCCTTTTAATTCTATTGGTAAATTGCTGCTATTTTGTATTTCTGGTACATGTTGTAAAAACTCATTAATTCTAGCTTGTGAAGCTTCTGCTTGCTGCACCATAGAAGTAACCCAGCCTACAACAGCTACTGGCCAAGTTAAAATATTTACATAGAGCATAAACTCTATAATAGTACCTATTTGTATTTCATTTGCAATATATAATTGACCTCCAACATATAATACCAATAAGTTGCTAATACCAATTAAAAAGACCATCAACGGAAAAAATAATGCATTTGCTTTTTGCAGATGTATGTTCTTTTCCTTGCTTTCATCTGCAATTTCATCGAAGTCTTTTATTATTGATGCTTCAATTCCGTAAGATTTAACCACATTAATTCCTGAGAAAAACTCTTGGTTAAAAGTGGTTAATTTTGATAAATATTGCTGAACAATTGTACTTCTTTTATGTATTACTTTACTTAAAACAAATATTGAAATCGATAATAATGGAAAAGGAATTAGAGTGTACATGGTTAGCTTCACATCAATATTCATCATCTGTGTAAAACCAACAAACAGCAAAACGATCATATTAATGGTATACATAACAGCAGGCCCTACATACATTCTTACTTTAGAAACATCTTCAGAAATACGATTCATTAAATCTCCTGTTCTGTTTTTTTTGTAGAAATTAAGTGACAACCTTTGGTATTGTTGATAAATTTCGTTTTTTAAATCGAATTCTATCAATCTAGAAGTAACAATAATAGTCTGCCTCATTAAAAAAGTAAAAAAACCAGATAATATAGCAACCCCTATAATAAGAAGTACATTTATTAATAATTGATGCTGTACGTCTTCTAAATCAGTAACGATTCCGTTTTGGTAGTCTTCAACAATATTTAAAGAATCTCCTACTATTTGAGGAATCTTTAAAGCTAAAAATTTGGCTAAAATAGTTATTAATAAACCTATTAATAATCGCCATTTATATTTAGAAAAATATTTATTTATGTGTCTTAGTTCCTTCAATGAATATTGAATTTTTAAAAAAAATAAAATTACAATTATTATAATATCGAAAAATTATTTTTTTGTTAAAAAAGTAAAAGCGCAAAGATACAAGATTAAGGATAGAATTAATTCTTAAAAAAGAATAAAAAGGTAGTCGAATAAAAGTAAAATAACACTATTTTTGCACCCAAATTTATATAAGTTCTTTAGAAAATGATTAACAGGAGACATATTCGAGTTAAAGTGATGCAATCTGTGTACGCTATGTTACATTCTTATAATGATGATATCATTAAAGAGGAAAAATTTTTAAAACATAGTATTTTAAAAATGTACGATTTGTACGTTTTAAACCTACAGTTATTGGTAGAAGTACAGAAGTTAGCAGCTAAAAAAATAGCACTTTCTAAAAAGAAAATTCTTGCTACCAAAGAAGATTTAAACCCAAATAACAAATTTTTAAACAATAAACTGATAAATACCATCGCAGAAAGCGCAAGTATAGAAGGTTATGTTGAATTAAATGATTTAACAAATTGGGAGGAAAATGATGAGTATGTGAAAATTATTTTTGAAAAATTGCAAAATAGCGATTTGTATAAAAAATATTTAAGTACAGAAGAAGATTCCTATAAAATAGACAAAGCTTTTGTAATTGATTTCTTTAAAGAAATTATTGCACCAGATGACAAATTAGGAGAATATTTTGAAGACACAATGATTTCTTGGTCAGACGATATTCCTTTTGTTAACACTTGGGTTGTAAAAACGTTAAGCAAGCAGAAAGATAATACTATTTTTGTGTTAGGTAAACTATACAAAGACAAAGATGATGAAGAGTTTGTATCTAAAATGTTTAAGAAAACAGTTTTAAATAATACAGAATACGAATCTATTATAGAAGAAAAAACACCTAACTGGGAAACAGATAGAATTGCAGACATGGATATGATTCTTATAAAAATGGCTGTTTCAGAGTTTTTAAATTTCCACTCTATACCAACCAGAGTTACTATTAATGAATATATAGAAATATCTAAAGATTATTCTACAGAAAAGAGTAGCTATTTTATTAATGGTGTCTTAGATAAAATTTCTAAGGAATTTATAGAAAGTAAAAGAATTGTTAAAATAGGTAGAGGATTACTTTAAACTATTGTTTTATATAAATTATTTATTATTTTTACTTAAAATTAAACCATAATGAAAAAAATAACAATCTTATTAGCATTTGTAGTTACAGCATCTTTCTTTACAGCTTGTAAAGATGGAGGAAATGCCGTTAAAAAAGTAAATCAAGAAAATTTAGAGAACGCTGCTTCTAGAGATATAGAAATTAAAAAAGGAACCGCTTTAATTTCATTAGATAAAACAATCTATGATTTTGGTACTGTAAATGAAGGAGACTTGGTAGAAACTACTTTTGTGGTTACCAATTCAGGTAAAACAGATTTAGTAATTACAAACGCCCAAGGTTCTTGTGGTTGTACAGTTCCTACTTGGCCAAAAGCACCAATTAAACCGGGTGAAACAGGTAACATTGATGTGAAATTTAATACAAATGGTAGACCAAATAGACAACAAAAAACAGTAACCTTAACAACAAATACAGAAGCTGGTAGGCAAGTATTAACTATTAAAGGTTCTGTAACACCAAAAGCAAAATAAAAAGTATGTATACTGTAATATTTTTACAAGAAGGAATGAGTGGTAGTTTAATGAGTATGTTGCCTTTTTTAGCAATTATTGTGGTGTTTTATTTCTTTATGATAAGACCGCAAATGAATCGTCAGAAAAAGGAAAAAGCTTTTCAAGCTGAAATTAAAAAAGGCGCTAAAGTGGTTACTTCTAGTGGTATTCATGGTAAAATAGCCGAAATTAACGAAGCAGAAGGTACTATAACAATAGAAACAGGAGCAGGGAAAATTAAGTTTGAACGTTCTGCCGTTTCTATGGAATTAACAAACAAAAAATTAACACCAGCTAAAAAATAAATACTAGTTAATTTAAAATATTAAGTGAGCTTTGTCTTTTTAGATACAGCTCACTTTTTTGTTAACAAGCTTTTGTGTAAATTGCATTAAAATTTATTTACTACCTTGATAAAGAATAGAAAAATAGCAAAAAGTTTTATTAGTTTTTTAATTGCCTCTATTTTAATGTGGTTTTTAATTACTCTATCTAGAGAGTATACTACTAGTATCACTTTTCCTGTAAATTATAAAAATATTCCTCAAGATAAATTATTACAGAATAAGCCTATAAAAGAAATAGATATTATTGTAAAATCTACTGGTTTTAATCTTATTAGATCTGGTTTTGGAGATAAAACAATTACTTTAAATGCAAACAGTTTGCATAAAAAATCTACTGGTAGCTATTATTTTTTAACAAGAAATCAGGTTAGCACAATTCAAAAACAATTGCACTCAGGACTAGAGTTGCAAGAAATTGTTTTAGATACCATATATTTAGACATTGGTACTTTAACCTCTAAAAAAGTAGCCTTAAAACCAAATTTAGAAATTAAATATCAAATTGGCTACGATATTTTAGAACCAGTAAGCGTAAAGCCAGATAGCATCTTAATTTCTGGTCCAGAAACTCAAATAAATAAAATAACATACATAGATCTAAAGTTATTAAAATTAGATAATATTCGAGAAGATTTTTCTAAAAAAATAGAAATTGTATTGCCTAAAAATTTAGGGAATATTAAGTTTACATCTAAATTTACAACCATTAGTGGTAAAGTAGAAAAGTTTACAGAAGGTACTTTAGAAGTTCCGTTTACAATAAGTAACCTTCCAAAAGGGGTAGAGTTAACAACGCTTAATAAAACTGTAGAAGTAGTTTATGTAGTAGGTCTTTCTAACTTTAATAAAATTGATAAAAACTTTTTTGAAGTAGTTTGTGATTACAATGTTTCTAAAGATAATAACCTGGGGTATTTATTACCTAAAGTAATAGGAAAACCAGATTATGTTAAAAGTTTTAAAGTGATACCTAATAAAATAGATTTTTTAATTCAGAAATAAAATGGTTGTAGGTTTAACAGGAGGTATAGGAAGCGGTAAAACGACAGTCGCTACTATTTTTGCCAAATTTAATACTGTTGCTATTTATAATGCAGATTTAGAAGCTAAAAAGTTAATGAATGCTTCTCCAATAATAAAATCTAAAATTATTGAAGAATTTGGAGTTGAATCTTACCTAGACAATCAATTAAATAGCTCTTTTATTGCCAACCTTGTTTTTAATGATAAAAGCAAATTAGCTGCGTTAAATTCTATCGTACATCCAGAGGTTAAAAAACATTTTCAAGTATTTGTAGATCAAAATGTAGACAAAGAATATGTTTTATATGAAAATGCCATTCTTTTTGAAAGTAAAAGTAATTTAAAATGCGATATTATTATTTCTGTATATGCACCTCTTAATATTAGAATAGAAAGAACAATGCAAAGAGATAACAGCTCTAAAACAGCGGTAAAAAACAGGATAAAAAACCAATGGTTAGAGGATAAAAAATTACTACAATCTAACTATGTTATTACCAATTTAAGTAAAGAAAACACTCTTTTTCAGGTTCTTAAAATCCATAATATTTTAACAAAAAAGAAGGCCTCAATTTAATTTTATTCAATAATATTGTTAAAAGACTCTTAAACTTAAAGTAAAGTTGTTAATTTAGGTTAAAAATCATAAAATCAATTTTTGAAAGCCGTAACTTTGACGTATGGGTAAGAAAATGTTTGTTCTTATTGTGGTTTTAATGAGCATTTCCTTAATAGGAATTATTGCTGTACAGGTGTTTTGGATAAACAATGCTGTAGCAAGTAAGAATGAGCAATTTAAAAATGATGTTCAAAAATCTTTGAGTAGTGTAACCCAAAGAATAAATGACAAAGAAGAAGCTTCTTTTGATAAAAAAATGGAAGGTTTCTTTGACAATGTTGGTTTGGCCAACGATGCCCAAATAAGAAATTACCTTTTTCAAGAAATAGATACCATCACTAAAGAGCGTTTTTCTATAGGAACAACTTATTTAGAAGAGAATTTTAAATTACCAACAGAATTTTTAGACAATGATTCTATCATTGTAAAGAGAGTAACGGGAAAACAAGATTTTTTTCATTCTAGATTAATTAAAGGAGTAGACAATGCTTTTTCTTCTACAGACGAAAATAGATATTCTTTTACTAAAAGATTTAAGAAAATAGAAAGTGCTTATAATTCGGCATACTTTGATGACTATAAAAAAATAACACCTCTTCATCAAAGAATAAGTAATAACGATTTAAATAATACCATTAAAGAAGAGTTAGAAAACCGAAATGTCTATTTAGATTTTAAATATGGGGTTTACAGTAAAGATGGTTTAGCTACAAAATTAAAATCAGGATATTATACAATTAACAAAAACGAAAGTTACCCATATCCACTCTTTTTTAATGCAAATGGTGAGGTAGAATATGAGTTATACGTAACTTTTCCTTCTAAAGATAAACACATACTTTCTGGGCTTTCGAGTATTTTAGTACTTTCATTGTCTTTTATTTTTATCATTATAATAGCTTTCTCTAGTTCTTTATATCAACTAATAAGACAAAAGAAAATATCAGAAATAAAAACTGATTTTATAAATAATATGACGCATGAGTTTAAAACACCAATTGCTACCATTAACCTTGCTTTAGACTCTATTAAGAACCCAAAGATTATTAATGATAACGAAAAAGTGTTACGTTATGTAAAAATGATTAGAGACGAAAATAAAAGAATGCACTCTCAAGTAGAAAACGTCTTAAGAATATCTAGGTTAGAAAAAAATCAGTTAGATATTAGTAAGGAAACTATTGATATGCACGACACAATAGAAGATGCAATTACACACGTAAGTTTGCTAATTGCAGATAGAAAAGGAACCATAAATACACATTTTGAGGCAATTATTACAGAAATTCCTGGTAACGAATTTCATTTAACAAATGTAATTGTTAACATACTAGAAAATGGTTTAAAATATTCTGAAGGAGCACCAAAAATTAATGTGTACACAGAAAGTGCTAACAAATTCTTTATCTTTAAAATAAAAGATGAAGGAATAGGAATGAGTAAAGCTGTTCAAAAACAAGTTTTTGATAAGTTTTATAGAGAACAAAAAGGAAACATACATGATGTAAAAGGCCATGGACTTGGTTTGGCGTATGTAAAAGAGATTGTAGAAAAACATCATGGTACTGTTTTTGTAGAAAGTGAAAAAGGAAAAGGAAGTACATTTACAGTAAAATTACCTTTAATTTAAAAACATAACAATGGGAAGTAAAAAAATTTTATTAGTTGAAGATGATCCAAATTTTGGAACAGTCTTAAAAGATTATTTAGCGTTAAATGATTACAATGTAACACATGCTAAGGATGGTATAGAGGGGTTAATCATGTTTAAAAACAGTGATTATGATTTGTGTATATTAGATGTAATGATGCCTCGTAAAGATGGTTTTTCTTTAGCACAAGACATTAGAACAACCAATAAAGAAGTACCAATTATTTTCTTAACAGCAAAAACGTTAAAAGAAGATGTTTTAAGAGGATATGCTGTTGGAGCAGATGATTACTTAAACAAACCATTTGATTCTGAAGTATTACTACATAAAATTAAAGCAATTTTACAGCGTAAGGATACAGATAAAACAGCCGAATCAGAACAATTCGAATTTGTAATTGGAGGCTTTTTCTTCAATTCTAAATTAAGACATTTGTCAGTTGGTGAAAATGGAGAACCTATAAAATTATCTCCAAAAGAAAGTAAATTGTTACGTATGTTGGCAATTCATAAAAACGATTTAATGCCAAGGGAATTAGCCTTAACAAAAATATGGAGAGATGACAATTACTTTACATCTAGAAGTATGGATGTGTATATTGCAAAACTTCGTAAGTATCTAAAACCAGATGAGCATGTAGAGATTTTAAACATACATGGAGAAGGATTTAGAATGGTAGATAAGTCTTAAAAAAAATAATTTTCCCATAAAAAAAACTCAACTTGATTGATAATCAAGTTGAGTTTTTGTATATTTATAGTATGTCAGAATTCATTAAAATATATAATGAGAACCCAAACCAAAAAGAAATCGATAAAGTTGTAGCGGTTTTAAAACGTGGCGGTTTGGTTATTTACCCCACAGATACGGTGTATGGTTTAGGGTGCGATATAACGAACAATAAAGCTTTAGAAAAAATTGCTCAGATTAAAGGAGTTAAATTAGAAAAAGCAAAATTTTCTTTTATTTGCAACAATTTAAGCCACTTATCGGATTATGTAAAGCAAATTGATAGCGCTACATTTAAAATACTTAAGAGAGCATTACCAGGTCCTTATACCTTTATTTTACCAGGAAGTAACAACTTACCAAAAGTATTTAAAAAGAAAAAAACCGTGGGTATCCGTATTCCAGATAACAATATTATTAGAGCCTTAGTAGAAACGTTGGGCAACCCAATTGTGTCTACCTCTATTAGAGATGAAGATGAAATCTTAGAATATACTACAGATCCAGAATTAATCTTTGAAAAATGGAGAAAGTTAGTAGATATTGTGATTGATGGTGGGTATGGAGACAATCAAGGATCTACAATTATAGATTTTACAGATGGATATCCGGAAGTAATAAGAGAAGGTAAAGGAAGTTTAGATATTCTGTAATGCCAAAAATTCACTTAGAAACCATTATTAATATTACTGATATTGATATTGTTTTCAATTTAATTAGAAGTATCGATTAACATAAAATTTCTACAAAAAACTCTAAAGAAGAAGCTATTGCTGGTAAAACTTCTGGTTTAATATCACTTAATGAAACAGTAACTTGGCGAGCTAAACATTTAGGTGTTACCCAAGAATTAACTTCTATTATAACAGATTTTAAAGCACCAACTTTTTTTGCTGATGAAATGGTTCATGGAGCTTTTAAAAGTTTTAGACATGAACATTTTCTTGAGCAGAAAGGCGATAAAGTGATTGTAAAAGATATTTTTGACTATGTTTCTCCTTTTGGTGTTCTTGGAAAAATTGCTGATTTTATTTTCCTAAAAAAATACATGCAGCATTTTTTAATTGAAAGAAATAAGGTAATAAAAGACTATGCAGAGTCCGGTAAATGGAGAGAAGTTTTAGAAAAGGAACTACTTTAGTTCGTTAAACTTTTTTCTACCCAATGCAAAATATTGCCAAACAATACTTGTGTGTAAATTGTAGTCTTGTTTTTTTTGTAAAACTCTACGTTTTTTCAAAAATTTAAAGAAGTTTTTATAAAGACTTAAATGAGCTTTAAGAATTGCTAACGTATGAACTGGTCTTAACTCTAATAGAAACTTTAAACCTGCAATTCCGTCTAAAATTAAACGAGAAAAAAGAACGAATAGAAACCATCTTTTAGGAACGTTTTTTACAATATTAAGTAAGCTATTTCTAAAATTTAAATATGTTTTATGAGGATTTGTTTCTTGTAAAGTAGCTCCGCCAACATGATATACCGTAGAAGCACCCACGTATTTTATTTTGAAACCTCTACTTTGTGCTCGCCAGCATAAATCTATTTCTTCTTGATGCGCAAAATAATCTTCATCTAAACCACCTAGTTGATTAAATACTTTAGCGCGAATAAATAAACATGCACCAGAAGCCCAAAAAATAGTAGCTTCATCATTAAATTGCCCGTTGTCTTTTTCTAATTGATTAAATAGACGTCCTCTACAATAAGGATAGCCATATAAATCTATAAAACCACCGGCAGCACCTGCATATTCAAACTTCGTTTTGTCTTTAAAATCTAATAATTTTGGTTGAATAATCGCCGTGTTTTCTTCATTTCTAAAAACAGTTTTAATCGGTTCTAACCAATTTTCTGTAACCTCAACATCAGAATTTAAAAGACAGTAAATATCGGCATCAATAGATTGCAATGCATCGTTATATCCTTTTGCATATCCACCATTTATAGTATTTTCTATTACTTTAACACTAGGGAATTTTTCTTTTACATAGGTAACTGAAGAATCTGTAGAGGCATTGTCTGCTATATAAATAGCAGCTTCTTTAGAACTAAAATTTATAACGGATGGCAAGAACTGTTCTAACAGTTTTTGACCATTCCAATTTAATATGACGATTGCTATTTTCAAGAATGCGAATTTACTATTTATAAGTTAGTTTTTTTATATAATTTGTCTTAATAAAAGTATAAAATAAGTCCTCTTATATGGTTTTTCGTTTTCTTAAAAGTAAAGGCGTTTTTTGATGTAGTTCTATATTTTTAATTTCTAAACAAAGACAATTTATTTGTAATCAGGAATCTCTTTTAGAAAAATATAAGTTTCCTTTTCAAAATCCATTTTACAATAAAAATGATCTAATCCGTTGGTAACAATTAAGTAATTGGCTTTTAACTTTAAATTATAACGTGCAATTTGATCGAAAGTATCTTGAGTTATTTTAATAGAAGGTGCTTTGCATTCTACAATAATTTCATGATTTCCTTCTTTATTAAAAACTAAAATATCTGTTCTTTTTTTACGATTATTAATGGTCAATTGTTTTTCTAAAGCAATTAAAGAAACCGGATATTTTTTTTCTTCAATTAAAAAAGAAACATAATGTTGACGCACCCATTCTTCTGGAGTTAAAACCATATATTTTTTTCTCAATTTATCAAAAATAAGCGTCTTATTTTCGCTACTTTTGAGTTTGAAATTATAAGAAGGTAGGTTAAGTTTTTGCATCAGTCAAAAGTAAGTAAATGAACGAAATAAAAGACATTGTTTCAGATATAAAGAAAGGAATTATAAAGCCAATTTATTTTTTAATGGGTGATGAGCCTTATTATATTGATAAAATTTCTGACTATATAGAAGAACATATTTTAGAGGAAGCCGAAAAAGGGTTTAATCAGCAGGTAATGTATGGTAGAGATGCAAGCATAGAAGATATTGTTTCTGCTGCAAAACGTTACCCAATGATGGCGGAAAGACAGGTGATAATTGTTAAAGAAGCACAAGATTTAAGTAGAAATATAGAAAAGTTAGTTGCGTATGCAGAGAATCCACAACCAACCACTGTCTTAGTTTTTAACTATAAATATAAAAAACTTGATAAACGTAAAAAACTGCACAAAGCAATTGCTAAAACAGGTTTAATTTATGAAAGTAAAAAACTGTATGAGAATCAGGTTTCAGATTGGATTCGTAGAGTTTTAAGTGGTAAAAAATATAAAATAGAACCCAAAGCATCTCAGATGTTAGTAGAGTTTTTAGGAACAGATTTAAGTAAGATTTCTAACGAGTTAGATAAATTAATGCTAATTCTGCCTAAAGAATCTATTATTAGTGATAAGCATATAGAAGACAATATTGGTATTTCTAAAGATTTTAATAATTTTGAATTGCGAAAAGCAGTAGGAGAGAAGGATATTGTAAAAGCTAATAGAATTATAAATTACTTTGCAGAAAACCCAAAGAATAATCCTTTGGTGATGACCATTTCTTTACTGAACGGGTATTTTACACAACTCCTTTCTTTTCATGGTTTAAAAGACAAATCTAAAAGTTCTGTAGCAAAAACATTAGGTGTTAATCCTTATTTTGTAGATGAATATTTTTTAGCTGCTAGAAATTATCCAATGCGTAAAGTGGCACAAATAATTGCTTTTTTAAGAGATGCAGACGTAAAAAGTAAAGGTGTTGGCGCAAGTCAATCTCAAAAAGATATATTAAAAGAATTATTGTTTAAAATATTACATTAAAATGAAAAATATTTTCGAAAAAGAAATTACAAACGACGTAATTAATAGAATCAATAATTTATCGGCAACATCAAAACCAACTTGGGGTAAAATGTCTGTATCACAAATGTTAGCACACTGTGTTGTTACGTATGAGATGGTTTTTACAGATAAGTTTCCAAAACCAAATGCTTTTACCAGATGGATTTTAAAAATGATTGTTAAAAACATTGTAGTGTCGGAAAAACCGTTTGCTAAAAATGGAAAAACGGCATCACAATTTGTTATTTCCGATGCTAGAGAATTTGAAGCTGAAAAGAAAACTTTAGTAAATTATGTTATTAAAACCCAAGAATTAGGAGAAACTTATTTCGAGGGTAAAGACTCTAATTCTTTTGGTAAACTAACTGCGGTAGAATGGAATAACTCTTTTTACAAGCATTTAGATCATCACTTAACTCAGTTTGGAGTTTAGAATATATTAAAGTTTAAAAATAATAAGAAGCTGCCTAAAAAGTAATAAACCTTGTCATGCTGAACTTGTTTCAGTATCTTAACTTTCTGAAATTCAGGCTTCAAAAGAATCTGAAATAAATTCAGATTGACAAAAATTCACTTTTTTTAGACAACTTCTTGTTTATTAAAATCAAAAATTAATTTACAATCAGTTTTTTAGTTGTAGTTTCATTTTTGGCATCCTTAATTCTAATATAATAAACACCTTTTTTAAACATTGATATTTCAAAATAATTGGTGTTTATCACTTCTTTAGAAAACGATTTTACTTGTTTTCCGGTAATATCATAAATGGTAACTTCATTTGTTTTATCAGAAAGAACAAAGTGTGTTTTAGTCGGATTTGGATACAGTTTTATAGAACTTTTATCGTCTATCGTAAAATCATCCGTAGCAAGAGATGCTGGTTTATTTGCATACACTTTAAATTCACCTGGAGCTAACGAAATGCTAGCAGTTGTATTTGTAACTGTTATTGTAGTGTTATCTTCTAATAAATTATACCAAGTACCTGTTTGTTGAAAAGCAGGAGAAATACTCTGTGTAGTTACTCCAAAATTACCGATAATAGTAATGTTTTGTATACCCGACGCTGATGCATCTGATAAATGAATGGTGTTTAATCCGTTAGCATTACCAACATTTAAAGTGAAATTTGAAGTTTCAAAAATTTCATATTTCAGTTTTAATTGAATTAATTTAGACCAAGTTTCTTTTAAATTCTTTCTATTAACATTGTCTAAGTAATTCCATAAAATTGGTTTATTTCCTGTTCTACCATTCTCTTCTATAGAAATATCATATCCTAATTCTCCGAATTGCCAAATCATTTTTGGTCCAGGAACTGTAAAATAAAAAGCGCCCGCTAATGCTTCTCTAGCTAATGCTGTATTTAAGTCTTTAACATTGTAGCTTCCGCGAGCGTTACCATACTGTAGGTTTTTATACATTAAACGCTCTTCGTCATGGCTTTCCATATAGCTTACGTTTGCTGGCACAGACCAACCTCTGTTTTTGTAAGAAATCCAAGAGAAATCGGCTTCGGTTCCAAACCCCATGGTAGCTTGGTTATATTGATGGTTGTGGTTACCCCAAACCATAATTCCTTTTCCTTCAGCTAGTCTATAACTTACCCATTCTGTTTCTTCTTTATTGGTGCCTAAATGCTCGAAAATAATATAAAAATTTGGATCAATTTGCCATTGATCGTCAGCATATTCTTTTAAAACATCAACTCTATCTTGTTGGTATGCGTTTGTACAAGCATCTCCAGAAGCACAATTTTGTGTAAATCCTTTTGTTAAATCCCAACGGAAACCATCAATTTTATATTCGTCAATCCAATATTGAGAAACTCTTTTAACATAATCTTTTACGGCTTGTTTAGAGTGATTAAAATCGTTAAAAACACTGTAAGAATGTGTTGCCGTTGGATTGAAAAAAGGGCTATCTGAATTTGCTTGTCCGCTATAACCACCATTATCTGTATTGTACATTCTGTAATACGGATTTTGACCAGAAGCATGATTAAAAGCAACATCTATAATTACTGCAATTCCTCTTTTATGGCATTCGTCTATAAATTGTTTAAAAGAAGTAGTGTTTCCATAATACTTATCTAAAGCCATGTGAAAAGAAGGGTTGTAACCCCAAGATTCGTTACCATCAAATTCCATAACAGGTAAAAACTCGATGGCATTGATACCTAATTCTTCTAAATAATCTAATCTTGCTTTTACAGCATCATAAGAATGTAAGGCATCAAAATCTCTTATTAAAAGTTCGTAAATAACCAAGTCTGTTTTAGCCGGTTTCGTAAAGTTAGTAGTTTGCCATACATAATCTGCATCACCAGTTCTTAACAAAGTAACTGCGTGGTTGGTTTTTCCTGTAGGGTAACTTGGTAAATTAGGATAGGTAGTTGCGTTTATATATTGATCGTTATATTCATCTAAAATTACAGTAGAGTATGGGTCTGCAACTCTTAAATCTGCATTAATAATATATTGATACGTGTAATCTGTTTGCGGAGTTAAACCTTTTAGTTCAATCCAAAAACGATCTGTAGCACTGTCTTTTTTTAGTAAGTAAGCATCATTTATTTGCCAATTGTTAAAGCTACCAATTAGATGAACAAACTCTTTATTAGGTGCATAAAACACTAAAGTAGCTTTTGTATTGTCTGATGGGGTTAAATTAATTCCGTCTTTCATGCCTGCAGGTACAGCTGCTTCTGAAACCGTTGGTTTTACAATTACTTTAAATGTTGTGCTTTTAATTTCTCCGTTATTTGTAGCTTCTAGAAGAAAGGTGGTGTTTTCTGTAACAGTAGGAGTGTAGTTGTATGTTGATGTGCTATTTTGTTGATTAATAACAGCTCCATTTGCTTTTAAGGTATAGTTTGATGATAATGAAGTTGTTGCAGCAATTGGTAATGTTTCTCTGGAATTTAGAATGGTTGTAGTGGTTGTTGGGGCATTTAAAGTTAATTGATAAGCGCCAACTTCAAAGTATTGGTCTTGAGTTTTTTTATCTCCAGAGCCATCCTTAGCTTTTACTAGCATTCCAATACGTCCTAAACCAGTTCTGTTATAAAAAGTTGATGGTTTAAAAGTTATTGAATAGCTACCATTGCTATTGTTTGTTAGTTTTTGAGCTTCGTTAGAGTTCGTCCAACTTCCATTTGTTGGAGAATCCATAGAGTTGCTATCATCAGTATCATAAGACCAAGTCCATAAATAGATATCTGAAACTCCCCAAGAAGCAGTTGTAATTCCTGAGATTGTAATGGTTATATCATCACTTTCGTTAAAAGTAGCAGGAGAAACAGAAAAAGTTACATTTTGTACCTGGCTATAGCTTAAAGTAGTTATTAATATTAAAAGTAGTGTAATTTTTTTCATAAGTAATCGTGTTAAAAAACAAAGACTACCGCTTTTAGGGGTAGTCTTTGTAAAGTTTTAAAAAAAATTAATTTATGGTATACGTTGGGTTTTCTGGATCTGTAAAGTTTAATACAAAAGAATATGTACCTGCAGTAGCAGGTATGTTTGCGCCATCGTCTAAAGTTCCGTCTAAACCGTCGTCACCATAATTTAGTGTCCAAGCCTCATTTGATCTAATTTTATATTCACCGTCTATAAGTGTTACGTTATTCAGAATCCAAATATCATCATTTGGTTGAGACCAATCTCTAGAGAACAAGGCATCTGGAGTATCTCCCCAATTATTATAAGCAGAACCAACAAGTCCCCAAATATGTTCTATTGGTTCTAAAGAATAAGATAAATCATTTAGGTTTACGGTAACAATATATCTACCAGCTGTAGTAGCAATATTACCACCAGCTGCATCTAAGAATCCTGCAGCACCTTCTCCGTAAGCGGTACTCCAATCATTATTCATTCTAAACTTCATTTCACCATCTAATAATTTTACAATTCCTCTAAATTGATCTGAGTAAGAATCGTAAGTAAGAGCAAAATCTGGAGTGTCTCCCCAATTATTATAAGAAGAACCCACAATGCCTAAAGAGAAATCTTCTATTTTATAGGTATTGCTATTTAAGTTCATGGTAATTTTATAAGCACCAGCCTCAACAGCAATGTTACTTCCACCAGTATCTAAAGTTCCGTCTGCACCGTTATCTCCAAAATCATTGGTCCATTCATTGTTTTCTCTAAATTTAATTTCTCCATCAATTAAAGTAACGTATGCTACTAAAACACCAGCTGTACTTGTTGTAAAGAATGGTAAATCTGGAGTTGCACCCCAATCATTAGCAGCAGAACCAATAATTCCCCATGTAGTAGATAAATCTAAAATACTAGAGTATGGAGTTATATTGATTGTTTGTAAATTAGTATTAATTAACAATTGATTGCCAATAAAGCCTTGTAATTTGATAGATAAATCTGAAGCAACATCTGCTTCTGCACCTAAAGCTAATGCAATAGAATTTAACTCTAAAGTTGTAAATGATTTCTCTAATTTATCACCAATTTCTAAGGTTTCTGCACTACTAAAATCTCCTGTAGCTAAATCTATCAGAATTTTATACGTTGGCACTGCATCAAAACCAAAATCTGGAGCTTTCCAATTTGTATTTAAAGCAATTTCAGCCTGATTTTCCTCTAAAAGTACAATAGGTGCTGTTTCTTGAATAATCAAATCCGTTGTAGCTGCTACATCTGGGTTTATGATTACTCTGTCATTAATATCTTCACAACTGGTAAAACCAATTGATACAATAATAAGAGCGAATAATGAATTTATTATTTTTTTCATGTCTTTAGTTATTAGTATCCTGGATTTTGAGTTAAATTAGGATTCGTTGTTATAATAT
The DNA here is from genome assembly GCF_011379025.1 of Polaribacter sp. 11A2H. Classification (NCBI taxonomy): domain Bacteria; kingdom Pseudomonadati; phylum Bacteroidota; class Flavobacteriia; order Flavobacteriales; family Flavobacteriaceae; genus Polaribacter; species Polaribacter sp. 11A2H. Next base: position 380,591 of record NZ_WTLD01000001.1, read on the forward strand.
TGTTAGGCAAAGGAAAAAGGTTTCTATAATCTTGAACTCCAGATCCGTTTTTAGAATTACCTTTAAAAGGCCATAAATATGTATCAGAAGTAAAGTAATTATATCTAATTAAATCTGTTCTTCTTTGTCCTTCCCAATACAACTCACGAGATCTTTCGTCTAAAACAAACTCTAAAGTTAAGTCTGCTGTACTAATGTTTCCACTTGCATTTCCGAAAGCTCTTTCTCTTAATTCGTTAATTTTAGTTACAGCCAATCCTAAATCTCCTCCGCCACCTCTAAGAGATGCTTCTGCGTAGTTTAAATAGATTTCGGCTAATCTTATTAACGGTAAATCTGTATCTACAAAATCTCCTGCGGCATCAGATCCTTGGTTTCCATTAGAATCGATGTTTTTAAATTTAGTTACAGCATATCCATTTTCAAAAGTAGGAATCTCATCGATTTCTAAAGTTTGACCATCTGAATGAAACATTCCTCTTTTATCGTTTGCATCAAATTTATTAACCAAGTTTTTGGTAGTTCTTAAGCCTCCCCAGCCACCGTTTACACCAAACTCTGTAGCATTCATGTTTCCTCCAATTGCAGCATGTACTAAAAATGTAGTACCTCCATAAGTTTGAGATCTAAGACCATCAAAATTTAAGGCGAAAATAAATTCATTTTGTGCTCCGTTTGTGTTGTTGTCTGCTAAGAAAAGTTCGTCATAAGCACTTCCGTTTCCATTAACATCTGTAGTGTTTATAGAGTAACTAGAAGTCATTACTTTGTTAGAATAAGTTACTGCTTCTGCATATTTTGCTGTACCTGTAAAAACTTCAGCATTTAAATATAATTTAGACAATAATGCCCAAGCAGCAGCTTGATCTACTCTACCATACTCGCTAGATCCACTTACTTTTAATTCATCTTGAATTTCTAATAATTCAGCTTCAATAAAATTGAATATTTCTGTTCTTGATGCTTGCATTGGCAACTCAGTAGAAACTGAAGTTACTAAAGGTACGTTACCGTATATATCCATTAAGTTATAGTAAGCAAATGCTCTTAAAAAACGAGCTTCTGAAATATAACTAGCAACTTCCGTATCTGTTAAAACAGCTGCATTGTTTATAAATGAGTTACAAAAAGATACTTCTTGTGCTAACCTATAGTACAATGCTTCAGAAAAATCGTTACTACCAGACCAATACATACCATGTAAATCTGGTAAACCTGCATCTCCCCAACCAACTACAGCGTGGTCTGTTGTTAATTCATTTAAGTTGAACAACATTCTAGAATATTGAGAAAAACCTTCATCAATATCTTGTATGTCTGCCTCACCTGAAGGTCCTTTTTGCCCTGTTAAAGCTAAACTAGCATATAATTTAGCAAGTGCTCCTTGTGCTTCTGTTGCATTAGAAAACACATCTTGTTCTGTAAAACTATCTGGATCAATAGGTAATTGATTCAAATCTTCGTGACATGATATAACTCCTAAAGAGAATAACATGATTACAATTAAATATTTTAATTTTTGTTTCATTTTTCTTTTTATTAAAAGTTAACGTTTACGCCTAATACAAAAGATCTAGGTCTTGGGTAAAAATCATTATCGATTCCTAAGTTAATTTCTGGATCTAAACCATCATAATCGGTTATTGTTAAAACATTTTGTAATGATCCATAAAAACGAAACGTTGTGTTTTCTATCTTATCTAAAGTATAACCAAGTGAAATGTTATCAATTTTAAAGAAAGAAGCGTCTTGTACAAAATGATCACTTAAAGCCGTTCTATCATTAATAACTGTAAAACCACTATTGTAGTAATCTGCATGTAAGTTAGATAGTATACTGTTGTTTGTAGCGTTTTTTTCTACACCTTTATTCGCAGCAACATCATTATACATATAGTTACCAAAACTAGCTCTAGTTTGTATAGATACATCCCAGTTTTTATAACTAGCACCTGTGTTAAAGCCCATTAAAACATCTCCAAAAGGATCTTCATTAATGTATTTATCATCATCATTAATCATATTGTCGTTATTTCTATCAACAAAAACCCCTTCTAAAGGTTTTCCGGAAGTATCATACACTTGTTGAAAAACCAAGAAACTATTTGCTGTTTCTCCTTCTCTATGTACCTGCACATTATTACCAACACCTGTAGAGATTCCTCCTTGTGGTTGGTCTGCAGATAATTTGGTAATTTTATTATCATTTAATGAAATGTTGTAATCTACAGTCCATTCAAAATTATCTGTTCTAATAGGGGTTGTGTTTAAGTTAAACTCTAAACCTCTATTTTCCATATTACCAATGTTGGCGTTAATTCTGTTTCCAAAATTTGTAAAAGGATCTACAATAGAACTCGCAATAAGGTCGTTGGTTTCTTTAACGTAAGCATTTACAGAACCTGTAACTCTTCTATCAAGAAAAGCAAAATCTACACCAAGATTTAAAGTTCTTCCAACTTCCCAACGTAAATCTGTATTAATTGGTTCTGGTCTAAATGTTTGGTAAAAAGAGTTTCCGAATTGATAGTTAGCAGTATCTGTACTACCTTGATACCTAGTTAAAAACTGATAATCACCTAAACCATTAATATTACCTATTTCACCGTAACCAACTCTTAATTTTAATTCATTAAAGAAAGAATCTTCCATAAAATCTTCTTTATGAATACTCCAAGCTGCTGCAAATGATGGGAAGAATCCCCAACGATCATCTGGGTTTAATTTAGACGAAGCATCTGCTCTTACCGTTGCTGTTAAATAGTATTTCCCTTCATAATCGTAATTAGCACGACTGAAATATGATAATAACACATTTTTAGATTTATCTATAAATTCATAGGTATTACCATCTTCTTCTTTTTCACTATCATAACTATAGTTATCATATTCAAAAGATTGATATGCATAACCAGCAACTGCTGTGAAGTTATGCTTTTCATTAAAAGTTTTAGAGTACGTTAAGTAAGCGTCTAAAACTTTGTTGTCTGAATTTTGAGTATATCTAGTTAAAGAACCATTAAAAGTTGCATCTGAAGTTGGAATAAATTCTGAAGTAACTTTTCTACCATGACTGTTAGAAGTATCATATCCTAAGTTAACTGTTGCAGTTATATCTTCTAAACCATGTATTTTATAATCAAACTTTACATTACCCACAAAACGTCTAATTTCTGCAGTATTATCTATTAAATCTAATAAAGCTAAAGGGTTTGTTGGTGCTAAGTTGTTTTGGTTTCCGGTACCAGCATCTAACCAAGCAAAGTAACCACCGTATTGAGAATTTGAATCAAATACAGATTGTGTAGGGTCAAAAGACACTGCACCACCAATTGCACCTCTATCTGCAAATTCATTTTCTGTGTACATTCCTTTTACATTAAAATCTATCTTTAAATGCTCATCAAATAGAGTAGGAGATAAGTTCATAGAAGCTGTAGTACGTTGTAAGTTATCTCCTTTTAAGATTCCTTCATGTTCAGAATATCCTAAAGAAGCTCTCATTGGTATTCCATAAATTTTACCTAATGCACTAAAGTTATGATCTTGCCCAATAGCAGTTGTATAGATTTCTTCTTGCCAATCTGTATCTGCAGCACCTAATAAAGCAACTTGTGCAGGAGTACCAATATCATTTATTAAGCTTCTAAATTTATTTGCAGATAAAACATCTACTTTATCTCTTAAAGTATAAACAGTTGTTTGAGAGCTTGCATTAAACTTAAACTCACTGTCTTTCCCTTTTTTAGTAGTAATTAAAATTACCCCGTTTGCAGCTCTAGATCCATAAATAGCAGTAGAAGACGCATCTTTTAAAACTACAAATGTTTCTATGTCATTAGGGTTTATAAAGTTTAATGGATTTCTAGATCCTCCAACACCACCATTGTCTAATGGGATACCATCTATAACATATAATGGTTGGCTATTTAAAGATAAAGAACCAGTACCACGAATGTTAATGGTTTGTCCGTCTCCAGGAGCACCAGAACCAGCAATTACATTTACACCTGCAACTTTACCACTAATAAGTGATTGTGCAGATACAATAGGTCCTTTGTTAAAATCTTTACTTGTTAGTAAATCTGTTGTACCCGTTAAGTCTTCTTTTCTTACCGAACCATAACCAACTACAACTATTTCATCTAGAGATTCTAAAGATTCTTCTAGTACTACAGAAAGGTTAAAATCTGTACCAATGGTAACTTCTTTGTCAGCAAAACCTAAATATCTAAAGACAAGTACGTTTCCTGTTTGTACCTTATCTAGAGTAAAGATTCCGTCAAAATCGGTTTGCATACCTCTAATAGTTCCTTTAATAACTACACTAACACCAGGCAAAGGATTGCCGGATGTTTTATCTTTTACAACACCTTTAACAGTTTGTTGCGCAAACATGCTAAATGATGATGTTAAAAGAATTCCAATTAACAATAATTTAAATTTTTCCATGTATAATTTGTTAAATAATAACTTTAAATTTGACTTTTTTGATTACAATAAACTTACATTCCACATTGTAAATATATAGATTAGTAGCATGTTTACAATATGATAAAAATCACGAAAACGTTTTCGTGTTAACAACTTTTTATGAATTATTGTTGCTAGATTAACAGAATTTAACTCTAATATTTTATTTTTGATAAATAATGAAGCAAAAAATTACCATAAAAACAATTGCTAAGGAATTAGGAGTCTCTACGTCTACCGTTTCAAAAGCTTTAAAGGACAGTCACGAAATAAGTAAAGAGACTAAAGAAAGAATACAAGCCTATGCAGATTATTATAATTACAAACCTAATAGTTTAGCACTGCAACTTCGCAATCAAAAAACAAAAGTAATTGGGGTTATTTTACCTAAAATAGTACATCATTTTTTCTCTACAGTAATTATGGGGATAGAAGAAGGTGCTATTGAAAAAGGGTATCATATTATGGTTTGCTTCTCTAATGAATCTTATAAAAAAGAGGTAGAAACTTTAAAAGTGTTATCAAACGGAAGCGTAGATGGCTTAATTGTTTCGATAGCAAATGAAACCCTCGAAAATAAAGATTTTAGGCATTTTATAGATTTGGTATCAGAAGAAATTCCGTTAGTACTAATAGATAGAGTGGTCGATGAAATTTTGTGCGATAAAGTAGTGGTAGATGATGTTGGTGCAGGTTACAAAGCGACGAAGCATTTATTAGAAAATGGTAGAAAAAAAATTGCCCTATTAACAACACCAAAACATGTAAATGTAGGTTCTTTAAGAAGGCAAGGTTATGAAAAAGCGTTGATAGAGGCCTATATTAAAACAGATTCTAATTTAATTGTGGAAATTGATGAAGAAGGAGATATCTGTGCACAGATAGAAAAAGTATTTGAACAAGACATTGACGCTGTATTTGCTGTAAATGAAATTTATGCAGCTAAGGCTATGAGAATAGCAAAACAAAAAGGATATAAAATACCAGAAGATTTTTCTATAATAGGTTTTACAGATGGTTTAATCTCTAGATATTCGTCACCTTCTATAACAACAATTGCACAACATGGTTTTGTAATGGGTAAACAAGCAGTAGAACTTTTAATAGAACGAATAGAAAAAGAATCTGAAGTATTTAAACCTAAAAAAATCGTGATTTCTAGCGATTTAAAACTACGAGAATCTACGAAACCGTCGTCGTAGATTTTTACTTTCCTTTTCTTCACATATATAAAAAACACATATCTTTGTTAGATATTTACGATTTATCAATAAATTACATTCCACAAAATTTATAAATTGATAAGTCTAAACGCTTATCGTAATATTAACTTAATAGCATACGATAAATGGAAAAGCGTAAATTAAGTTTTTGGCAAATCTGGAACATGAGTTTTGGATTTCTAGGAATACAATTTGGATTTGCCTTACAAGGTGGATTTATGTCGAGAATTTTTCAAACACTAGGGGCAGGAAAAGAAGATATTCCTTTGCTTTGGATAGCAGCACCTTTAACAGGTTTACTTGTGCAACCAATTATTGGTTATATGAGTGATAGAACTTGGAGTGTAAAATGGGGGAGAAGAAAGCCTTACTTTTTGGTAGGTGCAATTTTAAGCTCATTAGCACTATTTTTTGTTCCCCAATCTCCTACATTATGGGTCGCAGCTGGTTTTTTATGGATTTTAGATGCTTCCATAAATATTTCTATGGAACCTTTTAGAGCATTGGTAGCAGATAAATTACCACAATCTCAAAGATCTTATGGTTTTGTTGTACAAACTTTAATTATTGGAATAGGAACTTGGGTAGCAAGTAACTTACCATGGATGGTTTCTCAATTTGGTGTTAGTAATGAAGCAGCATCTGGAGTTGTACCAATGTCTGTAAAAGTTGCTTTTGCAATAGGTGCAGTTGTTTTTATGGCAAGTATTCTTTTTACCGTTTTTACAACGGATGAATATCCGCCAGAAGACATGGAAGAGTTTGAAAAAGAAAAAGCAAAAAAGAATAATTTTATTCCTGATATATTAGAGAATATTGGTAGCATGCCAACTACAATGAAAAAGTTGGGAGTGATTCAGTTTTTCTCATGGTTTGCATTTTTTACCATGTGGTCTATGGCAAACCCTGCATTAACGGAACATGTATTTCATACACCCGCTCCAATAGAGGCTGCTTTTAATATGGCAGACACTGTGCAAGCAGAAGCATTTAGAATCGCCAATACAAAATTTCAAGAATCTTCTAATTCAGTAGGTTCTGCAATGGGTATTTACGGGTTGTCTTCTATGGCATTTGCCTTGCTACTAACCTTATATACATCTAAAAGAAACATCAACAGAAAATATGTACACCTTTTTTCTTTGATTATTGGTGGTATTGGTTTTTTAACAATGAGTTATGCATCACCAGAAAATTTAAAATATTGTTTTGTATTAATTGGTTTTGCTTGGGGTAGTATTTTATCTATGCCGTATGCCATGTTATCTAGTTCTGTAGATCCAAAGAAAATGGGCGTTATTATGGGAATATTTAATATGTTTATAGTAATTCCGCAAATTATTGCCGCATTAGGAGGGATTAATTATGTTTCTAATTTATTAGGAGAAGATGCTATTAATGCTATGACAGTGGCAGGAATTAGTTTAATAATTGCAGGTTTATGTAATTTATTAATTACCAATAAAAACGCAATTAGTTATCAAGAAGAGATTTAAAAAAAATAAAGACTTTAGATAAAATTAATACATGCTAAAATTAATTTTATTTAAAAATAAAGAAGAAAAGTAGATGAAAAAAGGATTTATATTCGATTTAGACGGAGTTATTGTAGACACAGCGAAATATCATTATTTAGCGTGGAAAAAATTAGCAAACCACTTAGGTTTCGAATTTACCAAAGAGCAAAACGAATTATTTAAAGGCGTAAGTAGAAAACGTTGTTTAGAAATTTTGTTACAAATTGGTAACAGAACAGCAACACAAGAAGAATTTGACACTTGGATGATCGAAAAAAATGTAGATTATTTAAAGTATATAGAAAATATGGATGCTTCAGAAATTTTACCTGATGTACCTAAAGTTTTAGCTTTTTTAAAAAAACAAAATATTCCGATTGCCTTAGGTTCTGCGAGTAAAAATGCGCAACCTATTTTAGAAAAAGTTGGACTGTTACACTATTTTGATACTATTGTAGACGGTAATAATGTTACCAAAGCAAAACCAGATCCAGAAGTTTTTCTTTTGGCAGCAAAACAATTAGGTGTAAATGCAGCGGATTGTGTGGTTTTTGAAGATGCAGTTGCAGGTGTAGAAGCAGCAAATGCAGCAAAAATGATTAGTATTGGTATTGGTGATAAAAGCATACTTTCTGAAGCACAATTTAATTACAATGATTTTACAGAAATTAGTGTTGAATTTATACAAGAATTGATTAATAAATAAATTCACTAAATCCTGTAAGGTTTTTAGAACCTTGTAGGTATAGATTATAAACAAATTAAAGTTTTAGTTGTTTTATTAAAATTTAAGATAATATACCTACAAGGTCTCAAAGACCTTGCAGGAAAAAAGAAAACAAAATGAATCAAGATTACATCATACCAAACGAATGGTCTATTATAGAAGAAGGCTTTAATTCAGAAAAAGTAAAATCATCAGAAAGTTTGTTCAGTATTGGTAATGGCGCCATGGGACAAAGAGCTAATTTTGAAGAAAATTATTCAGGAGAAACTTTTCAAGGAAGTTATATTGGTGGTGTTTATTACCCAGATAAAACACGTGTTGGATGGTGGAAAAATGGGTATCCAGAATATTTTGCAAAAGTATTAAATGCACCAAATTGGATTGGTATAAACGTATTAATCAATGAAGAGAAATTAGATTTAAACACTTGTAAAGAGGTTTCTAAATTTAAGAGAGAACTAAACATGCAAGAAGGTTGGTTGTCTAGAGATTTTGAAGCTGTTTTACAAAACGGAATCAAAATTAAAGTAGCAGCAAAGCGTTTTTTAAGTTTAGAGTTAGATGAAATTGGTGCGATTAGTTATACAATAACTCCGTTAAATTCAGATGCTAAAATTACGTATATTCCTTATATAGATGCAGGCATTACCAATGAAGATACCAACTGGGACGATCAATTTTGGGATGTTTTAAAAGTTTCTCAAAATAACCAACAATCTTATATTGAGGCAAGAACCATGAAAACACATTTTTACACGTGTACTTTTATGGAATCTCGTTTGTTTGTAGACAATAAAGAAGTTGAGGTACCTTGTAAAAGCGAGCAAACTTCAAATTTAATTTCTTCGGAATATCAGCAAGATATTAAAGAAAATGAAGCATTTACCATCCATAAATTTGGTGGTTATGTGGTGGATAGAGATTATGATAAAGACGCATTAGTTGCTGCAGCAAAAGTTGCTTTAGATAAAGCCGTTAGTTTTGGTTTTGATGTTTTATTAGAGAAACAAAAGGAATCTTGGGCACAAATATGGAGCATGAGCGACATTACCATAGAAGGAGATGTAAAAGCGCAACAAGGAATTCGTTTTAATATTTTTCAATTAAATCAGACGTATTTAGGTACAGATGCTAGTTTAAATATTGGTCCGAAAGGATTTACAGGAGAAAAATATGGAGGAAGTACCTATTGGGATACCGAAGCATATTGTATTCCTTTTTATATGGCAACCAAAGACCATTCTGTTGCAAGAACATTGTTAGAATATAGATACAATCATTTAGATAAAGCGATTGAAAATGCAGGGAAGTTAGGTTTTACAAACGGAGCTGCGTTGTACCCAATGGTTACCATGAATGGTGAAGAATGCCATAACGAATGGGAAATTACTTTTGAAGAAATTCATAGAAATGGTGCCATCGCTTTTGCAATTTATAACTATCACCGTTTTACAGACGATTATTCTTACATTCCAGAAAAAGGATTGGAAGTTTTAATTGCCATTGCACGTTTTTGGCAACAAAGAGCCACTTTTTCTTCGGATAAAAACAAATTCATGATTTTGGGTGTTACAGGTCCGAATGAATATGAGAATAACATCAACAATAATTTTTATACCAATTATATTGCTAAATGGTGTATTAATTATGCGTTAGAAAATATCGAAATTGTAAAAACAGATCATATTTCAGATTACATCAGAATTAAAGAAAAAGTAAATTTCTCTGATGAAGAATTGGCAAAATGGAAAAGTGTTGCAGACGGAATGTATTTTCCATATTCAGAAAAACATAAGGTGTATTTGCAACAAGATGGTTTCTTAGATAAAGAATTAATTACGGTTGCCAATTTAGACAAAAGCCAAAGACCAATCAATCAAAAATGGAGTTGGGACAGAATTTTACGTTCTCCGTACATAAAACAAGCAGATACTTTACAAGGTTTTTATATGTTCGAAGATGATTTTTCTAGGGAAGAATTAGAGCGTCATTTCGATTTTTACGAACCATTTACAGTGCATGAAAGTTCTCTTTCTCCTTGTGTGCACAGTATTCAGGCTGCAAAGTTAGACAGAATGGACCAGGCGTATACGTTCTATTTACGTACTTCTCGTTTAGATCTAGACGATTATAATCACGAAGTAGAAGAAGGATTACATATTACTTCTATGGCAGGAACTTGGATGAGTATTGTAGAAGGTTTTGGAGGAATGAGAGTGCAAAATAACACCCTTTCTTTTTCGCCAAAAATACCTAAAGGATGGAAAGCCTATTCATTTAAAGTGAATTTTAGACATCAAGTAATTACCGTAAATGTTTCTCAAGCAGGAACAGAATTTACACTAGAAGGAAAAGAAGCTATTGATATTTTGGTTGATGGAGAGAAAGTAACCGTTACTCCAAATAAATAAAAATACCAACCTCAAAGGTTTTAAAAACCTTTGAGGTTTAAATTAGGGAAAATGAAACTATTAAAATACAGCCATTTAAATGTTCTTCTAATTTCGGTTATTGTATTTTTGTTTTCATGCCAAAAAAGAGAACAAAATAAAATGGAGGTTACTAACGAAATTACAGCAGTAATAAACGAAATTGAAAGAGTAGAGCCACCAAATTGGTTTGTAGGTTTTAAGGATACTTCGTTGCAATTATTAGTAAAAGAAAATAATATTGGTGATGCAATACCTTCTATTTCTTATGAAGGAGTTACTATCGAAAAAGTACACAAAGCTAGAAGTAATAATTATTTATTTATCGATTTAAAAATTGATGCGTCTACAGAATCAGGGAAATTTAATATCGATTTTACTTTTGCAGATGGTACAAAAAAAACACATACATACGAGTTAAAATCAAGAGATAAAAAGTCGGATGATTTTATTGGTTTTAACAGTTCTGATGCTATTTATTTAATTACTCCAGATCGTTTTGCAAACGGAGATGATTCTAATAATATCAATACAGCATTAAAAGAAACAGATATAGACCGTTCTGACAATTACAAGCGTCATGGTGGCGACATACAAGGAATTATAAATCACATAGATTATATTTCAGACCTTGGTTTTACAACTGTTTGGCCAACGCCAGTTCTTTTAAATGATATGGCAGAAAGTTCGTATCATGGCTATGCAATTACAGATTATTATAAAGTAGATTCTCGTTTCGGAAATTTATCAGAATATAAAGAGTTAGCTGATAAATTAAGAGAAAAAGACATGAAATTAATCATGGACCAAGTTGCAAATCATTGTGGAATTGGGCATTGGTGGATGGAAGATTTACCTTTTGGTGATTGGTTAAACAATCAAAAAAATTATGAGGATAATATAGATAATTGGAACAATGAAACCAATATTGGGTCTAACCATAGAAGAACTACAAATCAAGATATATACGTATCAAAAGCAGATTTAAAAGGAAATAATGAAGGATGGTTTACACCTGCAATGCCAGATTTAAATCAGCGAAATCCGTTTTTAGCAAAATACATTATTCAAAATAGTATCTGGTGGATAGAAACCTTGGGCTTAGGAGGTATTAGACAAGACACATACCCATATCCAGACAAAAACTTTATGAGTGATTGGGCAGGAGCTATTATGTCTGAATATCCTAATTTTTCTATTGTTGGAGAAGAGTGGAGTTACAATCCGTTAATTGTTGGTTATTGGCAAAGAGGCGCAAATAACAGAGACGGTTATGAATCTAACTTAAAATCTCCTATGGATTTTCCAATGCAAAAAGCCATTGTAGAAGGCATCAATGAAGATGAGTCTTGGGACAAAGGTTTGATAAAACTATATGAAGGTTTAGCCAATGATTTTCATTATGCATCGCCAAAAGATGTGTTTATATTTTTAGACAATCATGATAAAACAAGAGTTTTTACAGAGCTTTGGGAAGATATCTCAAAAGTAAAAATGGGGTTGAGCTATATGTTAACTTTACCTAGAATTCCTCAAATTTATTACGGAACAGAAATTTTAATGAATGATTCTGCAAACCCCGGAGATCATGGTTTAATACGAAGTGATTTTCCAGGAGGTTTTAAAGATGATGCTGTAAATGCTTTTACTGGTGAAGGATTAAATGAATACCAAAAAGACATGCAATCTTTTATTACAAAGGTCTTGAATTATAGAAAAGATAGTAAAGCTATTCATGATGGTAAAACCATTCATTTTGCTCCTTTTATGGGGACTTATTTCTTGTTTAGAACAAAGGGTGATGAAACGGTTGTAAATATTATCAATAAAAATGTCGAACCGATTACAATAGATTTAAAACGATTTATAGAGGTTGGGTTAGATGGCAGAACCCTAAAAAACATTATTACGGGCGATACTTTTATTTGGGGAAATGAAATTCATTTAACTGAAAAAGGGAGTGTTCTTTTAACAACAAAAATATAAATAGTACGGTCAAAATCTTTAAGGTTTATAAACATAAAATATGAAGAATTATAAAATATTTTTTTTATTACTTTTTATAACAACTTTTTCGTTTTCACAGAATACAGATAGAGTTTTTAAAAGCATAAAACAAACAGCTAATGGTTTTAATATTAATGTAAATGATGGTTTGTACATTGTTAGATTTCTAAATACAAAAATTGTAGAAACTAGCTTTATTCCTGCTGGTGAGCAGCAAGTTAAAGAATCTCATGCGGTAGTTTTAAAACCATCAGAAATCGATATTACTCCTGTAATTAGTGCAAACGAAAGTAATTTCTTTTCAGAAGGAATTTCGGTACTTGTAAAACACAAACCTTTTCAAATTATTTATACCTATAATGATGAGGTTGTTACGTCAGAAAAAGCGGGTTATTTCAAATCAGAACATCAACCAATGGATTTGGTTAAAGGCAATATTGTTGCCGATAAAACAGAAAAAATTGAATTCAATTTAACTGCTGATGAGGTTTTATTTGGTGCTGGATCAAGAGCATTGGGCATGAATAGAAGAGGCAACAGATTGCCACTTTATAACAGAGCACAGTATGGTTATGAAACGCATGCCGAGTTAATGAACTTTACGATTCCTTTAGTCATTTCTTCAAAAAAATACATGCTTCATTTTGATAATGCACCTATTGGTTATTTAGATTTAGACAGTAAAAAAGATAATTCTTTAACGTATGAAACCATTTCTGGTAGAAAAACGTATCAAGTTATTGTTGGTGATTCTTGGATAGATTTGGTAAACAATTACACCAATTTAACAGGGAAACAACCATTACCAGCTCGTTGGACTTTAGGAAATTTTTCGAGTAGATTTGGTTATCATTCACAAAAAGAAACAGAAGCGACTATTGCTAAATTTAAAGAAGAAAAAATACCTGTAGATGCTGTAATTTTAGACTTGTATTGGTTTGGAAAAGAGTTACAAGGCACCATGGGGAATTTGGAGGTTTACAAAGATTCTTTTCCTGATATGAAAGGAATGATTTCTGGACTTAAAGACAAAGGTGTAAAAACAGTTTTAATTACAGAACCCTTTATTTTATCCACTTCTAAAAAGTGGGATGAAGCTGCAGCAAAAAAAGTTTTAGCAACAGATTCCATCGGAAATCCTGCAAAATATGATTTCTATTTTGGAAATACAGGTATTGTAGATATTTACAAAAAGGAAGGGAAAGAATGGTTCTGGAACATTTATAAAGAACTAATAGAATTAGGAGCAAAAGGACTTTGGGGAGATTTAGGAGAGCCAGAAGTTTTGCCTTCTTGGGTGAATTTTCAGAACAAAACAGCAGATGAAATTCATAATATTTACGGGCATGATTGGGCTCGTTTAATTTTTGAAGGATATCAAAAAGAATTTTCAAATGAAAGACCTTTTATTTTAATGCGTGCAGGCTATTCTGGTTCGCAACGTTTCGGGATGATTCCTTGGTCTGGCGATGTAAACAGAACTTGGGGAGGATTGCAATCTCAACCAGAAATTGCCTTACAAATGGGAATGCAAGGTTTGGGATATATGCATTCTGATTTAGGCGGTTTTGCAGGCGCCAATTTAGATGATAATTTATATATCCGTTGGTTGCAATACGGTGTTTTTCAACCTATATTTAGACCTCATGCTCAAGAAGATGTTGCTAGTGAACCTGTTTTTAGAAGTGAAAGAGCGAAGAGATTAACAAAAAAAGCCATTGAATTACGCTATAAATTATTGCCATATAATTACAATGTAGCATTTGAGAACAATCAAAAAGGAACGCCATTAATGCGACCTATTTTCTTTGAAGAAGATGATGAAAAATTGATGACTAATTCATCGACCTATTTATGGGGAAATGATTTTTTAATCACACCGATTTTAAAAGATTCGGTAGCAACCAAAGAAGTTTATTTTCCAAATACAGCCAATTGGTTTAATTTTTATACAGATGAAAAAGTTGAGGGGGGACAAACAAAATCCGTTGAATTGGATGAAGCAACAATTCCTACGTATGTAAGAGGAGGTGCTTTTATACCAATGGCAAAATTAGTACAAACTACAGATGCTTATAAAGGAGATGTTTTAGAAGTTCATTATTTTTTTGATGCTTCGGTTAAAGAAAGTAAAAGAACGTTTTATAATGACAACGGTTTGCTTTCTAATGCTTTTGAAAAAGGAGCTTTTGAAATTCTAGAATTTGAATCTGAATTAACCAAACGTTGCTTAGAGTTCGAAATTAAAGCAGCATTTGGTAAAAATTGGAATCCAGCGCAAAAAGAAATTACGTTGGTACTACATAATATCAACTGGAATCCTAAAAAGATAAAAGTTGATGGAAAAAGAAAACGAATTTCATCAGAAAAAAATATGCTTACAATTCCATTAAAATGGAATCCGAATAAAGAATTAAAAGTAAAAATATCATTAAAATAAGAAATCAATTATGAAAAAAATATACAGCGTTATATCCGTTTCTGTTTTAGCAATAATAATTGGTTGTTCAACAGAAAAAACACCAAAAATTAAAAAGATGAATACAAATCAAGAGAAAAAAACAGTGGTTTATCAGGTATTTACACGTTTATTCGGGAATACAAATACCACTAATAAACCTTGGGGAACTATTGAAGAAAATGGTGTGGGTAAATTCAACGATTTTACAGATAAAGCCTTATCTGAAATTAAAGAATTAGGAGTTACACATATTTGGTATACTGGTGTTCCGCATCATGATGTAATTAGAGATTATACCGAGTTTGGTATTTCAAATGACGATCCAGATATTGTAAAAGGTAGAGCAGGATCTCCGTATGCAGTTAAGGATTATTACAATGTAAATCCAGATTTAGCAGTAAATGTAGAAAACAGATTAGAAGAATTTGAGGCTTTAATAGCACGTTCTCATAAAAACGGATTAAAGGTAATTATAGATATTGTTCCAAATCACGTTGCTAGAAATTACCAAAGTTTATCCAATCCGGCAGGCACAAAAGATTTTGGTGCAGATGATGATAAAACAGTGGAGTATGATGTAGATAATAATTTTTATTATGTGCCTAATGAAGCTTTTCAAGTGCCAGACTTTTTAAATGGATATGCCCCTTTAGGTGGAGAAAAAAATCCGTTATCAGATAATAAATTTGTGGAAAACCCTGCAAAATGGACAGGTAATGGTTCACGAGCAGCAAAACCTCATTTTAACGATTGGTATGAAACGGTAAAAGTAAATTATGGTGTTTCTCCAGACGGAAGAAAAGATTTTGACGAATTTCCAGAAGGTTTTGATAATGAAGATTACAAAAAACACTTTGAGTTTTGGCAAGATAAAAAAGTACCTAGTTCTTGGATTAAATTTAGGGATATTGCATTGTATTGGACTGCAAAAGGAGTAGACGGATTTAGATATGACATGGCAGAAATGGTGCCTGTTGAATTCTGGAGTTTTATGAATTCTGCTATTAAAATGAAAAATGAAGATGCTTTTCTATTGGCAGAAGTGTACAACCCAAATGAGTATAGAAATTACATCCGAAAAGGTAAAATGGATTATTTGTATGACAAAGTGCAGTTGTATGATACCTTAAAAAATATTATGCAAGGTCATGGAATTACAGATCATATTGCGCCAATACAAGAAGATTTAAGAGATATAGAGCACAATATGTTGCACTTTTTAGAAAACCATGATGAGCAAAGAATTGCAAGTCCGGAGTTTGCAGGAGATGCTTTAAAAGGGAAACCAGCAATGGTGGTTTCTGCAACAATTTCTACGGCACCAACAATGGTGTATTTCGGACAAGAATTTGGAGAATCAGGAGCAGAAAATGCAGGATTTGGAACAGAGTCTAGAACTTCAATTTTCGATTATATTGGTGTGCCAACTTTACAACGTTGGGTAAACGGTAAAGAATATGATGGCGGCCAATCTACGGATAAAGAAAAAGCATTAAGAGATTTTTACAAACGTTTATTAAACTTTACTATTAAAAGTGATGCCTTAATGGGGGAATACCAAGATATTCATCATTTTAACCGTCAGCATACAGAATGGTATAATGAAAGAGTTTTGTCTTTTGTACGTTGGAGCGATCATGAAAAATTAATTGTTGTTTCTAACTTTAATGCAAATGACACCTATGGATTTGAGTTAGGTTTACCTCAAGATATTATTGAAAAATGGAACTTAAAAGACGACGAATATCAAGTAGAAGATCAATTGTATAAAGAATATTCATCGATTTTAAAAGTAGAAAATGGTGAAGCTAGGGTTAGAATAGATCTAAAACCATTAGAATCATTTATCTTAAATGTGAAAGAATAATTATAAAAGATTACAATATCAATCTAATATCCTGCAAGGTTTTAAAAACCTTGTAGGTCTAAATACATAAAATACTCATGAAAAAAATACTCTTCCTTTTCATATTAGCAACTATTTTTAGTTGTAAAGAAAACTCATCAACACAGAAAGTAACAGCACAAACTAAACAAAAGGAGTTTGTTTGGGAAGGCGCCAATATTTATTTTTTATTGACAGACCGTTTCAATAACGGAGATACCACCAATGATATCAATTTTGAAAGAACTAAAGAAACAGGAAAGTTACGTGGTTTTAAAGGTGGAGATATCAAAGGAATTACTCAGAAAATAAAAGAAGGTTATTTTACAAAATTAGGAATCAATGCCATTTGGATGACGCCAATTGTAGAACAAATCCATGGTGGTACCGATGAAGGAACTGGTTTGTCTTATGGTTTTCATGGCTATTGGACCAAAGATTGGACAAGTATAGACCCGAATTTTGGAACTAAAGAAGACTTGAAAGAATTGGTGGCTATTGCGCATAAAAACGGAATTCGTATTTTATTAGATGCCGTTATCAATCACACAGGTCCGGTTACAGAAAAAGATCCGGTTTGGCCTTCAGATTGGGTAAGAACGGGGCCAGCTTGTACGTATGATTCTTATGAGCATACGGTTTCTTGTACGTTGGTAGAAAATTTACCAGACATTAAAACAGAAAGTAATGAGGCTGTAGAATTGCCTATTCAGTTGATAGAAAAATGGAAAGCAGAAGGACGTTATGAGCAAGAAGTAAAAGAATTAGATGCTTTTTTTGCAAGAACAGGTCACCCAAGAGCACCACGTTTTTACATTATGAAATGGCTAACAGATTATATTACAGAATTCGGAATTGATGGCTACAGAGTAGATACGGTAAAACATACAGAAGAATTTGTATGGCAAGAATTTAAGCAGGAATGTGATGCCGCTTTTGCTATTTACAAAAAAAATAATCCTGAGAAAGTTTTAGATGAAAACAATTTTTATTTAGTAGGCGAGGTGTATAATTACACTATTTCAGATGGAAAAGCATTTGATTTAGGTGGAGAAAAAATTAATTATTATGACAATGCTTTTAATAGTTTAATCAATTTTGAGTTAAAATGGAATGTAAAACAAATGGCAGAAACTGCTGTTTTTCAAAAATACGATTCACTTTTACATACAGATCTTAAAGGATACGGAATTTTAAACTATTTAACGTCGCATGATGATGGTCAGCCTTTTGATAAAGAAAGAGAGCAGCCATATAAAACGGCCACCATGTTACTATTAACACCCGGAACAGCACAAGTATATTATGGAGATGAATCTGCAAGAGATTTAACCATAGAAGGCACTGTGGGCGATGCTACTTTGCGTTCTTTTATGAATTGGGAAGACATTCAATCTAAAGAAGAAACTCAGAGAGTTTTAAAACATTGGCAAAAATTAGGTCAGTTTAGAGCCAATCATCCTGCGGTAGGAGCAGGGAAACATACTCTTATTTCTGCCGAAAATGGAATTGTTTTTTCTAGAGTTAGAAAAGAGGATAAAATTATTGCAGGTATCAATTTACAGAAAGGAAATAAAGAAATACATGTTTCATCAATATTTAAAGACGGAGACAAATTGAATGATTTTTACTCTAATCAGCTGGTAGAAGTTAAAGAAGGAAAAGTTGTTGTAAATTCAGAATTTGATATTGTTTTGTTAGAAAAGAAATAACTTTTAATTATAAAACTATTAATACAAGCGTTCAGAATTAATTTTTGGACGTTTTTTTATGTACATTAATTTATTCTAGGGGCGTTACCTAAAGGTCGGGCTTTACACTATATCTTTTTGTAAAAAACAAAAAGGATGCCGTTTCAATCCCTAACGCAAGCTAGTTTGCTAACAAAAGAGCCAAATAAAATAATGAATAGTATTTTAATAAACATAGAAAGAAGTACGTTTTTAGTCTGTATGCAATCTCTTTTTTTCTATTTATTAAAAAAAAGAAAAGGCAATTAAAAAAAGAATACAAATATCCGCAAGAATAGCACAAACAGAACGTACTTTTGTACTTGCTAAAAAACAGCATATTTAAAAGGAAATTAACGAGCAATTATTCATAAAAAAAAAGCTAATTAGAAAATGGCATAATTGATGAATAGATAAATAAAGTAAGTGTTGTTGTTAAGATATTACAAAAAAAAGTTGTAAATTATAATATCGAACATACAGAATGATACACCAAAATAAAAATCGTTTACGTTGATTATTATCAACTTAAAACAATTTTAGTAAAAAAATAGAATAAAAGAGTCATTTTTTTAGAATGACAAATAAAGAAATAAAATGGGAACATTGGTAAATAATTATATTTTTAAAGCATTAGAAAGTTACCCTTTCGATTTAGAAGAGGTAATGGAAGCTTTAAATTTTGCGTTGTCTTATGATGATAAAAATACAATGGCATTAACTTTAATGGGGAGAGTTTATGCGGAAAAGTTGTATAAATATGAAGAAGCAATTGTGTATTTTAAACAAGCTTTAGCAGAAAATATTCATGCTTTTGAGGTATACACACCTTATATAAATACACTTCTATGGAATGAAGATTATAAAGAGGTAGAAGATTTTATAGATTTTGCCTTAACAGTTAAAGGTTCTGATAAAGCACTTTTATACCTTAAGAAAGCTATTTTACATGAGCAATTAAAAGAATATAAAACAGCTATTACTTTTATTAAGCTAGCTAAAGAGCATACTTTTAATTCAGAATTTATGGCAGATATTGTTATCGAAAAAGAGAGAATAAAAGGGAAAATGCCTAAGAAAAAGAAAGCAAAAGCAGTAAAGAAACCCGGTAAGACTCCTAAAAACAAGAAATAAGTTTAAAGACTGTCTAAAAAAAGATGAAATCTTGATATACTGAACTTGTTTCTGTAGATCAACTTACTGAAGTTTAATCTTCTTAAGAATCTGAAATAAATTTGGATTGACAATAAACTTTTTTAGACAGTTTTTTTATTCAAATAAAGCATCTAGAGTTAAAACATCTAAAACACCATCTACAAAAAGGTTGTTTTTTTCTTCAAAACCTTTAATAGCATTTAAAGTTTCAAGCTTATAAACCCCATCTAATTTTATCTCGAAACCCTTTAGATTTAATTGTTTCTGAATTTCAAATATTAAAGCACTTTTATTCCCATAATCCAATTTTTTATCAGCATTAAACATGCTTTTTATTTTGTTGACTGCAATTAATTTTTGGTGAGATTTTAAGTCAATTCCTGAATTTTCTAAAAATAGAATTTCTTCATTAGACAAACCTTTCTTTTTTAATACGGCAGATTTTTCTAATTTTCTTTCATAATATTTAATGGTTGCAACTTTATCTGCATAGTTTTTAACGGCTAATTTAGTTTCTTCTGTATCCTCCTCTGGAGATCTAACATCAATATTATTAGCTGTCCATTGCATTTTTACAAAACTATTTAAATCTTCAATAGCTTTATAATAATTAATTACAGCTTCTTGGTTATAATAGGCAACATCTATTTCTTTTGCTGTTTTATAATCAACATTAGGAGAATTGAATCTTTGATATTGAGAATACTGTCCGTATCCAATAAAAAAGGCAATAATCAATAAAAGTAAAATAATTAATTGTTTCATAAAGTGTTCTTATTGTCTATTAAGTACTAACAAAAATAAGCAAAAGAAAAGGTTAGATGCCTTTTCTATTTGATGAATCTCTAATAAGTAATTCTACGTCTAAAATCTTTTTGGTGAGTGTTTGTTTTACAACGTCATTTTTAACATGTTTTAAAAAAGAAAGCGCAGCTTGTTTGCCAATTTCGTCACTATGTTGCTCTATACTTGTAATAGAAGGTGTAACCATAGAACTAAAAGGTTCATTACCAAAACCAACCAAGGCTATTTCATTAGGAATATTAATTTTTTCTTCATTTAGCACTTGTAAAGCACCAAGAGCAGCATAATCTCCAGCTACATAAACAGCATCTGGTCTGTGTTTTAAAGCTAGTAATTGATGCATTTTTTCTCTACCATCTTCAATTGTTAAATCGCTTTCTAATAATAGCTCATCTATGAGAGGTAAGTTGTGTTTCTTTAACGCATCTATATAACCTTTAATTCTGTTGTTAAAAATTCTAGTACGTTTAAAACCACCAATATGTGCAATTCTTTTACAACCTTGGGCCGCAAGATGAGCTACTATTAAATGGCTGCTATTAAAATCATCAATACCAATATAATCTACATTTAAATCATTTTCTCCACGATCAAATGTTATCAAAGGAATGCCTGCTTTTTTTACTTTTTCAAAATAACTTAAATCTACAGTTTCATTGGCCATAGAAGCAATAATACCATCTACTTGTGTAAATAATAAGGTATCAATACTAGCACATTCTTTTTTAAATGACTCGTTAGATTGGGTAATAATAATATTGTAGCCTTCCTTATTTAGTACTTCTTCTATATTCTGTATTACAGATGAAAAAAAGTTACTATTTGTTCTAGGCACTATTACGCCAACTAGTTTACTTTTTCCACTTCTAAGAGCACTTGCTAAGTGATTGGGGTGATAATTTAAATTTTCAGCAACCTGTCTAACGGCTTTTTTAGTTTTTTCGCTTATTCTAGAATCGTTGTGTAATGCTTTAGAAACAGCAGCTGCAGAGATGTTTAAAACACTTGCAATATCTTTTATGGTAGTTTTCTTTTTGATAATACTTTTTTTTATATATTTGCTTAATCGATTAAGCAAATATAATTCGATATTTAATATAATCAAAATGATAGTTCAATTCTTTCATTTTGATTTTATTTTGAAAAATTGCTTAAACGTTTAACTAATTAACTATAATTTTTAAAAAATAATTAAAATGGCAAAAGTAGTAACATTTGGAGAGATCATGTTAAGATTAGCTCCTCAAGGATTTTTAAGATTTTCACAAGCAAATAATTTTGATGTTGTTTATGGTGGTGGAGAATCTAATGTAGCAGTATCATTAGCAAACTACGGAATTGATGTAGATTTTGTAACCCGTTTACCAAAAAATGATATTGGTGAGTGTGCAATGATGGAGATGCGTAAAAGAGGTGTTGGTGTAGATAAGATTGTTTATGGTGGAGACCGTTTAGGAATTTATTTCTTAGAAACTGGTGCTGTATCTAGAGGTTCTAAAGTGGTTTATGATAGAGCGCATTCTGCTATTGCAGAAGTAGAATCTGGAATGATCGATTGGGATGCCGTTTTTGAAGGATGTGAATGGTTTCATTGGACAGGTATTATCCCAGCAATTTCTCAAGGTGCTGCAGATGTAACTTTAGAAGCTTTAAAAGTAGCTAGTGCAAAAGGAATTACTATTTCTACAGATTTAAACTACCGTGCAAAATTATGGAATTTTTGTGATGATGCTCATAGAGAGTCTATAATGACAGAATTAACTTCTTACTGTGATGTAGTTTTAGGAAATGAAGAAGATGCAGAAATGCATTTCGGAATTAAGCCTGATGGAGCTGCAGTTCAAACAGCAGGACATGACGTAAAAGCAGAAGCTTTCTTATCTGTTTGTAAGCAAATGATGGAGAAATTTCCAAGAGCTAAAAAGGTAATTACTACTTTAAGAGGTTCTATTTCTGCGTCTCACAATACATGGGCTGGAGTTTTATATGATGGAAATGAAATGTTACAAACACGTCAATACCAAATTACAGATATTGTAGATAGAGTAGGTGGTGGAGATTCTTTTATGGGAGGTTTAATCTACGGATTATTAACATACCCAGATAACGATCAAAATGCATTAGACTTTGCAGTTGCTGCGTCTTGTTTAAAGCACACTATTAAAGGTGATGCAAACTTAGTTACAGTTGCAGAAGTAAATAAATTGATGGGTGGTGATGCATCTGGAAGAGTAGCTAGATAAATCTAGATTTTTGTTTAACTGTTAAGTAGTTTAGGCTATTTAACAGTTAAATAAATTTATAACTGTACACATACTAATTTTAAAATCAACAATAAAATATGAAGAAATCTGTAGCTATAATGTGTGGAGGCGGTCCTGCACCAGGAATTAATACAGTAATTAGTACTGTTGCTAAAACCTTTATGAAAGATGGTTATGAGGTAATTGGTGTCCATCATGGATATCAAGGATTGCTTTCAGAAAATCCTGAATTGGAGATTTTTGATTTTCATCGTGCAGATCGTATTTTTAGTAGAGGTGGTTCTAGTCTTATAATGAGTAGATTTAAACCTAAAGACAGTGATTTTAAAGTAGATTTTTTTAAGAAAAATAATGTAAAATTATTGGTTACTATTGGTGGAGATGACACAGCTTCTACAGCAAATAGATTAACTAAATATTTAAAGGAGCAAGAATTAGATGTTAGACATATTCATGTTCCAAAAACAATAGATAACGATTTACCTTTGCCAGATAGAAACCCAACATTTGGTTTTCATACCGCAAAAGATGAAGGTGTACGCATTGGAAATACCGTTTATGAAGATGCAAGAACTAGTGAAAATTGGTTTGTAATGTCTGCAATGGGACGTTCTGCGGGGCATTTGGCCTTCGGAATTGCATCTGCATGTCATTTTCAGATGGTAATTATTCCAGAAATGTTTAATAAAACTACTATTACATTTAAGAAGTTAATCAATATGATTATTTCTTCTATTGTAAAATGTAAAATTATGGGTGTAGAATACGGTGTCGCTTTAATAAGCGAAGGTGTTTTTCACTTTATGGAAAAAAAAGAAATTATCAACTCAGGAATTAATTTTACCTATGATGATCACGGACATCCAGAATTAGGAAACGTTAGTAAATCGCATATATTTAATTACTTACTACAAGTTAAATTAAAAGAAATTGGATTAGAAATAAAATCTAGACCGGTAGAATTAGGGTATGAATTAAGATGTTGTAATCCTATAGCATTCGATTTAACCTTATGTACATTATTGGGTATTGGAGTTAAAAAACTATTTGATCAAGGTGCTACAGGTTGTATTGTAAGTGCTAATTCTAATGGAGATATTTCACCTTTATATCTAAAAGATTTTGAAGATGAAAATGGTAAAATTCCACCAAGGTTAGTAGATATCAATTCTGATATGGCACAATTATTCATAGAAAACTTATTCTTCTTAAAAGAAAAGGACTATGAAAATGCAAAAAAGTATGTTACCAATCCAGAAGCATACGATTTCAAAAAAATATTAAACTGGAATTAATAAGTAGCAGTTTCCAGTTGCAGTATCCAGTAAAAAATAAAATTTTTGTCACTTTTGGATAAGATATTTCATAGTTACACAAATTAAAGTTTACACAAAAAAACAGTTAAAAATATAAAATAAAATGGCACAATTTTCAAGATTAGAAGTAGCACAAGTAATGAAAGAAACAGGAATGATTCCTTTATTTTTTCATAACGATATAGAATTAAGTAAAAAAGTATTAAAAGCATGTTACGATGGTGGCGCTCGTTTAATGGAGTTTACAGCACGTGGAGATTTCGCTCACGAAGTTTTTGGAGCGTTAACTAAATATGCTATTGCAGAATTACCAGGTATGATAATGGGTGTAGGTTCTGTTACAGATGCAGGAGCAGCTTCATTATATATGGCATTAGGAGCAAACTTTATTGTAACTCCTGTTTTAAGAGAAGATATTGCAATTGCTTGTAACCGTAAAAAAGTATTATGGTCTCCTGGTTGTGGTACTTTAACAGAAATTACTAGAGCAGAAGAATTAGGGTGTGAAATAGTAAAATTATTTCCTGGTGATATTTATGGACCACAATTTGTAAAAGGAGTAAAAGGACCTCAACCTTGGACCAGCTTAATGCCTACAGGTGGAGTTTCACCAACAGAAGAAAACTTAAAAGGTTGGTTTGATGCAGGTGTAACTTGTGTTGGAATGGGGTCTAAATTAATTTCGAAAGAAATTATAGCGAACGAAGATTATGCAAAATTAGAAAAAGATGTGAGAGCAGCTTTAGCTATTGTAAATGCAGTTAGAAAATAAAATATAAGTTTATTTTTTTAAGCTGAGAACTCCAACTGAAAAGTTGGAGTTTTTTTTAGTTCCAAAAAGTCTATCTATACTTTTTAGCATTTCATCTACACTTAAATCTTTTTGACCAACCACTCATAAATTAGTCTATTTAATTACCTTAAGTTTGTATAAATTAAATGTAAAACATCCTAACATGTCTAAGAACTTAAAAATATTGTTGATTGAAGATAATCTAATTGAAATTATGAAAATGAAGAGAACTCTTTCATTGTTAAAATTAGAGCATACAATACAAGAAGCTAAAAATGGTGAAGAAGCAATAGATATTTTACAAGAAAAAGGTAATTTTCCTGATTTAATTTTATTAGATTTAAACATGCCAAAAATGAGTGGTATAGAATTTCTATCAATCTTAAAAAATAATAAAGACATACAACATATTCCTACGGTTATATTAACTACTTCAGATAATCAAAAAGATTTAGAAGAATGTTATAAAATAGGTGTTTCTGGTTATATTTTAAAACCTCTAAAATATGATGATTATGTTAAAAAAATTGAAACAGTATTATCTTATTGGAGTATGAATGAATTAAAAAAATACTAATATGAAAGGAATAGTTTTTACTGAGTTTTTAGATTTAGTTGAAGAAAAGTTTGGGTTAGAAATGGTAGATAAAATTATTTATCAGTCAGAATTAGCTTCAGAAGGAATTTATACTTCTGTTGGTACTTATAGCTTTTCTGAAATGTTACAATTAGTTACAAACCTTAGTGATAACACAGGTATTTCTACAGATGATTTGCTATTAGTATATGCAGAACACTTTTTTGGAATGATAGAAAGAAGCTATCCAGGTCTTTTAGCAACCTATAACGACCCCATAGAAATGTTAGCTTCCATTGAAAACCATATACATGTAGAGGTTCAAAAAATCTATCCAGAAGCAGAACTACCAACTTTTATAGTAGAACAAAAAACAGAAAACTCTTTAACAATGGTGTACAAATCTAGTAGAGCAATGCACCATTTTGGATTAGGATTAATGAATAAAACTTTTGAGCACTTTAATACAGAAGCCTCTATAGTTTTAGAAAAAATTAAAGAAGATGGTACAGAGGTAAGGTTTATTGTTAATAAAAAATAATGAGTCAAAATCAAATAGAAATACTACAACGAGCAGTAAAGCGTGAAAAAGCTGCTAGAAAAGCAGCAGAAAAAATTCTTGAAGATAAGTCTAGAGAATTATATGACCTTACAGAAAAATTAAAAGGTTCTAACTTAAAGCTAAATGAACTTTTAGAAGAGAAATCTAGCACTTTAAAAGGAGTTTTTGATAACATTAATGATGCATATTTAGTTATGGATTTGTTTGGTAATGTTTTAAAAATGAATGAAGTTGCAAAGGATCTTTTTGGGTATGATATAGAAAAGGAAACCTTTAATGTTACTGAAATTATTTATGAAGAAGATATAGAATATACCTCTAATTCTTTTAAAGAATTATACGAAAAAGGTTTTTTTAACGCTTATACTGCAAGAGTTTACAGTAAAAGCAAAGAAGTAAAATGGATTCAAATAAATGCAACTGTTATTTATGATAAAAATAATAAAGCAATAGCTGCGCAAGGTATTATAAGAGATATAACAAAAGATAAAGTAGCAGAAGATTTATTAATAGAGTCAGAAAATAGATTAGCAGCACTAGTATTAAATCTAAACAGTGGTATTATTTTAGAAGATGAAAATCGAAAAATAGTAT
Source organism: Polaribacter sp. 11A2H (assembly GCF_011379025.1). Taxonomy (NCBI): domain Bacteria; kingdom Pseudomonadati; phylum Bacteroidota; class Flavobacteriia; order Flavobacteriales; family Flavobacteriaceae; genus Polaribacter; species Polaribacter sp. 11A2H. The sequence continues at coordinate 407,108 of NZ_WTLD01000001.1, forward strand.
TATCGAACACAAAATTTTGCGAGTTATTTAAAGTAGATGCATCACCTCAAGATTTATTGGGGATGGATTGTAAAATGGCATCAGAACAAAATAAAGTATTATTTAAAGAATCATCGTCTTTTGTTGAAAGGATGGATGAAATAGTAGCAAAAAGAGAACCTATTTTTGGAGAACAACTAGAAATGGTAGATGGTATAATTCTAGAAAGAAATTATATTCCTATATTTATTGGAGGAAAAATAAAAGGCTATTTGTGGACTTTTAGAGACATTACTTTAGAAAAAAAATATAATATAAGTTTAGAAGTAGAAAAAGAAAAGTATAGCAATATTATAGCCAATATGAATCTAGGGTTGGTAGAGATTAATATAGAAGACAAAATTTCTATGGTAAACCAAAGTTTTTTAGAAATGTCTGGCTATGCTAAAGAAGAATTAATAGGTAAAGTAGGAGGTGATATTTTTACATTTAACTCGGGGTCTAATATTATAAAAGATCAAAAAGTTAAACGCCTTAAAGGAGAATCTACTTCTTATGAATTTAAGACAAAAAATAAAAAAGGTGATATTAAGTACTGGCTTGTAAGTGCAGCACCAAATTATAATTTACATGGAGAAAACATAGGATCTATTGCCCTAAATTTAGACATTACAAATTTTAAAAAATTAGAATTACAAAAAGAGCAAATTTTAAAAGAATTAGAAAAAAGTAACGAACATTTGCACGAGTATGCACATATTGTTTCTCATGATTTAAAATCTCCGCTTAGAAGTATAGACGCATTAGTTTCTTGGATTAAAGCAGACAATGAAGGGAAGTTTGATGAAATGACGTTGCAAAATTTTGGACTTGTAGAAACGACATTAGAAACTATGGAGAAACTAATTTCTGATGTTTTAGAGTACTCGAGTGCCGGTTCTAGTACACAAGAAGATGAAGATGTAGATTTAAATAATACATTATGTGATTTAAAAAAGATCTTATTTATTCCAGAAAACATATCTGTAAATGTTCTTAAAAACCTACCTATTGTAAAAGGAGATAAGACTAAGTTTCAACAATTATTTCAAAATTTTATAAGTAATGCTATTAAATTTTGTGATAAAGAAGTAGGAATTGTAGAGATAAACTATGAAGATAAAGAACCATTTCATCAGTTTTCTATAAGAGATAATGGTATTGGTATTGAAAAAAAATATCACGACAAAATTTTTGAAGTTTTTACTTCTTTAAATAAAAGAGAAGATTCTACAGGAATAGGATTATCAATTGTAAAGAAAATAATCGCTTTACATGAAGGCAAAATTTGGTTAGAAAGTGAACCCAATAAAGGAACAACTTTTTACTTCACCATAAAAAAAGAATTAAATGAAAACAGTACAACTTAAAAAACATAAAAACTCTGATTGGAAATACTTATCTGAGAACATAAATTTAAAAGCACCGTTGGTATTGGTTTTTGGAAATAGGTTTCTATTAGAAGATGAAACTATTTTTGATGAAATTAGAACCATATTTAAAGACGGTCATATTGTTTTTGGTTCTGCTTGTGGAGATATTTCATCAGAATCTATTGATGACGAAAGTATAACTATTACAGCAATAGAATTTGAGAAAAGTAGTTTTATAATTAAGACTGCAAATATTTTAAATGAAGATTTAGAAGCTAAAATAGATAGCTTTGCCGTTGGTAAAGAATTAATAAGTCAATTACCAAAAGAGGGATTAAAGCATGTTTTTGTACTCTCTGAAGGAAGTTTTATAAACGGAAGCCAATTAACAAAAGGAATGAATGCTGCTACAGAAAATAACTTGTTAATTACAGGTGCTTTGTGTGGAGATGATGCACGATTTGAAAAAACAATTTCTTCTTATAATGAAAATCCTAAACCAGGAGAAATGGTGGCTATTGGTTTGTATGGAGAAACGTTAGAAGTTACTTTTTCTATTAATGGTGGTTGGACTCCTTTTGGACCAGAAAGAGTGGTAACTAAATCTAAAGGAAATGTTTTATATGAATTAGATAATTTACCCGCTTTAGATTTGTATAAGAAATATTTAGGAGAAAAATCTAAAGAATTACCTGGTGCAGCATTGTTATATCCTTTAAATGTAAAGTCTGAAGATGGTAACAATACAATTGTTAGAACAATCTTAAATATTGATGAAGAGCAGAAATCTGTGATTTTAGCTGGAGATATTTTTGAGGATTCTAAAGTACAATTAATGATGACTAATGTAGATAACATTGTAAATGCAGCAGAAAAAGCGGCTGTAAGTGCTTTAGAGTTTAGAAAGAAGAAACCAGAATTAGCAATTTTAGTAAGTTGTATTGGTAGAAAATTGGTTTTAGACCAAAGAGTAGAAGAAGAAGTAGAAGAGGTAATGGAAGTTGTTGGTGATTCTACAACGATTACAGGGCTATATTCTTATGGAGAAATTGCACCATTTATTGGAGAAAGTAGCTGCCAATTACATAACCAAACCATGACGGTTACTCTAATTAGCGAATAATGAATTCTTTATTAAAAAGACAAATAAGAAAGTTTCTCTCTAAAGAATTACAATCTAATGTCGAATTAGATAAATTCTTAGAGGTTATAGATCGATCTTACCATACTTCTGATGAACAATTTTTAATGCTACAGAGAGCAACAAAAATTAGTTCAGAAGAACTATTTAATGCTAATGAACAATTAAGAGAAGAGTCTAATTCTCAGAAAAAAGTAATCTCAAAGTTAGAAAGTGTAATAGACAAATTACAGGTTTATGATCTAACAACAAACCGACCTAAAGAAAGTATGGATTCTTTAAAATTGGTAGATTTTATAGACAATCAAACCAATGAAATTATTAAAATTAATCAACAAAAAGATAAACTTTTAAGAAACTTAGAGCGACAGAATCAAGAGTTAAATGATTATGCACATATGGTTTCTCATGATTTAAAATCTCCTCTACAAAGTATAGAAGCATTAACAGCTTGGGTTATAGAAGATTATTCTGGTGTTTTAGATACTACTGGTACAGAAAATTTACAATTGATAAGAGAAAATGTAGAAAAGATGGATACTTTAGTAAAAGGTATCTTACAATATTCTACAATAGGTAAAAATGAAAAAGACCTTTATGATATCGATTTAGATTCTTTAGTGCAAAATATTTTAGATGATAAGGAAAAAGCAGAAAATGTAAGCTTTATTATTCCTGAAAAATTACCAAAAGTAAAGGGAGATAAATTTAGACTAGAACAATTGTTTAAACATTTAATAGACAATGCCATTAAGTTTAATGATAAAAAGGAAGTTATTGTTGAGATTGGGTTTAAAGAAGAAAAGGAAGCTTGGCAATTTTATATAAAAGACAACGGTAAAGGAATAGAAAAAAAATATTTTGATAAAATTTTTATCGCATTTCAGAAATTAGAAGATGATTATAAGTCAACTGGAATAGGTTTATCTATAGTAAAAAAAATTGTAGAAGCGTATAGTGGTAAAATTTATTTAGAATCTGAGCCAAAAGTTGGTTCTACTTTTTATTTTAGCATAAAAAAATAAACATGGAACAACCAAACTTAGAGTATATAGAACAACTAGCAAGAGGAGACGAATCTATAAAAGCAGAGTTACTAGCAGTTATAAAAACAGAGTTTCCAGAAGAGAAGAAAGATTACTATAATAGCTTAGAAAATAAAGAGTTTAAAAAAATTGAAGAAAATGTTCATAAACTTAAACATAAAATTAGTATTTTAGGTCTCGAAAAGAGCTATGAAATTGCTAATGAGTTTGAACATAATCTTCGAGAGCTAAGTTTAGAGAAGCAAGAAGATTTTGATAAGATATTAAAAGCAATTACAGCGTATATAGAAACTATATAAGTTTTATGAATTGTATTATTATTGATGATGAAAAAATGGCAAGGGTTATAATTAAAACTCTATGCAATGAAATAGATTCTTTAAATCTTTTAGAAGAGTTTCCTAGTGCCATTGAAGCAATAAAATATTTAAATGAAAATAAAGTAGACTTAATTTTTTTAGACATTCATATGCCTAATTTTAGTGGTTTAGATTTTATTAGAAGTTTAAAAAATCCACCAAAAATTATTTTAACAACTTCAGATCCTAAATTTGCTATTGAAGCTTTCGAGTACGATTTTATTGTAGATTATTTATTGAAGCCAGTAGAATTACCTCGTTTTAAAAAAGCAATTGAAAAAGCAGAAAGGAAAAATATTACTACAAATGAGGTAAAGAACGAAAGTGCTAAACCCATAGATATTGAAAACGATTTTTATGTAAACATAGATCGTAGATTGATAAAAATAGATTTACCAAGTATTTATTTAATAGAAGCTAAAGGAGATTATATTAAAATAAAAACAGAAAGTAAAGATTATATAGTGCATTCTACACTTAAAAAAATTGAAGAAAAATTACCAGACTCTTTATTCCTTAAAATACATCGTTCTTACATTATCAATATCAAAAAAATTATAGATATTGAAGATAATAGTGTGCTTATAAAGAAAGATGTTATTCCCGTTAGTAGGTCTAAACGACCAGAATTAATGAAAAGGTTAGATTTACTTTAATTCTTTATCTAATGAAATCTTACAGCTCATCGACAGTTAAAGTATAAGTAACTAAAATTCGAAAATTACACTTTAATTAGTTCTTACTTTTGTGGTATATGAAATATATCATAAAAATATTATTGCTTATCTCTACTTTTATAGTAGCAATAAACTTAAATGCTCAAACAAAAAAAGCCAATAGATTTGGTGCTGTAGAAGGTGTAAGGTTTAATAAGAATCAATTATCTAAAAGTAATATAAAAAATTCTTTAATAGATTATTTACCAGAAACAGGAATTAATCATACCGAAACGGCATTTGTTTTTGAACCGAAAGAGCTCTCTGAAAATTCTAATCTTAAAGAGACTTTTTCCGTAAGTTATTATCAGGGTAAAAATAAAGTTTCTTCAATTATAGCAACTAAATCAGACGGTGTTGTTTATGATCATTCTAAAATTATTTATGATCGCTTAAATACTGATCGTTTAGATAGTATTAGTACTATTCTTGTAAAAGAACATCAAGTAATTAAAGCTACAATAAGTAGTGTTTCTGGTCAAATTACATATACATTACGTTTTTCCGTTAGAGTTGATACAAATCAAAATGAATTATTTAGTTTTTGGAATGTAGACCAATACCCAACAGGTAATTATCATAACTATTTAATTTTTGGAACTTCTTTTTCTCAAATTTTATCGACAGCAAATTTTATTATAGATCAACATTCATCTAAAAATGGATTAAAAAGCACCAGAGAAGCAAGTGTTTTACCAAATGTTTTTGTTAAATCTGGTAACTATGTTAATGGCATTCTAAATTTAAACTTAGTAAATAGAACTCAAGAAAAATCTGTAAATTTTGTTGGCAATATTGCCGAAACAGAATTAACAACACATATTAAAGCTGCCAATGTTTTTTCTCTTTCAGGAGACTATAATGAAGTATTATCTATAGAAACAGGTGTTTTATTTGACATTGGTTTTTATTTAGAAACAACTACTTCTAAGCAAAAAGATGCTTTATACGTGGCAGATGGTCCATGGGGATTAGATTACTTAAAAGAATATGTAACGGTTTCTAATTTTGAAGTAAACCTATCTGAAAGAGAAGAAGATGATGCTATTTATGAAGTAGATAGGAGCGTAAAAGTAATAGGAGAAGTAAAAGGAAATATTAATTTATTTAGACATCTTTTGCCAGGAAATGAAAGCTTAAGTGTTGAGGGGTATAATTTTGTAAATTTCAATATTAAAAATAATGAACCAGTAGAAGTCGTTATTATGACGAATGAAAATAGAGAATGGGAGCATAGATTACGATATACCGTTCCGGCAAATTCAGCAGAGAAAACATATACCATTTCATTGTTAGATTTTGTAGATGATGCGGGGAAGAAGGTTACGGTTTCAAGTATTAAAACAATAGTGTTTTCTGTAATAGGTGATTACACATATTATAAGCCTTTTAGTTTAGATATAAATAAGATAGCATTTACTCTAAACAATAATTTAAATGAGGAAAGTTTTACAGAAGAGATTAGTGAAAAATTATTAAACTATCCAAATCCTTTTACAAATTCTACAACAATAGAATTACCTAAAGTAGCTAAATATGTTCAAATTAATGTATATAATTTAATGGGTAGAATTGTAGATGCTCAGAAAATTAATACCAATTCTTCTTTAAAGAAAATACAATACAATGCTCCTCAGTTAGAAAAAGGAGTTTATAAATATAGACTGATTGACGATGAAAACAATCAACATTCCGGAACCTTTATCGTCAACTAGTCCCCCAATGTAAAGTAGGAATGTTGTTGGGCAAAAGAGAAATCTTTTGCCCTTATTTTTTGTATAAAGGTTTTTTTAAGAAGATCCATTTAAAGCGTAATCCAAACTCAGTATACGTAAAACTAGCTGTGGTTGTTGCAGATGCAGCAGCAGAAGCAATATTACTTTGTAACCCATAGATATTTATTAATGCACGGTCAGAAAATTTATATCCTAATTTCGCTTGAACTCTATAAGTGCTTTGAGCTTCATCATTTTCTATATATTGCAAACCAGTGGCTGCAGTTAATCCATAAAACCATTCTTTTTCCTTAGCTGCAGCTTCATCTTTTATAAGATCAACAAAAAATTCTACTGCATTAAATTTACTAGGACTAAAATAATTTTCTTTAGATTCTTTAAAAGAAATGTTTTGATAATTAAGACCTGCTTTTATAGAAGGTTTTGCAAATATATTATAGTAAAGAGACGTAAATAAGAGGTTTCTAGCATTATCATCACTTTGCCATGTATAATAATACTGCGTAAACCAACCGAGGTTAAAATTTGTATTTAAACTGTAATTTAAAATAAGGTTATTTTGTACAATTTCATCATTTAATAAAGCGGCATTAAAATTCTGAACATCTCTTTTGTAACCTAAATCTAAACTTTGAAGCTTAAATGGTTTTATATTAACGGAAATATCTGTTAATAATTGATTGTACTTTTTAGATTCTGAATCAGAAGAAGTAACACCAAAACTACCTTTTAAGGTTACGTTATTTAATAATTGATAAGAAATACCTAACAATAAATTATTGGTAGTTGCTTTTAATGAGTCAATTTGATTATTAAGAGTAGTTCTGTAATTATAGTTCGCTAATATTTTAAACTTTGTAGAAAACGGAATTTCAGCTTTTACATCGTATGCGTTTGCTTCGTTATTTCCGTTATCATAAGAATAAGAAAATTTTGTTTCTACAAAAGGGGTAAAACTTAAATCTAATTGTTTTATAAAATTAGATGCATCTTTCTGGTTTTCATAAAAAGATAACGTATTTTCTGCACTCTTGTATGCATTATTATAATAACCAGAGGCTTTTAAAGCATTTGCTTTTCCTAGATTACCATCAAAAGAAGTACTATCTTTTTTTAATATTAAATTATAATCATCTATACTTTTATTAAAATCACTTTTATAAATATTAAGAGTAGCTCTTAATGAAAGCATCCAGTTTTTTGGTTTTTTATTGTTGTCTAATAATTTATCAATTTCAGTTTCGGCAGGTGTATATTTTTTATTCCAAATTAATGCTTGAATATATCTTTCTATTGTTTGATTTTTTAAGGTTTCAGAGGTGTTTTTATCAATGCTTTTTAGTGCTGTTTTACTTACAATTAATGCCGTTTTATCATCAGTATCTAGGTGATACGCTAAAGAAATTCCGTTTAAAGAGGTTAGTTTATCTTCTGGTTTTTTACCTATAATTTCATAGGTGCTTTTTGCTTTTTCTATTTGATTAGAAATTAAATACAAATTAGCAAGGTTTAGTAATGTTTCTTTATCGTCTTTGAAAGAAGTAAAATTTTCTTTTAAAATTGTTTCTGCTTCTTTATATTTTTGATCCGTTACCTTTTTATTAGCCAATCCTAACCTCATGTATTTTTTAGAAACCAGTGCATTTGGGTTTCCTGGGAGTACTTCTAAAGCTTTGTCTACATTAAGTAAAGCAGCTTCAAATTCTTTTAAATTAGATAACGTATTTGCGTAACCTAATAAAGCAGCAAAGCTTTTATTGTTTTCTTTTAGTAATGTTTGATAATAGATTTTTGCATCAGGATAATTTTTACTCCAAAGTAATGATTCTGCATAATTAAGTTTTACTTCAAAATCGGTAGGGAAATCTTTTAAAAGATTTGTAAAAAGAGATACCGCTGCAGTTGCCTTTCCGTTTAAACCAATTGCTCTTCCGTAACAAAGTCTTGCTGTTTTATTTGTAGGATATTCTTTTAATATTTCTTTAAAAAATACTTCTGCTTCTTGGTATTTACCTGTTTCTAAATAAGTAAAACCTTCTTGCATTTCTTGAGAAATGCTGCTAAGACTTATCATAAAAATAATTAAAAAAGAAAAATACTTTAAACGCATAGGAGGATATTTTATAAAATGTAAGTTAAACGATAGCTATTAATCACAAAACTAAAGATAAATGTTTTTCGTCGATTAATAGTGATAAAAGTTTGTTTCTATTTGATATTTGTATTAATTTAATAAAATATTTAAAAACTTAATTTTTAAAGCAATATAAATGATTTTATCCCCTAGGCTATTAAAAGGAAAAATTAAACCAGAACAACTGTTTATGTTAAGTGTTCTCTTAGTTAATGGAGGAAATTACTTATACAATTTGGTTTTAGGTAGGGTTTTAGGTCCAGAGAAATTTGCTGATGCAGCAATTTTAATTACTTTTTTATTGGTTTTATCTTTTGTAGCCATGACTTTTCAGTTGGTTACCGCTAAGTTTTCTGTGCTTTTTGAAGATTCAATTTTTAGTGGTTTTATTTCTAAAATTTACAAAAATGCGCTATTTACAGGAATCTTTTTAGGGATTGCAATTATTGTTTTTTCAACGCAATTGCAACATTTTTTTAAAACAACTTCTTCAACAATGTTTGTTATTTTTGGGTTTGGAGTTCCGTTTTATTTTCTGATGAGTGTTAATAGAGGTGTTTTTCAAGGAAAACAAGAATTAAAATCTTTATCAGTTACATACCAATCAGAAATGATTAGTCGTTTATTATTAACTTTTACATTATTATATTTTTTAGATATAGATTCATCATTAATTATAGCAATCGGTATTTTTTGTTCTTTTGTTTTTGGGTTAATTCCATTTAAAAGTAGCAATTTTTCATTATTTAAACCTTTTTCTTTAGAAGCAGATAATAAAAAGTTAGTGAAGAATTTCTTTATTATTACTGCTTTTTATGAGTTAACACAAATCATTATTAATAACAGTGATATTCTATTGGTTAAACATTATTTTGAATCTTATGAGGCTGGGTTATACGCTTCATTAGCACTTATTGGTAGAGTAGTCTATTTTATTGCTTGGATGTTTGTAATGTTACTTTTACCAAAAGTTGTTCAATTAAAAAAAGAAGGCAAAGATACGTTACCAATCTTGTTAAAATACGTTGTTTATATTGGTTTTATTGCAGCTGTAATCGTTATTAGTTGCTTTTTATTTCCTGATGAAATAATTAAAATTTTATTTGGTAGTGAATACTTATCAGTTTCATCATTATTATGGAAATATGCTTCTGCAACAGGAATTTTTGCCATCTCAAATATATTTGCATATTATTATTTATCATTAGATAAATATGTACCTGTTGTACTTTCGGGTATTTTTGGAATGTTACAAATAGTATTGGTTGTTTTGTTTCATGAAACTTTAGAGCAAGTTGTTCATGTACAAATTATAGCCATGGTATTATTATTAATAGTACAACTTAGTTTCTTCTTTTTTAAAGATTCTAAAACATCTAAATCTATAAAAGAAATAAAAGAGTAATATTGTCTAAACCAATTTTCTAATCATCTATATATAATTGTATTTGAGCGGGGTTTATAAAAAAAGAATAAGTAATAATATAAATTTGTAATAAAATTAATAATATGAAATTAGCCATTGTAACAGCATATCCACCAAGTAAAGTAACTTTAAATGAATACGCTTATCACTTGGTAAAAAGTTTTAGACAGAGTGAAAAAGTAACAGAGTTAATTTTATTAACAGATAAGACTTTAGAAGGAAAAGATATTAATTTTACAGAAAATGGATGTAAAATTACGGTGAAAGAATGTTGGAAATTTAATAGCTACGGTAATACAAATAATGTTATAAAAGCAATTAATGAAACCAAACCAGATGCTGTTTTATTCAACTTGCAATTTATGAAGTTTGGAGATAAGAAAGTTGTTGCTGCCTTAGGGTTAACATTGCCTTTAATTTGTAAAATGAAAGGAATTCCTACCATCGTTTTATTACATAATATTTTAGAACAAGTAGATTTAGATAGTGCTGGATTTACTTCTAATAAATTGGCTCAAAAAATATATAATTTTATAGGAACTTCATTAACCAAGTTAATTTTAAAAGCAGATTTAGTTACGGTAACCATGGATAAATATGTAACTACTTTAGAAGATAAATACAAGGTAGATAATGTAAAAATGATTCCTCATGGTACTTTTGAAATACCAGAAAATCCGTCTCAAAAATTACCAGAAGGACCTTTAAAAATTATGACTTTTGGTAAATTCGGAACCTATAAAAAGGTAGAGTCTATGATTGAGGCTGTAGAAATTGTAAGAAAAGAAACAGGTTTAGATTTAGAGATTGTAATTGCAGGAACAGACAACCCAAACGTACCTGGTTATTTAGAAAATGCAAAAGAAACCTATAAACATGTACCACAACTTACTTTTACAGGTTATGTAGAAGAGGTAGAAGTAGCACCTTTGTTTACGGAAAGCGCTGTTGTTGTTTTTCCTTATACGTCTACAACAGGAAGTTCTGGAGTATTACACCAAGCAGGTAGTTATGGTAGAGCTGTAGTAATGCCCAATCTAGGAGATTTAGCCACTTTAATTGAAGATGAAGGGTATAGAGGTGAGTTTTTTGAACCAGAAAGTGTAACCAGTTTAGCAAATGCTATTAAAGCTATTGTAACTAACGATGCATACAGAATAGAATTAGGTGAAGCTAATTATAAGGCTGCAACTGCTTTTCCAATGGAAAGAATTACAAATATTTATTTAGACGAATTCAATAAAATTATAGAGAAAAAGAAATAATCTATTTTAAAAATTATTCGTTAGAAATATATTTATAAGATAATTTCTTTTTTCCTGAGCTGGTAATAAAACCAAATTTTTTCTGAGGATTTGTACGCCAAGGAAGTCTACCTAAGACTTCTTTGGGAACAACATCAAAATCATATAAAGTCCATGACATAAAAGGAATTGAATTTTCTGTCATTATTTTTTGTACTTCTTTATAATAGTTTGCTTGTTTTTCTTCAGACCCTACAAAAGGTCTCCAAAAACCTCCGTAAGAAGATAACCCAAACTCTTGTAAAATGATTGGTTTGTCTTTTATTTCTTCTTTTAGTTTTAAGTACTCGTTTTCAAGTTCAGCTAAGTCTTCATAATAATGAAAAGAAACTACATCTACTTTATCTTTTAAAATAGTAGCACTTCTGGTGTTAGACCACCCAATAGTTACAGGGTGTTTTTTATCAATAGCTTTAATTAAAATAATCATAAAATCTAACCAAGCTGTTACGTTTTCTTTTCCCCTAGAATTAAAATCTAAATTGGGTTCATTTTTAACGTCCCAAGCTAAAATAGCCTGATGATCTTTAAAAGTTGCTACAATTTTTTCTGCATGTCTTTGGTTTAATGTCCAATCTAAAACATCATAATTACCATAAAAATCAAACAAAGTAATTACCACTTTTAAGTCTTCTGTTAAGGCTGTATCTAAAACTTTTTTTAGTTTTTCTAACTTTTCAAATTTTACATCTGCTTTTCCAAAATCTTCATAAGGCACAAAGATTCTAATGGAATTTAAACCTGCTTTTTTTATAATTCTAAAATCGTTTTTAATAATATTGATGTCAAATTTATCTCCATACATATCCCATGGAGTTGCTTGTGGGTAGTAGTTAATCCCTTTAATATTTGTAAAACTTATTGGGTTTTTTTGAGAGCTGTCTTTAAACTTTTCTGAAGCTTCTTTAACTACGTGTCTTATGCGCCAAAAACCATCTTCTAGCAATAAAACGTATCTATAGGTTGAAACTTCGGTAGCTTCTAAAATTATTTTTTCGTCTTTAAAAACTTTTTTATATTCTAAAGCACTTGAGTCTTTTAGTACAATTAATTGACCATCTTCACTAAAAAATTCAATATCTAAATTGTGTTCTAAAGTAGTCGCATCAATAGACGTATTCTTTAATTTATTATAATCTAAAATATTGTAGATGTTTTCTCTGGCACTTTTAGTAAAATAATCTTCTATACCAACTCGTGTATTTGTTTTGTAGGCAATTTGCTTTACGTACCAAGCATCTAAATAATCGTTTTCTACTGCATTTATTTTTTGCTGACTTATTTTTCTTCCTTCGTTTCCGTCATTTTTCCAAGTTACTTTTGGTAAATATTGTTCTACCTTTTTAACTTCTGTATGTAGCATTTTACTTCTGTCTGCACCCGTATTTAAAAAACTGTATAAAGAACTTACTAAAAATAAAAGAACACCAATTATAGCAAGGTAAGTAAGCATTAAAACACCTCTTAGAATTTGTTTGTTCATTTTTACCATAGTTTAAAGCTTTTAAATTCTTTTTTAATACCTGCAGTTTCAATTATAATTTTATAGACATCATTTTCAAAAATATTTGGATCTAAATAGAAGACAGCAAACCCATTTTTAGACTCTTTATAAATCTCATTGATTTTCTTACCTTCTTTATAAATGGATAGTTTTATAGACAATCCGTCAGGAATTATTTGATTCATAAAACTTTTTAAAGGACCTACTTTTATAGTTCTATTGTTGTCTAAAAAAACAATATTGTAATCTTCAATTACTTTTTTGTACTTAATTTTTAAAATATTACTTTCTGCAATACCTATAAAATACGCTTTTATACTCCAACTATCTTCAAAATCTGGATGAATAATTTTGGCATGAGCAACACCATTTAAAGTAGTACCTGTTGTTTTTAAAATATTGCCATTTTTATTGGTAATATAAAATTCTATATAACTACCATCACTTATAATGTTCTTGTTTTTATCTTTTATGGTAGATGTATAAAAGGTTGTTATTTGATTACCATCTGCATATTCATGGTTTCTATTAACATATATTTTAAAATTGGTAGCTATAGCTGGCATAATATTAACATCAAATTCTTTAGAATTTAAGCCAAAAGATTCTGAAGAAATAATCATTCTTCCACTTTTTTTAGGGGAAAAAATATTTTTATATCCAATTAATTTGTCGGTTAAAATAGGTTGTTTTTTTTCTGATTTTAAAAATTGATATTTTACATCTACTTTACTATTATCTCTAATAGGATTGTCTAAACTATCTGTTGGTATTACAACTAACATAGTGTAATCAGATCCGCCTGCATCTATACTTGGTGGACCTAAATAGGTTTCTATAGTTGTTGGTTGTTGCTGAGAATGAATAAGAATATTGCCAGAAATATCTTCGGAAGTATTTATAATTCTCCAAGACAATATGCCTCTTTTATTTGATAAAAAAGTAGGGATTTTAAAAGATACTTTTTCTTTTAAAACAGTTGCATCTAAAACAGTGGTACCATAGCTATTCGAACAATATAATTGAAGTATAGAGTCGTTTTTTACATGAAATTCTAGTGAAACTTTATCACCAACAATAAAATCTGTTTTTGTTGATATTAAAGAAATAGCTGTTTGCTTGGTTGTTGTTTCTTGGGCAAGAAAAGAAACAACAATTAATTGTAAAATGATTAGAAAAAAAAGTTTTTTTAATTTCATTATTTTGGATTACCTATATACATACTTAATTCTATTCTAACATAACTAAAAAGTGGATGCGCTACTTTTTGCAAGTTACCAATAGTCTGATTTTTAACTCTATTAGGTATTATTTTAAAAGCAATATCTTTATTTGGTAACCCATTAACAAAACAGAAACTCATATCATCATTAATTGTTTTTATAGTTGGGTTTAAAGGAATAGAATAGTTAAAACGGAGTTTTCTCTCTTGTCGTATTCCTTCTTTTAAAAATAAATTATCTACCCAAATCATTTCTTTTTCTTCATTATAGAAAGTAATAATCATTTGAGGTACAGTAATTTCTTGAATTCCACTATTAAATAAGGTTCCGCTAATTGTATTAGGCGTTATATTTATTTCACTTAAAACAATGTCTTTAAATAAGTCTGAATTAGTCGTGTTTCCTGCAGCTTGCAAATTAAACTTTGTAGGTTGTTCACTTAATTCTACAGGTGTAAACTCATCTGGATTAAATGTTTTAGGAATAGAATCTTTGGTCTTAGACCAAGCGATACCTTCAAAATTAATTCTAAAAGCACTAATTTCTTTTGGCATTAATTTATGCTTTAAAATATGCTTAGCATTGTAAGTTGCTAATTCTTTATTATCATCATTATAAAGAGTTCCTTTTAGAACAACATCTGCAGGTACATTGTCTATATTTTGTACTTCTCCAATAATTGCATAGCGTTTATTAAATTTAATTAATTTAGCAGAAACAATTTCTAAAACGGGTTGTTTTAATACATCTTCATGATGGGTTTGTTCTGTTGTAATTCTTCTTCTACCTTGGTTAAAATAACCAGTAGAATTTTTAGAATAGAGTTGATCTGGAGGTAAGTCTATAGACTTTCTTGTAGGTTTTAAATACCATTTTCCTTTTCTTTTAACAGCTGTTTTAAATGCTGTTTTTGATAATTTTTCTAACGGAGTAATCCATTTGGTTTCTACTTTTAAAGTAGCCAAACTATCTGTTTCTTTTGTAATTTCTGTAGTAATAGCATCTAGTTTTGCATATGAACTAAGCAAACCATCTGTAACAGAAATTTCTAATAGATATTGAGCCCGAGAAACACCACTTTTAGGATCTATATAGCTGTAGCTTTTATTTAATTCTTTAAAATCTATAGCATCATAATAGGCTTTTACTACATTTTCTGGAGACCTTTGTGTTTCATTTTTAATATAAAACATATAACAAGCATACGCAATAACTGCTATTAAAACGACTGCCCAAATATGAAGTGCTTTTAAAACAATTCTAGGAAATTTATGGTAATCTACTTTAAATTTAAAATAAATAGGTACCGCTTTTACCTTTGTTTTTAAACTGTTTACAAAAAGAGACTGTACATTTAAAATAAAGGCAATTAGCACGGTTAAGAAAGGAATTACACCCCAAATTATTTTTACCCAAGCAGGTACATCTTCTTTTGGTAAAATAGAAGAAACAGGAGGGACGTTTAATTTTTCCCAAACCATAATTCCGTTTTCTAATTGCGACAAACGCTGCCATCCGCAGAAAAATAAAACAGGATCATAAAATTTATCATTAGAAAAGATATATTTTAAATTATATTTTTCTGGAGTTGTTAAAAATTGCTGCAAAGAACCAATACCTGCAACTCCCTTAAATTTAGAATTTTCTAAACGTTCTATAGGTCTTGTAGTTAATTCTGGTAAACGTCTTGCAGAATGGTAATTACCATCTACACTCATAGCATTTGTTTGTGCTGCTAACCACGCCATTTGATCGCCAAAACCTAAAGTTAAATAACGCCAATGATCATGAGAATCTTGACTCAAAAAATTAACAATAGGCAACATTTTTATTTTTTGAGGTTGAGAAGGTCTAAAATATCCTAAACTCATAGTAAATATCACCATAGAAACATAGGCGCCTGCCAAAAGACCTCCTAATAATCGATGATAAACTGCACCAAATCTATCTTGAATTAATGTTTTTAAATCTCCTTCTACAAACCTATAAATAAATTCACCAAAAATAGGAATAGACATAATAGAACCCCAAAGTGTAAACCTATCTAAGGTTAAGATATTAAAGGCCGTTTCACCTAAAATAATTTTAGGTATAGGAGTTGTTCCACCAGTTCCTAAAATAACTAACATGGTAAAAGACAAACCAAAGAATAAATATCTTTTACTAAAATAGCGGTAAAAAATATAAGGTAGAATAAATAATAAAATTCCCCAAGGAATTGTAAAAAACACTAAACCAGAAGAAGTTACATCAATAAAACTATCTCTAGAACCATGTGGAATAGGTACTTGTGTAATTGGGTTTAATTTAGAATTCATCCAATAAGGAAAAATGCAAAAAATAATAAGGAATAATGAAGAGAAACCAAAAGCTAAGTTTTTCTTCAACTGTTTCATAAATGTTTTTAAAAATAATAAAAAAGTAACTTCTTTATAAGAATCTACTTCTTCTCTAGCAACATCCATAATTACCGTTCCTATTAAAGGGAAAATAAAAAATAACATTCCAAAAATAGGGGTAACATGATGAGAAGTTACTGTAACTGCAATTAAAGAAAGAGATGTAAAAAAGAATTTATACTTACCCGTTTTAAGCCATAAATAAATTTCGGGTAACGAATGCATTAAAACAGAAACACCAATTATACTGGGCAATTGCCCAAAAATGTGTAAAGTTTCTACAAAAGAAGAGGAGAAAACAGCTAAAATAGCAGCATAACCAGCAACAGTTCTATTAGATGTTATTAGTAAAGAATACCTATATGCACCCGTTACAAAAAGTATAATGGCAATTATGGCAACAGAAAACATTCCAAATTTTAAGCCACCAATTAAAGATAAAGCAGCAATTGTTTGATGCACTAAAGGCGGATAACTTTGTACTGTAAAACCGGTGTACCACTTATAGTTCCATGGCTCAAACCAATGATTTGCATAATGATCTGCAAAAAATAAATGAATTAAAGCATCGTAGGTTGTTTCTAAAGTAAAGAAAATAGTAGATCCATGAAATAGTATTGCTAATAGTATTGCAGTTATTAAATATTTGTTTGATTTTTCTTTCATTAACCGAGCTATCTATTAAGATAATGTAAATATAAAATATTTTTAAGGATAGTTTTTTTTTTATTTGTCTAAAGTAAACTACCTTTCATCCATGTTAATTTGCTGTTAAAGTGAAAATTAATAAAATTTAGTAGTACTAAAGTACTTTTGTTATGTAATTAAGAAATAAAAAACTCCCAAACATGAAAATATTAGCGATAGATGATCAAAAATTAGTTTTAATCCCTCTAGAAGTTAGATTAAAAGAATTAGGTTATGATGTAATTACAGAAACTGATGGAGTAAAAGGAATTGAATTATTTAATTCTTTTAAGCCAGATTTAGTTATCGTAGATATTAACATGCCAACCATTTCTGGATTAGAAATTGTAAGACATATTAGAGAAGTAAAAAAATCTGAAATACCAATTATGATTTTATCTGGTAATACAGATGATGAAATGATTACACAGGGTTTTGAATTAGGTGCAAATGATTATATGAAAAAGCCTTTAAGTTTGCAAGAAGTTTGTGCAAGAACAAAAAGATTAATTGGTGCGCCAGATATAGATAATAAAGAGAAAAAGTTTAATAATGTATTAATTCAGCAAAGATGCGTTGGAGTTGTTATTCCTTGTTATGATGAAGAAAAAAGACTTTTAAGTAAAGAATTTACAGACTTTATTATAAAAAATTCTGGTTATCATTTGTGCTTTGTAAATGATGGAAGTAAAGATAATACGCTACAAGTTTTAAATGATTTAAGAAAAGGAAGAGAAGACTTTATTACAGTATATGATTGTGAAAAAAATGGAGGTAAGGCAGAAGCAGTAAGGCAAGGAATGTTGCATATGGCTAAGCAAGATGATTTAGATTATATTGGTTTTTTAGATGCAGATTTATCTACAGATTTAGCAGATTTTGATGATTTAGTTTCAACCATAGAAAACTCTAATTATAAGATTGTTAGTGGCTCTAGAATTAGTAGAATGGGAGCAGATATAACTAAAGAATCTGCGAGAAAGGTTATTAGTTTAACGATTAATTATATTATTAGAAAAATACTTTCTATGGATTTTAAAGATACTCAATGTGGTGCAAAAATTTTCCATAAAGACGTTATTGATGTTTCTTTTGGAGAAAAATTTGTAACACAATGGATTTTTGATGTTGAAATTTTTAGAAGAATTACGCTTTATTATGGTTTAGATAAAGCAAAAGAAATGCTATGTGAGCAGCCTTTAAAAAGATGGATTCATGCAGATGGATCTAAACTATCTATGAAAGATTCTGTTAAAATTGTAGGGCAATTAGGTCAAATAGCTTGGTTTTATAGAAAAGGAAAAAAAAAGACTATTAAAAATTAGTATATAGAAAAGAGTAATTGTAATTTTTCGAAAGAAGATTATTCGTGTTTCAAAAAAATTACAAATAAAACTCAAACTTTTTAGTTTGAGTTTTATTGTTTAGGTGAATTTTCTAGATAAAATTAAATTTTTTAGAAACTATAGAAACTGATTAACTTCCGAATTAAAAAAAAATGAATATTTTTACGCAAACTATCAGGTTTTAATTTGATAAAATTATTAGGAGTAAAAAAGATGAAAGACTTAGAAAATAGATTATTTAGAATAGAAGGGAAAGTGCAAAATTATGATTGGGGAGGAGACAGTTTTATTCCTAATTTAGTTTCAGAAAAAATTGAAGCAAATACTACCTATGCAGAATATTGGTTAGGAGCGCATTTAAAAGCACCATCAACAGTAATTACAGATACCGGAAGTGTTTCACTAGAGCTATTTTTAGATCAAAATATAACAGAAAATTTAGGGGAAGATGTTGCAAAGGATTTTGGTAAATTACCTTATTTATTTAAAGTTTTAGATGTAAGTAAAATGCTTTCTATACAAGTACACCCTAGTATTGCTGCGGCAAAAATAGGCTACAAAAAAGAGAACGAACAAGGAATTCCGTTAACGGCAAGTAATAGAAACTATAAAGATGAAAATCACAAGCCTGAAATAATGGTGGCTTTAACAGATTTTTGGTTATTACATGGTTTTTTAGAACAAGAAAAATTAGTAAAAAATTTAAAAGAAACGCTGGAGTTAAGTTTCTTATTAAATACTTTTTTAGAAGAAGGATATTTAGGACTTTATAAAAAAGTGATGGAATATTCGCAAGAAGAAGTAAATACAATTTTGAGACCTTTGGTTAAAAGAATTCTCCCAAAATTTGTAAATAATGAATTAGAGAAATCATCGCCAGCATATTGGGCAGCCAAATCATTAAACAATACAGATTCTGAAGATATTGATAAAGGAATTTTTTCTATTTACTTTTTTAATATTTTAAATTTAAGTAGAGGAGAAGCTGTTTTTCAAGATGCAGGTGTACCACATGCGTATTTAGAAGGTGTAAATATGGAGTTAATGGCAAATTCAGACAATGTTTTAAGAGCCGGATTAACTAGTAAACATATAGATGTTGATGAGCTTATTAAAAATACAAAATTCGAAGAAACGATTCCTAATATCTTACTTGGTGATGAAAATATAGCAAACGGAGAAGTTGTTTTTAAAACGAAAGCTAGAGATTTTGAACTAAGTAAAATTGAATTGACAGAAACGGTATCTCATGCATCAACTTCTAATTCTGTAGAAATATTAATGGCTTTAAAAGGAGCTGCTACTGTTTCTCAAAATAAAGAATCTATCTCTTTAAATAAAGGGCAGTCTGTACTTATAAAAGCAAATACAACGTATAAAATTACTACAAATTCTGAGGTAGAAATTTATAAGGCAAGTGTACCAAAATAAAATTTCAAATTAATTTAAAATTGTTTTAGAGTTTTTTACTCTAAAACAATTTTCTGATCCCAAGAATTTAGGATCTCCTGCTTCTTCAGACCAAAAACCTTCTAAAATATCTTTATTTAGACATTTATAAACTACCATTCCCTTATAAATTGCATCTTCAAACCCAACATATTTAAAGTTGATAACTAGAATGTTATTCTTAAAGAAACCGATTCCTGTTTGTTCTTGAGAGTCACTAATATTCCATTTGGCAACAATTCTGTCATTTTCATCTAAAGTTAGGTATAGCTCTCCTTTATACGAATTTTGATTAGCATCTTGGTTGCTACCAATAATAGAATATGTGCCAACTAAATCTTGAATTGTCATTTTTTTGAAAGGTTTAGACTTTTAAGTTTACAATAATAAGCTATTTTCCTATCATCTAAAGTAAGCAATTTTGTAAACGGACATATTTTATATATTGATGGTGGAATTTTGGCAACCATAGGAAAACCATTGATAAAAGAGTAAAGATAATACAGTTTATTAATTAACCCATAAAGATATAAAAGGCTTAAAAAATAAAATTATTTTTAACACCAATATATAGGTGAGGTAAAGGGAATTAGTTTGCTATATTATTTATTGTTGAGGTTTGCAATCAAAACAAAAACCATACAAGTTATTAAATTTAGTCTTGTTTAATGATATTTAATGTAATTTAGTAACCAAACACATTGTAACAAGTTATGTATAGACTTT
Organism: Polaribacter sp. 11A2H; assembly: GCF_011379025.1. Taxonomy (NCBI): domain Bacteria; kingdom Pseudomonadati; phylum Bacteroidota; class Flavobacteriia; order Flavobacteriales; family Flavobacteriaceae; genus Polaribacter; species Polaribacter sp. 11A2H. Next base: position 427,695 of record NZ_WTLD01000001.1, read on the forward strand.
TATTTTTTATTTTTTTTATTAATGTTGTTAGTAGTGCTCAAGAATTACCGCCAATAAAAATATTTACAGCAGAAGATTATAAAGGTCAAAATCAGAATTGGGGAATAGCGCAGTCTGAAGACAATTTAATATATGTAGCTAATAATGGTGGGCTTCTCGAATATAATGGAGAACAGTGGCAACTATATACGCACATTTCAAACCCCATTTTAAGATCTGTAAAAGTTAAAGACAAAATAATTTATTCAGGTTCTTTTATGGATTTTGGCTTTTGGAAAAAAAATGAAAAAGGACAATTAGAATACAGCTCATTAGTAGAAAAGTTATCAATAAAATTAAAAGAAGGAGAAGAATTCTGGGATGTCAAATTTTATCAAAATTGGATTCTTTTTAAATCCAATACAAGAATTTATTTTGTGAATACTGTTTCTAAAGAGGTTAAAATAATAGAATCTAAAGAAATTATTTCTGGACTTTTTGTGTCAAATAATACCATTTTTTTTCAAAAAAAGAATGTAGGTTTATTTACTGTCCAAAATGGAGAAGAAAAAATTTTCTCAAACGATGCTTTTTTTAAGGATAATAAAATTATTAATTGTTTTTATCATAATAAAGAATTGCTTTTTTTATCAAAAGAAAAAGGTTTTGTTACGGTAAAGGAAACAGGTGTTACACAACTAAAAACGGATTTAAATAAACACAGTTTTTTAATTTTTAGTGCTATTCAATTAGAGGATAAAAGTTTCTTGCTTGGTACAATTTCTAAAGGTATTATTTTTCTGAGTGAAAATGGGGAAATTACGTCTAATATAAATCGAAAAAAAGGATTAAGTAACAATACAGCACTTTCTTTATTTCAAGACAATTCTCATAATATTTGGGTTGGTTTAGATAACGGTATAAATTACTTAAATGTATCATCAGCATTTAAAATTTTTGAAGATGAAGATGGCGCTTTAGGAACTATTTATACTTCTTTGTTTTTTGATAATCAACTTTATTTGGGGACTAATCAGGGATTATTTTTTAAAGATAAAAATTTAAAATTTAAGTTAATTGAAAATACAGAAGGCCAAGTTTGGTTTTTGAAAGAAATTGAAGGAAATCTTTTCTGTGGACATGATAAAGGAACGTTTATTATTAAAAATAAAAAGATAATAAGTGCTATAACTAAAGAACTTGGTACTTGGAATATAAAAGAAGTACCAAACAATAAGGATATTCTTATTCAAGGTGGTTATGACGGTTTATCTATTTTAGAAAAGGATAATAGGAGCTGGCAGTTTAAAAATAAAATTGATGGATTTGATATTTCTAGTCGGTTTTATGAGTTTTATAACGATAAATTATATGTAAATCATGAGTTGAAAGGGTTCTATGAACTAGAAATTGATGAAAACTATACTAAAGTACTCAAAAAAAAGAAAATAAATATTCCTCAAATAGGGTATGGGTCTAATGTTTTTTCTTTTGGTAATGATTTATTCTACTCATCTTCAGTAGGAATATATAAAAAACAAACTGATGGTAGTTTTAAAGTAGATTCTTTATTTTCAAAAAAAATAAATGATTTAGAGAGTATTACAACGATAAGAAAATTAGAGGAACAAAAGAACACGTTGTATAGCTTTTCTAATAATAATATACTTCTTATAACCTCTAATAGTATTAGTTTAAGCCCGCAAGTAAAAGCAATTCCTATTGCTGGTAGTATCAGAAATAATGTTTTAGGTTTCGAGAACTTAACACAAATTAGTGCAGACAATTATTTAATAGGTACTTCTCATGGGTATTTACTATTAAATGATGCTCTTGTAAAAAAAGAAAAGAACGTAACCATTTCCCTTCAACATGTACTTGTAAATAAGATTGATGGTGTAAAAACTGGCCTTTCGTTGGTGGAAGCACCAGTGTTAGAGAATAAGCACAACAATATAGAATTTTCATATAGTATTTCTAAGTATGATAAAATGATAAAAAACGAATATCAATATAGATTAGAAGGACTGTCTAACAACTGGTCCGATTGGACGGAGAATTCATCTCAATTATATGAGAACCTACCTTATGGAAACTATATTTTTCAGGTAAGAGGAAAATATGGAAATCAGATAGCAAACATCAAGTCTTTTAACTTTTCTATCGAACGCCCTTTTTATTTAAGTAATCTATACATCGTATTTTATGTAATAGCTGTTTTATTCATTATTGTTTTGATAAATATTTATTATAGAAGAAGGTATAAACTTAAAAGTAAATCTCTATTAGAGAAAGCTCAAAAAGAATTAAAGCTAAAAGAATTAGAAAGTGCTCAAATAATAATGAAACTTAATAATGATAAGTTAAGAGTAGATATAGAGAGTAAAAGCAGAGAGTTGGCAAGTTCTACAATGAATATTATAAAGAAGAATGATTTTTTAAATACTATTAAAACTGAATTGGCAAACAGTGAGAATAAAGATATCTCAAAAGTAGTTAAGATTATTGATAAGAACTTAAACAATACAGATGATTGGAAAATGTTTCAAGAAGCATTTAACAATGCTGATAAAAACTTTCTAAAAAAGGTAAAGGACAAACATACAAGTTTAACACCAAACGATTTAAGACTTTGTGCTTATCTAAGGCTAAACCTATCTTCTAAAGAAATAGCTCCTTTATTAAACATTTCTCCTAGAAGTGTTGAAGTTAAAAGATACCGATTAAGAAAAAAAATGGGTTTACCTCATGATGAGAACTTAACAAACTACATTTTGGAGATTTAATACCCAAACATTACTTTTTTTTACCAATACAACACCTATACAAGGGTAATATAAACATGTTTTGGGTTAATATTTCATACATTCTGTAAGCCTTGTGTTTATTAAGGATTCAGCATTTTTTTGCCATTTTATTTGTGATGTATGTTTTTTGTTGTGGCTGTTTTTGTCATTTAACTATAATTTAACTATAATTTTATAATCAAAATAATAAATACCTTATTCATGAGAAAACAAATCACATTATTACTCCTTTTACTTATAGGTTTTTGTGCTTCTGCGCAAACTATAGCAGTAAAGGGTGTTGTTAAAGATGCTAAAACGGGTGATCCATTGCCGGGAGTAAGTATATTAATTAAAGGAACAACAGTTGGAACTGAAACAGATTTTGATGGACTTTATAGTTTTGCCAAAGTGGAGGAAGGAGCAACTTTTGTATTTAATTATTTAGGATATGCTGCAAAAGAAGTTGTGGTAAATCAACAAACTTTAAATGTTTCTTTAGAAGAGTCTGCAGAGGCTTTAGATGAAATTGTTGTTGTTGGTTATGGTAAACAAAAAAGAAAAGATGTTACAGGTTCTGTATCTATAGTAGGTGAGAAAACTTTAGAAGCATTAAAACCTATTGATGCAACAAGTGCATTGCAAGGAACAACTTCTGGTGTTGCTGTAAATCTTTCGTCTGGAGCACCTGGTGCAAAAGTAAATATTTTAATTAGAGGGGTTAGTTCTAATACTAACAACCAGCCATTAACTATTGTAGACGGTTATGAAGGTGATTTAAATAGTATCAATCCAAATGATATTGAATCTATAACTGTATTAAAAGATGCCCAGGCTGCCATTTATGGTATAAAAGGAGCTAATGGAGTTGTTTTGGTAACTACTAAAATTGGTAAGAAAAATAAAAAAGCAACTGTAAAATACGACTCTTACGCTGCTTTTCAACAAACTACTAAAAAGTTAGACTATTTAAACGCAACGGAATATGCATTGGTTTTAAATGAAGCGTACGCAGCAAGTGGGCAAACATTACCTTTTAGTAATGTAAGTCAACTAGGACAAGGTACCAACTGGCAAGATGAGCTTTTTAATGATGCTATGTTAATGAATCATAATATTAGTTTATCTGGTGGTGGAGAAAGTTTTAGATATTTTATTAGTGCATCACGTACCGAGCAAGATGGTATTATTGCCAAAGAAAAATCTAATTTTATTAGAAATAACATCAAGTTAAACTTAGGTGTAGATATTAGTGAAAAATTAAATTTTTCTGTAATAGCAAACTACTATACGAGTGCTTCACAAGGTTTTGATGAATCGCTTTTATTTAATGGTTTAAATTATGCTCCTACTTTTGGAGTAAATGAAGAGGATACAAATAACTTTTTAGGAATTGAAGTTGTAAATCCTTTATCATTATTAAACAACACATTTGGTGAAAATAACGGTAATGGAATTGAAGGAAACTTTAAATTAGAATACAAGCCAATAGAAGGTTTAAATATAGTGTCGCGTGTGGGTTATAAGATTTATAACGAAAAGCAACGCACATTTACACCTATTCAAAACTATGGTTCTAGTAAAGTATATAATAAAACACAAAGTTCTGTTTATCAGTTTAAAGCAACTTCTACAAGAGTAAATTGGGAAACATTTGCAACCTATCAGAAAACGTTTGCAGAAAATCATAATACTACTTTTACAGCAGGTACAAGTGTACAGAACGATTTATTTGATGGTATTTACGCTACCGGATTTGATGTGCCTAATAACTCTTATGAATTTGCAGATATTAGTTTAACAAATTCGCAAAGTGAACAAAGAAGTTTAAATACAGGTAATGGAGATATTAGGTTAACCTCTTTCTTTGGTAGAGCTCAGTATGATTATAAAGGGAAATATTTATTTTCTGGATTAATTAGAAGAGACGGTGCTTCTGTTTTTGCAGAAGATCAAAGAGTAGATAATTTTTGGTCTGTAACTACAGGTTGGAAAATTTCTGATGAAAACTTCTTAAAAGATAATAAAACGATTAACTTTTTAAAATTAAGAGCAAGTTACGGTACTTTAGGAAACTTAGTTGGGGATAACTTATACAGATCTTTATTAGATGGTGAAGGTGAGTATGTGTTTAATGGTAGCTTAGTAGATGGTACTGCACAAGGTGCTTTGTCTAATCCATCAGCAACTTGGGAAACCGCAGAAAAATTAGACATTGGTTTAGATATGAATCTATTTGATGATAAACTGACTATTGTTGCAGATTATTTTGAAGAAACAAGAAAGGATTTACTAATTGAAAACTTTCCAGTTTCTGGTTTGTTAGGTTCAGGCGCAGCAGGAGGGGAAAACCCAACAGTAAATGCAGGTACTTCTAAAAATACAGGTGGAGAATTGGCAATTAACTACAATGCTATTTCTAAAGAAGATTTTTCTCTAAATTTTGGATACAATGTTACCTATGTTAAAAACAAAGTAACAGACGTTTTAGACGACGCTATTGTAGAAGGAGGTGATTTTGGAATCGGTAACCTTCCTATATCAAGAATGGAAGTAGGACAACCAATTGGTTATTTCTTAGGCTTACAAACAGATGGAATTTTCCAAACGCAAGCAGAAGTAGATGCACATCCTTCGCAAACAGGGCTAGGAGCAAGTGTTACTTCTCCCGGAGATATCAGATATAAAGATACAAATAACGATGGTGTTATAGACTTTGATGATCGTGTTAATATTGGTAATCCACAAGCAGATTTTTATATGGGATTCAATGTGTCTGCAAAATATAAAAACTGGGATTTCACTTCTTATTTATATGCAGAGCTAGGAAAAGACATGGTTAGAAATTTTGAACGTTTTTTACCAAATGTGAATAAACCCGCTTATTACTTAGATAGATGGACAGGTTCAGGAACAAGCAACTCGGTACCTAGGTTAACTAATGATGCTACAAACAACAGACTGTTTTCAGATTTCTTTGTAGAAGATGCTTCTTTTTTACGTATGCAAAATATACAAATAGGATACACTTTTGCGCCAGGTTTATTAGAAAAAGTAGGGCTGTCTAAATTAAGGTTATATACTTCTATCAATAACTTATTTACGCTAACAGACTACACTGGTTACGATCCTTCTATTAATGGCGGAGCAATTGGTGCAGGTATCGATTCTGGTAACTATCCATCTGCTAGACAGTTTTTGTTAGGTTTAAATGTTGAATTTTAAAAAATAAAAGATGAGAAATTACAATCAAATAATAAAATTAGGATTCATCTTTATGGCAAGTTTACTTCTTTTAAGTGCTTGTTCTGATGACTATTTAAATAATTCTAAAATTTACGCGGAAGATTCTGAATCTTTTTTCAATTCAGAAACAGATTATTACAATGCTTTGGTAGCAGCTTATGACCCTTTACAATCTACATTTAGAAATGTATTAATGGGAGAAATAGCTTCTAACAATACTTTGTGTGGTGGAGAAACAGCTACAGATGTTCCTGGATATCAGCAAATAGATGATATGACGCATACTCCTGTTAACGATCAACTTCAAGACCTTTGGAGCCTAATGTATGGAGGTGTTAATAGAGCCGCTTATATAATAGAATTTAAAGATAAAACCGACTTTACAGGTAAAAATGTAATTCTTGCGGAAGCTTATTTCTTAAGAGCGTATTATAATTTTGAATTGGTAAAATGGTTTGGAGACATTCCTATTAAAGCAGACGGTCGTTTTGTTTTGGGTGATGAAAAAACAATACTAAGATCGCCAAAAGCAGATGTATATGCTTTAATTGAAGCAGATTTAGAATATGCAATTGCAAACATGACGTATACAGCGCCTCAAGTTGGTAGAGCAACAAAAGGTTCAGCTCAGGCATTATTAGGAAAAGTTTATTTATATCAAGATAAATTTGATGAAGCTGCAAGCGTTTTAGAAAATGTAATTAATAACGGAGGATATGTTTTAGAATCTGATTATGATAAAATTTTTGAATTTGACGGAGAAAATGGTACAGGTGCTGTTTTTGAAGTGCAATATACAGATACACAAGGTGCAAGTTTCGATTGTTTACAGTGTAGTGAAGGTAATGTTGCTGTTGGTTATCAGGGTGTAAGAGGATATGAAGGGAGTTTATTTACTTCAGGATTTAGTTTTAATGTACCAACTCAAGAAGTGGTAGATGAATTTGAAGATGGAGATAACAGAAAAGAGGTTGCTATTTTAGATATTGATGCATGGGCAGCTTCAACTGGAGCAAAATTCACTACAGGTTATGAGCATACAGGTTATTTTAATAGAAAATATCTTCCTAGAAAAAGAAGTGAAGAAGCAGCAGGAGACTTAAACTTAACAAACCCTAATAATTATAGAGCTATTCGTTTTGCAGATGTTTTATTAATGGCAGCAGAAGCTAATAATAGAAAACCATCAGCAGATGATGCTAAAGCTAAAACGTATTTAAATAGAGTGAGAGAAAGAGCTTTTGGTGATGCAGATCATAATATTGTTACAACTGGTTCTAACTTAACAGCTGCAATTTATAAAGAGCGTAGAGTAGAATTAGTAGGAGAAGGTCATCAATTTTTCGACTTGGTAAGAACAGGTAGAGGGGCTCAAATACCAGGTTTTACAACGGGTAAAAATGAGGTTTTTCCAATTCCGATTGAAGAAATACAATTTTCACAAGGAAATTGGAAACAAAACGATAAATACTAATAATTATGAAGAAATTAAAAATAATATACAAAGCATTAATACTACTTTTGATTATTAATGCTTGTTCAGAAGAAGATAGATCTTTAGACTTCTTAGATAATGTAGCACCTCCATCTAATGTTGCTGCTAGTTATAATTTATCGCAAGATAATTCTGGTTTGGTTACTATTTTACCAACTGCGGTTGGAGCAACCATGTTCGATGTGTATTTTGGAGATGCATCTGCAGAAGAAAAAGGAGTGGAAGCTGGTAAAATGGCGCAATATACTTATGCAGAAGGTACTTATAATGTAAAAGTTATAGCCTATAATTCTAAAGGAGATACAGCAGAAGCAATACAAGAATTAGTCGTTTCTTTTAAAGCTCCAGAAAATTTAGAAGTTACTATAGAAAATGATATTGCAATCTCTAAACAATTAAATATTACTGCGAAAGCAGATTTTGCAGCTACTTACGATTTTTATTCAGGAGAAGCAGATGTAGCTCAACCAGCAGCATCAGCTAATATTGGAGATGTCATAAATTATCAATACGCTACAGCAGGTACTTACAATGTAAAAGTAATAGCTAAAGGTGGTGCAATTGAAACAACAGAATATACCGGTGAGTTTGAAGTTACTGCTATTTTAGCACCTTTAAAATCAGCAAATACACAACCAGCAAGAGACGCTGCAGATGTTATTTCTATTTTTAGTGATACCTATACAGATGTTGCAGGTACAGATTTTAACCCGAATTGGAGCCAAACAACTGTTTATACTCCTTTTGAGTTAAATGGTGATGCTATGATTCAGTATAGTAATTTAAACTATCAAGGAATTCAAATTGGTGAAACACAAGATATTTCTGGTATGGAGTTTCTTCATTTAGATGTTTGGACTGCAGATGCTACAGAATTAGATACCTATTTAATTAGTGTTGCAAGCGGAGAGAAAATGATAAAAAGAGCATTAACAAAAGATGCTTGGACAACGATTAACATTCCTATTTCAGCATTTACAGAGCAAGGTTTATCAGTAGATGATATTCACCAATTCAAGTTTGAAGGTTCGGGGTCTGTGTTTATAGACAATCTTTATTTTTACAAAGCGAGTTCAGCGCCAGTTACTGGTGTAACTCCATTAACTTTTGAAACAGATTATGAATTAAGTTCTTTTGATGGTGGATCTGCTTCCGTTATTGCAAATCCAGATGCAAATGGAAATTCATCTTCTTCAGTTTTAGAACTTGTAAAAAATGCAGGTCAGCTTTGGGCAGGATCTAAAATTACAATTTCGTCAACATTTGATGTTTCTAATACAACAATTACTGCTAAAGTTTGGTCTCCAAGAGTAGGTTTAGATTTATTGTTAAAATTTGAAGATGCTACTCCATGGCCTAATACTGTGTCTTCAGCAGAAATTACAGCAACTACAACGGTAGCGAATGCTTGGGAAGAGTTAACGTTTGATTTTTCTGGAATAAGTACTAGTGTAGATTTTAATAATCTAGTTTTAATAATGGACAACGGTACGGAAGGAGATGGATCATCTGATTTTACTATTTATGTAGATGATATTTCTACAAGTCCTGTTTTAGATTTCGAACCAGAGTTTATATTAAGTTCTTTTGATGGTGGTGCAATTTCTGTAATTGCAAATCCAGACACAAACGGAAACGCATCTGCAATGGTTGCACAAATTGTAAAAAATGCAGGTCAACTTTGGGCAGGATCTAAAATAACGGTTCCAACTCCGTTTAGTTTTACTAACGGAACAAGTGTAAAAGTTAAAGTTTGGTCTCCAAGAGCAGGTTTAGATGTATTATTAAAATTTGAAGATGCTACTCCGTGGCCAAATACCGTGGCTTCAGCAGAAATTACAGCAACTACAACCACAGCGAATGCTTGGGAAGAGTTAACGTTTGATTTTTCTGGAATAAGTACTACTGTAGACTTTACAAACCTAGTTTTAATAATGGATAATGGTACAGAAGGAGATGGTTCTGCTAATTATACTATTTATCTAGACGATATATCACAATTTTAAAATAATGATTATGAAAAAACTTAAAAATATTTATATAATCTTATTTTCTTTAATGACAGTTCTTTACGGTTGTCAAGAGAATGAGCACGAATTCGGAGAAATTGTTTCTCCAACAGACATCGTAATAACTGCAGAAGTTGTAGGTGTAGATGCTAGTAATCCTTACGGTGACGGAAGTGGTTCTGTAAATTTAATTGCAACAGCTGCCAATGCTTCATCTTTTATATATTATTTTGATGGAGTTGCACAAGCTTCACCTTCAGGGATCTTAACAAAAAGGTTTTCTAAAGTAGGTGTAAATTTATATACCGTTGTTGTAAAAGCAAATGGTACAGGTGGCGTTTCATCAACAAAAACAATAGATGTAGAAGTTTATAGTTCTTTTTCTGATGTGGAGGCAGAAAACTTTTTAAGTGGTGCTAATGTAGGTGATAGTAAAAAATGGTATTGGCAAGCAGATGTTGCTGTACATGTAGGTATGGGACCAGCTACAGATGACTATGGGAATGGAGAGTTTGCATATGAGGCTTGGTGGAATGGAATTAAGGCTTGGGATGATGAAAAATCTTGTATGTATGATAATGAGTTTGTGTTTACAAGAACTGCAAACGGACTTACTTTTGAGCAAACAGTTGGACCAGCTTTTATACCTGGTACTTATGGAGATTTAATAGGTGTAGATGGAGATCAATGTTATGATGAAACGGTAGCAACGACAATGTTTGGTGTGAAAACAGTTGCTTTTGGACCATCAACATCTAAAGCAGGAACAGAAGGGACTTATAACAACGCATCATATAGAGGTACTGAATTTGAAATTTCTGATGGAGGTTTTATGGGATGGTATGTAGGTGCTAGTACTTATGATATTATTTCGATTACTAATGATGAAATGATTGTTAGAATTATAGAAAATTCTGCTTCAGGAAGTGGTGCTGCTTGGTATCATAGATTTACATCAACAAAACCTGTAGAAGGCGCAACTACTCCAAATTATACTTTTAATGAGTTAGTTTGGGAAGATGATTTTAATACAGATGGAGCTCCTAATGCTGCAAATTGGACCTATGATTTAGGTGCAGGTGGTTGGGGTAATGGAGAATTACAAACTTATACAGAAGCTGAAGAAAATGTGAAGGTAGAAGGTGGTTCTTTAATTATTACAGCTAAAGCTGATGGAAGTGATGGTTATACTTCTGCAAGATTAAAATCTCAAGGATTGTATCAATTTAAATATGGTAGAGTTGAGGTAAAAGCGAAGTTACCGGCTGCGGCAGGAACTTGGCCAGCAATTTGGATGTTGGGTTCTAACTTTCCAACTGTTGGTTGGCCACAATGTGGAGAAATTGACATTATGGAGCAAACAGGAGATGATAAAAACACCTCTTTAGGAACTTTACATTGGTTTGATGATGCTAGTTCTTCTAATGCAAGCTATGGTGAAACTACTGCGATTTCTAATGCAGCTTCAGAGTTTCATGTTTACAGTATGGAATGGACAGAAGAGTCTGTTAAAATTTATTTAGATGATGTTATGTTTTATGAAATGACAAACAGTGAAACATTGCCATTTAATGCAGATTTCTTTTTAATTCTTAATGTAGCCGTTGGAGGTACTCTTGGTGGAGATGTAGCAGATACATTTACAGAAGATACCATGGAAATAGATTATGTAAAAGTGTATCAATAATATTTTTTGGTTTATTTAATAAGGTCAGTTTTTTATGGCTGGCCTTATTTTTTCTTCTCTTTAGTTTGATGATACATTAAAAACTTACGTATTAAAGTTGATATTTATGAAATACATTTTCTTACCAATAATCCTACTTTTTTTTACTTTAAACTCTTGTGATAATAAGACAGATAAAGTTGCTGTTTTAAAGAATGAACAAGGAATGAAATTAGTTGTAAATGGAGAAGATTTTATAATTAATGGAATGAATTGGGATTATTTTCCGGTTGGTACAAATTTCGCTTATAGTTTGTGGGAACAACCAGAAGCGTTTATAAAAACGGCATTAGATTCAGAAATGACTTTGCTGAAAGAAATGGGCGTTAATACAATTCGTGTCTATAGAGGAATTCAGCCAGAATGGATTACTTATATCTATGAAAATTATGGCATTTATACCATGTTAAACCACTCTTTTGGTAGATACGGAGTTGCTATAAATGGCAACTGGGAACCAGAAACAGATTACAGAAATGCAGATACACAACAGAGCTTATTAAAAGAAGTTGGTGAAATGGCCGCAACTTATAAAGATACACCGGGTTTATTATTATTTCTTTTAGGGAATGAAAATAACTTCGGACTTTTTTGGGCAGGATCGGAAACAGAAGATTTTCCTGAAGGAGAAAATGAAAAGAAAGAAATAGGAGAGTTAAGAGGTAGAGCAATGTATCGATTAATGAATGAAGCAGCTGTTATAATGAAAAATATAGATGTAAACCATCCTGTTGCTATTTGTAATGGAGACGATTTATATATAGATATTATTGCAGAAGAATGTACAGACGTAGATATTTATGGAACTAATATGTATAGAGGAAAGTCTTTTGGAAACGCTTTTGAAAAAGTAAAAAACACATTAGACATGCCCGTATTATTCACAGAATTTGGAGCAGATGCTTTTAACTCAATTACCCAGAAAGAAGATCAAAAAATGCAAGCCTATTATATGGTAGAAAATTGGAAAGAGATTTATGAAAATGTGGCGGGTTTAGGAAAAGCAGAAAATGCTATTGGAGGTTTTACGTTTCAATTTAGTGATGGCTGGTGGAAAAATGGCCAAACGACAAGCTTAAATATTCATGATAATCATGCTTCTTGGTCTAATGCAGGCTATGGAATAGATTATGAAAAAGGAGCAAATAACATGAATGAAGAATGGTTTGGTATCTGTGCAAAAGGATTAACAGATAAAAATGGTTTTTACACATTATCACCTAGGGCAGCTTATTTTGCTTTACAAAAAGCACATGAATTAAATCCATATGCAAAAGGAATGACAACCGATTTAATTTCGGAGCATTTTAAAGAAATAAAATTTTAACGAAGCTTCAAGCGCTTCTTCTTGCAGGGGTTCGAAACCTGTAATTATATAATATAAAATTCTACAAGGTTGAAAAGTACCTTGTGGAATCAATAAATAACAACCTCTTTAAATGAATTATAAGAGGTTCAAAAAATAATTTTGATGACAAAAAAGACTATTTTTTTAGGAAATAATAAAGCAGCGTTTAAAACGCAAGAGGTAAAAGGAGAAATGATGAACTTCGAAAATGAAGTGTATTATAAAATTTCGAATAGTAATGAAATGAGACCTTTTTTTATGAGTATTGTTTCAGACTCTAACCATTGGATGTTTATTTCTAGTAATGGAGGTTTGTCTGCAGGAAGAAAAAATAGTGAGTATTCACTTTTTCCTTATTATACAGATGATAAAATTACAGAGTCTGCAGATATAACAGGGAGTAAATCTATTTTTCAAGTTACTAAAAATGACAAAACGTATGTTTGGGAACCTTTTTCTCAAAGACAGATAGGTTTATATCAAACAAAACAAAACTTATATAAAAACAGTTTTGGTAATAAAGTGATTTTCGAAGAAATTAATGAAGACTTAGGAATCACTTTTAGATATCAATGGAGTTCTTCTGATCAATTTGGGTTTGTAAAAAAATCGACTTTAATTAATAATTCACCAGAAAAAATTGAAGTTACTTTTTTAGATGGTTTGCAAAATATTATTCCTTCAGATGTAACTACAGATTTGCAAAACTCTTATAGTAATTTAGTAGACGCCTATAAAAAGAGCGAATTACAAAAAGAAGTTGGTTTAGGTGTTTATGCTTTAAGTGCAATTATTGTTGATAAAGCAGAACCAAGTGAAGCTTTAAAAGCAAATATTGTTTGGTCTTTAGGGATCGAAAATCCTACGTATTTATTGTCATCATTACAATTAGATAATTTTAGAAGAGGTCTAGAATTACAACAAGAGGTAGCTATAAAAGCAGAAAAAGGAGCTTATTTTATTAGTTCTGATATCGCTTTAGAAGCAAATGAAACAAAAGAGTGGCGTTTTATTGCAAACGTAAATCAAACAATTGGTGATATTCAAAAAGTTTCTAAAGCAATAAAAGAAGATGAAAATTTATTAGAAAGTATTACTAAAGATATTGAGTTAGGTACAAAAAACTTAATTGCTTTAACTGGCGCAGCAGATGGTTTACAAGTAACCGATGATGCTTTGGTAAACACAAGACATTTTGCAAATACGCTTTTCAATTTAATGAGAGGTGGTACTTTTGATGATGATTATAAAATTGAAAAAGAAGATTTTATAAAATATATTAGTAAGGCAAATAAAAAAGTTCTAAAACTAAAAGAAGACCTTTTAAATGCATTACCAGATTTATTTACATTAGATATTATTCTAAATATTGCAGAGAAAGATGAAGATAAAAACTTTAAAAGACTTTGTTTTGAATATTTACCATTAAAATTTAGTAGAAGACATGGAGACCCAAGTAGACCTTGGAATAAGTTTTCTATCAATACAAAAAATGAAATTGATGGTTCTAAAATTTTAGATTATGAAGGGAATTGGCGAGATATTTTCCAGAATTGGGAAACTCTAGCGCATTCGTATCCAGAGTTTATAGAAAGTATGATTCATAAGTTTTTGAATGCAACTACTTTTGATGGCTACAATCCGTACAGAGTTACAAAAGATGGTTTTGATTGGGAAACGATTGAAGAAAATGACCCTTGGTCTTATATTGGATATTGGGGTGATCATCAGATAATTTACTTATTAAAATTCTTAGAATTTATAGAAAACCATTATCCAAATCAATTAGAAAAACGTTTTTCTGAAGCTATTTTTGTCTATGCAAATGTGCCTTATAGAATTAAGAAATATGAAGATATTTTAAAAAATCCAAAAGATACTATTGATTTTGATTTTGAAGAACAAGAAAATATAGAACAAAGAAGAGAACGTTTAGGTGCTGATGGTGCTTTACTAAGAGATGAAAACTACTTTATTTATAAAGTAAATTTAATCGAGAAATTATTAGCTACCGTTTTAGCAAAAGTCTCTAATTTTATTCCTGAAGGCGGAATTTGGATGAACACTCAAAGACCAGAATGGAATGACGCAAACAACGCTTTGGTTGGTAACGGTGTTTCTATGGTAACGTTAAATTACCTAAATCGTTTTATTAATTTCTTCGAAAAAGTAGTTGTAAAATCAACAGCAGAAGAAGTTGCTATTTCTTCAGAATTAGCAACATTTTTTAATGAAGTTATAACTACTTTTAATCAAAATAAAAATATTTTATCAAGAAAATTTTCTGATGCAGAAAGAAAAACTGTTTTAGATGGTTTAGGTGAAGCTGGAAGTAAATTTAGAACTTCAATTTATGAAAACGGATTTTCTAGTGATAAAATTATTCTTAAAAAAGCAGCTCTTTTAGACTTTTTTACCATTACAAAAGAGTATTTAGATCATACCATAAAAGCAAATAAACGTACAGATAATTTATATCATTCTTATAATTTAATGACAATTGAAAACGATACAGAAGTGTCTGTTTCTTATTTGTCTGAAATGTTAGAAGGGCAAGTTGCTGTTTTAAGTGCTGGCTATTTATCGTCAAAAGAAGCTTTAAAAGTTTTAGACGGAATGAAAGCAAGTGCGCTGTTTAGAGAAGATCAATACAGTTATATTTTATATCCGAATAAAGAATTAGCTCGTTTTGATGAAAAGAATATAATTCCGAAATCTTCGGTAGAAAACTCTGAATTGTTATTAAAATTAATTGCTGATAACAATACGCAAATCATTAACAAAGATGTTTTGGGTACCTATCATTTCAATGCCAATTTTAACAATGCAAATAGTTTAAAAGCAACTTTTGAGGATTTACCAGAAGCATACGCTGATTTAGTTGAAAAAGAAGGACAATTATTAGCAACTATTTTCGAAGAGGTTTTTAACCACAAAGCATTTACAGGTCGTTCAGGAACATTTTTTGGCTATGAAGGGTTAGGTTCTATATACTGGCACATGGTTTCTAAATTGTTGTTAGCAGTGCAAGAAAATTGCTTGTTAGCAATAAAAAATAATGAAGATGAGGTTCTTATTGGTGCGCTATTAGATCATTATTATGAAATTCAGGCAGGAATTGGAGTACACAAATCACCAAAATTATATGGTGCATTTCCTACAGATCCATATTCTCATACACCAGGCGGAAAAGGAGCACAGCAACCAGGAATGACTGGTCAGGTTAAAGAAGATGTTTTAAGTAGAATAGGTGAGTTAGGTGTTTTTGTAAAGGAAGGAAAAATCAATTTTAATCCAAGGTTGTTAAAAGAAAGTGAGTTTGTAGAAACTCCTAAAACTTTTAAATATACAGCAATTAACAAAGAAGTGAAATTGATTGATTTAGAAAAAGATTCGCTTTGTTTTACGTATTGTCAAGTGCCTGTTATTTATAAAAATACAGGTAAAGAAAGTGTCACCATCTTTTTTGTGAATGGGGAACAAGAAAACTCAGAAAGCTTAACTCTTAACAGTGCTATTTCTAAAATGATGTTCGAAAGAACAGGAGAAATAGATCACATAGAGGTTTCAGTAAAAAAGTAAATAATACAACTCAGCTGTAAGGTTTTTGCTTTACAGTTGGTGGAGTATTCGTAAAATATAGTAAGGAATGAACATATTTGATATCAAAAGGAAAATGAAAAATTATACTGGAAAAATGAATAAGCAATCTGATATTCTAAACATTGGCGGGTTATGGTTTTTGTTTATATCCATAATTTTTGTTAGCTGCTCACCAAAAAGTGCTTATGAAAATTATGTGTCAGATGTTTATCAAACATCACAAGCTGGTGACAACCTTAAATTACTATCAAGTGATGAAGTTAAAACACCTGTTACAGAAGTAAAAAAAGTAACATTACAGCTTTTTCCTAATGAAGAATATCAAAAGTATTATGGTTTTGGTGCTTCTTTTACTGAATCTTCAGCATGGAATTTAGCTACCATACCAGTCGATTCTCGTAAAAAAGTTTTAGCCAAACTTTTTAGTCCAACAGAAGGTGCTGGATTTACGCTTACACGAACGCACATTAACAGTAGTGATTATTCAAACAATCATTACACTTATGTAGAAGAGGGAGATGAAGATCTTTCAACTTTTAGTATCCATGAAGATATGAAAGGATTTTCTGGAGAAGAAAACGATCAGGTACGTGGCATTGAATTGATAGATCCAAACTATGATCTTATTCCAATGATTTTAGAAGCAGCTAGTATTCCTGGTGCAGATTTTAAGATTATTGCTTCACCTTGGAGTCCTCCATCTTGGATGAAAGCAGGAGAAACTGCTAAAATGACTAATGGTAGTTTACTACCGGAATATTATGGGCTTTGGGCTGAATATATGTCTAAATATGTAACTGCATATAAAGAACAAGGTATTACTCTTTGGGGACTTACGCCACAGAATGAACCATTACATGCGCATGATGCACAATGGGATAGTAATGGATTTACGCCAGAACAAGGGAGAGACTTTTTGAGAGATCATTTGGGGCCTCAATTGGTTAAAGATGGTCATCTTAATCTTGATGATTTAGATGCAGGATTACACGTATTGATTTATGACCATAATAAGTCTACAATGAATGACTATGTTGCAAAAACGTATGAAGATCCAGAAGCATCTAAATATGCTTGGGGAACTGCTTTTCATTGGTATACAAATTCAGAGTTAAAAGAGAATAATTGGTATGCAAAAGAATTAGCAGAATTACAGAGGAATTGGCCAAACAAAGGGATGATTCATACCGAATCTAGTATAGATATTGATGCCAATGATCCAATTGGTCAATATTGGAGATCAAGTACAGATTATGCAGGTACTTTTGTGCCTTTCGAAACGTATGCAAACGATATTATTACAGATTTAAACCACGGAACTCAAGGATATATTGAGTGGTGTAGCATTCTTAGTAATAAAGGACAACCAAATCCTTACGATAATTTTAATAGCGCACCAGTACTTATCAATCCTGTTACTGACGAAGTTATTTATACGCCTTTATATTATTTATTGAGTCATTTTAGTAAGTTTATTCGCCCAGATGCACACAGAATCGGTGTAAAAGGTAAAGCAGTAGATGGGGTAATATATACAGCTGCAAAAAATACAGATGGTTCTATTGCTGTGGTTGTTTTTAACCAAAATGAAGAAGCTCATGAAGTATCGATTGTTTTAGAAACTAAGACTTTTACAACGGAAATAGCACCTAGAGCTGTTCAAACGATTCATTTACGTAATAAGTAAAAAAAATCAAAACGTATGCTTAAAAGTAGACTAGGCTAAGTGTAAAACTGAAATATAGTGTCAATTCAAATACTATGTTTCTTATACAAATCGGTATTCTAAATAAATATATTCAAGGTTATACATCTTGATGTGTAAACAGTATTTAATTATCAAAAATATGAATTCAATTATTAAAATTTTCTTTGCAATTATTGTTTTGACTTTTTGCATTAGTTGTAATTCTAAAGTGAAGTTAAAAGAAGAGAAAAAGGTAGCGATAACAGCAGAACATATTTTAGGAAATCCAGAGTATTTAGCCATTTCTTATGGAGGTTATAGAGAGCAATCAAGAGAAAATCAGCCTACAATTAAAGAGTTGAAAGAAGATTTAAAAATTCTTTCGGCAATGGGTATTAAGGTTTTAAGAACTTACAATGTTCAACAAGAATTACCACATGCAGCGAATGTTTTAGAAGCCATTCATCAACTTAAAAAAGAGGATGTAGATTTTGAAATGTATGTAATGTTGGGGGCTTGGATAGATTGTTTAAATGCTTGGACGGACAAAGAACCAAATCATGATATTGAAAGTGATCAGAATGAAGGAGAAATTGCAAGAGCAGTAGCGTTGGCAAACAAATATCCAGACATTGTAAAAGTAATTGCAGTGGGTAATGAAGCGATGGTAAAATGGGCGGCAAGTTATTTTGTGCAACCGAATGTAATTTTAAAATGGGTAAATCATCTTCAAAATTTAAAGAAAAACGGCGCATTGTCTAAAGATGTTTGGATTACAAGTTCAGATGATTTTGCTTCTTGGGGAGGCGGAGATCCTGTTTATCATACCAAAGACTTAGAAGATTTAATTAAAGCGGTCGATTATGTTTCTATGCACACGTATGCATATCATAATTCTCACTATAATCCAGAATTTTGGAAAGTTCTTGAAAATGAAAAAAGTTTATCAGACAAAGAAAAGGTAGACAATGCCATGTTGCGTGCTTTTACGTTTGCTAAAAAACAATATAGTGATGTTGTAAGTTATGTAAAAAGTATAGATGCTACCAAAACGATTCATATTGGTGAAACTGGGTGGGCAACTATTTCTAGCGGACATTATGGTATAAATGGTTCTAGAGCTACAGATGAATATAAGCAAGGTTTGTATTATCAACATTTAAGAGAATGGACGCATAAAGAAGGAATTTCTTGTTTCTATTTTGAAGCTTTTGATGAACAATGGAAAGATGCAAATAACTCAAATGGATCTGAAAATCACTTTGGTTTAATCAACCTAAAAGGAGAAGCTAAATATTCACTTTGGAATTTGGTAGATAAAGGTGTTTTTAAAGGTTTAACAAGAGGAGGTAAGTCAATTACAAAAACATATAATGGAAATAAAGAAGCATTAATGAACGATGTTTTGGTTCCGAACACAGAGTATAAAAGATAAAAATAACAACAATGAAAACGAACTATTTTTTTTACACACTATTTTTAGTCATAATGATTAGTTGTAACCAGAAGGAACATAAATTATCTGTAGATGTTTATGAAACTTCAGAAGCAGGAAATAAACTAACTAAAATCACTGATTTTACTCCTGCTGAAAATGCAGCTACAATCACATTAAATCCAGATAAAACCTTTCAAACCATTACAGGTTTCGGAGGTGCTTTTACAGAATCATCGGCTTATTTATTAAATAAATTGAGTCAGAAAAACAGAGATACGATTATACAAGCGTATTTCTCAGAAGAAGGCGCAAATTATTCGTTAACAAGAACCCACATGAATTCTTGTGATTTTTCTTTAAGTCAGTATTCATATTCGCCAGTAGAAGGTGATGTTAATTTAGAGAATTTTACAATAAAAGAGGATATGGATGATTTAATTCCGATGATAAAAGATGCCATGAAAGCGTCTAAAGACGGATTTAAAATATTTGCTTCACCTTGGACAGCAGCTCCGTGGATGAAGTATAATAACAAATGGGTTGGAGGAAAATTATTACCAAAATATTATGATACTTGGGCATTGTTCTTTTCTAAATATATAGATGCTTACCAAGCAGAAGGAATCGATATTTGGGGGTTTACAGTAGAAAATGAGCCACACGGAAATGGAGATAATTGGGAGAGTATGCACTTTACTCCAAAAGAAATGACCGATTTTGTTGAGTTCCATTTAGGTCCAAAATTAGAAAAAGATGGTTATGGTGATAAAATTATTTTAGGCTACGATCAAAATAGAGAAGGCTTAAAAGAATGGGTAGATGAAATGTATAGAAGTGAAAGTGCTTCTAAATATTTTGATGGAACTGCAATTCATTGGTATGAAAGTACCTATGAAGTTTTCCCAGAAGCGTTACAATATGCACATAATAAAGCACCAGAAAAATACTTAATTGAAACAGAAGGATGTATCGATTCTGAAATACCTGTTTGGCAAGACGATGCTTGGTATTGGAAAAAAGAAGCAACAGATTGGGGATATGACTGGAGAGAACCAGAAAATAAATATTTACATCCAAAATATGCACCAGTAAACAGATATGCAAGAGATATTATTGGTTGTCTTAATAACTGGGTAGACGGTTGGGTAGATTGGAACATGGTTTTAGATACAAAAGGAGGACCAAACTGGTTTGAAAACTGGTGTGTAGCTCCGGTAATTGTAGATCCTGAAAAAGATGAAGTTTATTTTACACCATTGTATTACACCATGGCACATTTTAGTAAATACATTAGACCAGAAGCAAAAGTAATTGAGGTAAACAATTCTGATAAAGAATTACAAGTTACGGCAGCTCAAAACCCAGATGGTTCTATAGCTGTGGTTGTTTTTAATGAAGGAAAAACGAAGAAAAGTTTCAAAGTTCTTTTAGGAGAAAAAGAAACAGTAATTAATATTGATGCTCAAGCACTGCAAACAATAATGATAGCAACTAAATAAAATCTAAATTATGTCTTATATTAAAACGACTTCTAAAGTTCCATTGAGTCAAAAAATAGCCTTTGGAGTAGGTATGCTTGCAAATCAAATGTTTCCAGCTGTAATAGGGATATTTATAGTCGTTTTGGTAAAAGATTTAGGTTTTCCAGGTTGGATGTGGGGAGTTATCTCTTTAGTGCCAAGAATTTTTGATGCGATTACAGATCCTATTATGGGATACATTTCAGACAATACCAAATCTAGATGGGGTAGAAGAAGACAATATGTTTTTATTGGAGCAATTGTAATGGGGATTTCTTTTATAATTATGTGGCAATTGTTTAGAGAAAACTCACTCGATTATAATTTTTGGTATTTCTTATTAACCTCTTTTGCATTCTATTTAGGACTTACTATTTTTAGTGTTCCTTATGTGGCTATGGGCTATGAGATGAGCGACGATTTTCATGAGAGAACAAGTATCATGGCTGTGGCACAATGGGTTGGTCAATGGGCTTGGGTAATTGCGCCTTGGTTTTGGGTTATTATGTACGATCCAGAATGGTATGTTACAGCAGATGTTGCGGTAAGAGAATTGGCTGTTTGGGTAGGCGTTATTTTTGCAATTTGTGCAATGGTGCCAGCAATTTTTATCAAAAGTAAGTCTACTATAAATGAAAATTATGCTTCTTTAACATTAAAAAATATTGGAGGAAGTTTAAAAGAAATAGGGAATAACTTTGTAGAAGCTTTTAAATCTAAACCTTTTAAGAAACTATGTTTTGCTACTTTCTTTGTTTTTAATGCATTTAATACCGTAGCAAGTTTTACTTTTTTTATTATTGTGTACTATCTTTTTAAAGGAGATGCTGCTGCCGCAGGAATTTGGCCAACGTTATTTGGAAGTGTTGGGGCTTTGGTAACTACTTTTTTAGTGATTCCTATTGTGGCTAAAATGTCTAAAAAAATAGGAAAAAAACAAGCCTTTATGGTGTCTCAAGGAATTTCTGTAGTTGGTTATATTATGTTATGGTTTTTGTTTATTCCTGGTAAACCCTATATGTTTCTTTTTGCATTGCCTTTCTTTTCTTTTGGTATTGGAGGTTTATTTACTTTAATGATGTCTATGACAGCAGATGTAATTGATTTAGATGAATTGAATACGGGAAAACGTAGAGAAGGTGTTTTTGGTGCTATTTATTGGTGGATGGTGAAGTTCGGGTTCGGAATTGCTGGTGGATTAAGTGGCGCAATTTTATCTGTTGTAGGGTTTGATTCAGCCGTTAATATTCAGACAGAAGAGGCACTTATTGGATTAAGATTGTTCTTTTCAGGGTTTCCTATAGCAGGAACTCTTATTGCAATGTACATCATGAGAAATTATGACCTTTCAGAAAAACGTGCTGGAGAAATTAGAATAGCATTAGATAAACGTAAGGTACACTAAAATAGAGAAATTGATGATGTTTAAGTTTCTATAGATAACAGGTTAAGAAAGGAAAATTAAAATATTAAGAAATAAGATAAGTTACTTTTTAAATTATTTTTTAAACGCTATGAATATTAATTATTTATAGCGTTTTTTTTGTAGGATCTGTATTGCATAAATAAAGGAGTTTAAGTTGAGGTTTTAATGGTTATTGATGCCAAATTAGGGGTTGTAATAGTTATACTTTTTATGTAGGATGGTGTAACAGGTTTTAATTCTTATTTTACTTTAAGAACATAAAGGGGATTCAAATTGCATAAAAGTAATTAAGATCTTGATAAATGAATTGTTTATTTTGTGTATAGTGGAAAGTTATTCGTTTTATTTTGGTTTAGAACAATCTCAAACAAAAATAGAACTCTACTTATGTTTTTTTAGCTATACATTACCAATACAAATAAATATATCTATTTAATAATTAGTAATTTAAAGGAAAAATAAAACGATGTTAAGTACTTATTTCATTGATAAATAAACTTAAAATTCAGAATATTTTTTGGTTGTATGTTTTTTGTTGTAGTGCTTTAAGTTAATATAGTACACAATAAGGTTAATATTGTTTTATAAATTTAAAACACAAATAATTATGAAAAAAATTACTTTACTACTAGCCTTTTTAATTACTTCAATAGGCTTTTCACAACAACAAGAATATCATTTAGATTTTGAAGAAGGTACTCCGTCAGGATTAGCGTCTAATTGGTATACCTTTGATAACGAACCAGCTCCAGCAGAAATAGTAGACAATCCAAATTTAAATGGTGTAAACGCTACGACTTCTAAAGTAATGAAAATTGTTATGGGACCTAGTAATGCTTTTTATGCAGGTGTTAATAATAAATGGGAAGACTCTAAATTTGGTACTTGGAAAATTGATATGAGTGTTGCAAGTAACTTAACCTTAACTATGGATGTACATAAAAATTACGTAGGTACTGTAGGTATTAAAATGGGAACAAATAGTGCAGGAACTTCATTTCAAATTACAGACCAAAATGTTGGTAATTTAGTTGTTAATGAATGGCAAACATTAACATTCGATCTTTCTGGTATAAATCCTAATGGAGATTTATCAAATATTAGTCAAATGGTTGTTTTTGTAGATTGGACGCAAGATATGGCGGATAGAGCAGAAGGTAACACCATTTATATTGATAATATAAAATTTAATGCAGAAAAATTAACAGATGCACCAGCAGCTCCTGTTGCAGGTACTGCTTCGTTACCATTAGATTTTGAAAGCGAAATAACTTGGTCAGATTTTGATGGAGGAGTTGTATCAACAGTAACAAACCCTTATAACAATGCAGATAATACTTCAGAAAAAGTTGGTAAGATGGTAAAATTTGAAGGTAAAACTTGGGGAGGAAGTGCGTTAACCTTAAGTTCTGCAATGGATTTTGCTAATAATGATACTTTTACAATGAAAGTATATTCACCAAGAGTAGGAGCAAAAGTATTATTAAAAGTAGAAAATTCTGGAGATGCAGGAATTAATTATAGTAAAGAAGTTCTAACAACAATTGCAAATGGATGGGAAACTTTAACTTTTGATTATGCAGCAATAAGTAAAACGGCATCTTATAAAAAATTAGTTATTATTTTTGACAATGACATAATGGGAGATGGAAGCGCAAATTATACTTTTTATATAGATGATATTTCGTTGTCTTCTTCAGGCGTTGTAATACCTACAGTAGCTTTACCACTAGATTTTGAGAGCGCAACGACATGGGGAGATTTTGATGGAGGAGCTGTAACAACAGAAACAAATCCTCATAGTAATGCAGACAATACTTCTGCAAATGTTGGTAAAATGGTTAAAAGTGCAGGTCAACCATGGGGAGGAAGTTCTCTTAATATGAGTGCTGCAATGGATTTTGCAAATAACGACATGTTTACAATGAAAGTTTTTTCTCCAAGAGTAGGAGCAAAAGTTTTATTAAAAGTAGAAGATTCAGGAAATGGGGCAATTTTTTTCGAAAAAGAAGTAGCAACAACGATGGCGAATACTTGGGAAACTTTAACTTTTGATTATACGGCAATTAATAAAGCGAATACCTATGATAAATTGGTTATAATTTTTGATAATGGAACAGAAGGTGATGGTTCTGCAAATTTTACTTTTTATATTGATGATGTTGTTTTATTTAATTCTGCAACAGCAGGTGTAAATGATAATGCTTTGTCAAACGTTTCTATGTTTCCTAACCCTACTTCAAATAGATTAAATATTACTGCTCAAAACATGATTAAAAGTGCAGCGATCTATAATTTATTAGGGAAGCAAGTAATGAGTTTGGAAATCAATAAAAATAACGAATCTATTGATGTTTCTAATTTATCCTCTGGAATTTACTTAATTAAGTGTTCTATAAATAGCGTATTTGCAACAGCAAAATTTATTAAAGAATAATTAATATTTTTATTTAACTTAAAAAGGATGCTATTTAGTATCCTTTTTTTTTATCCATTATATAAAATAATTTATAAAAGTTTAACAAAACGTCTGAATGACTAACTTTTTTACATAAAAAAAT
Organism: Polaribacter sp. 11A2H; assembly: GCF_011379025.1. Classification (NCBI taxonomy): domain Bacteria; kingdom Pseudomonadati; phylum Bacteroidota; class Flavobacteriia; order Flavobacteriales; family Flavobacteriaceae; genus Polaribacter; species Polaribacter sp. 11A2H. The sequence goes on from NZ_WTLD01000001.1 coordinate 452,519, forward strand.
CCTATATTTTTATATAATTTAGTTCTGATGAAGATTTGTATTTTTGCTTTTCAATATCATTATAAATAACTATAATTATTTATAATGATATTGGGTAAGGTGCCCCCGGCTTTAAAAAAAATATAAATCAATTTAAAATGGATATTGTTATTATTGAAGATGAAGACTTAGCAGCAGCATCTTTAGAAAATTTACTATTAAAAAGTACGTATTCTATAAACATAAAAAAACGGTTAGAAAGTGTAGCGCAATCTATCGAATGGTTTAAGAACAATAGCTGCGATTTAATTTTAAGTGATATTCATTTAGGAGATGGAGAAAGTTTTGAGATTTTTGAAGCCTTAAAAATCAATGTTCCTATTATTTTTACCACAGCATTTGATCAATATGCCATTCAATCATTTCAGTTTTTTGCTATTGATTATTTATTAAAGCCATACGACAAACATAAATTAAATGCTGCGCTAGAAAAGTATAAAAATTACTCAGCAGCACCCGTAAATAATTCTAATGATTTAGAAAGTTTATTATCTCATTTTAAGAAATCTAAAGAAACCAAAGTAGTACAAGAGCGATTTTTAGTTTCTAGGGGAGAGAAATTAATATCTATAAGTGCAGATGAAATAGCCTATTTTATGGCAGAAAATAAGTCGCTTTTTTTATATACTATTAAAGGAGACAGTTTTTTGTATGATGATACCATTTTAAATTTAGATTTAAAACTATCGAAAAAAGATTTTTTTAAAATAAATAGAAAATTTATTGTTCGTCACACAGCTATAAAAACGATTGTAAAATACAGTCAGAATAGATTAAAAATAGAATTAGAACCGTCTTCTAAAGGCAACGATTTTATTTTAATTAGCTCAAAAAATGTGAGTCCTTTTAAAGAATGGTTAAATAATTAATATGCAAACCTCTATATTTTGGACCCGTTTAAAAAAGCATCAGCAATACTTGTATATAAGTTTATTGTTGATTGCTGTGTTTTTTATTGGCAGTTCATTAATTACACCTAAAATTACATCGGTTACAGAAAATTTAATTCAAGATGTTATTCAAGGGAACTTAAAATCTAAAGAAAACATTGTTGCTTTCGAGTTTAATCAACTAAATAATTCTTTTAAAAATTCTCAAAAAATTATTCAAAACTTAGAAAATAACTCTTTTGAGTATTTAAAGGAAAAATTACTTTTTACATCAGACTTAGTCTTAGAACAGCATAGTATTCATAATAGTTTTATATCCATTATTTCATCTAAAGGTATATTGGAATCTCATTTTTCGAATAAGAAAGATTCTTTGTATCAAAAAGAAATACATACATTTTTAAAAAATATTCGTTTTATAGCAAATGATGTTTTAATAGATACTATTATTAGTAATAATCACAAGGTAATTAATAGAAAAATCTATGGAAAAAAACTATCTAATAATACCGTTGTTTATACAGGTTACGATGTAGATTTAATTTCATTTTGGAGTTATTTTTCTGAAACCTATAAAGGAGATGGAGGTTATACGGTAGTTACAAATAAAGATGGTATTTGTATGTTACATCCTGATACAAAATACATCGGAAAAAAAATAGACGCCTATTTTAGTACAATTACCATTAAGCAATTATTAAATAATTCACTTAAAATTAATGGATATTACGTACCAAATAATGTTACTATTTTTAATGATAAGGCAATTTCAGAATTTTTAGGTTTAGAGGTCATACGTTATTACGATACTATTAAAATAGGAAATACGCCTTTAATAGTTGTGGTTAGTTTTCCTGTGGATATTCATTTAAAAGAAACTACAAAAAACATACAAGGATATTTTTCGTGGATTAGTTTTTTGGCATTTGCTACATTTATGTTGCTCTTAATTGCTTCTAGAATGCAGTTAAAAAAAGAATATGTAGAGAATTTAAAGGTTGTAGAAGAGAAAGATCAATTAACATATAGTAACGAAAAGTATCAGAAAGAAAATGCAATTCTTCAATTAAATCAATTGAAGAAAAAAATAAATCCACATTTTTTATTCAACAGTTTAAACTCTTTACATGTTTTAATCGATTTAAATCCAGATTTGTCACAACAGTTTGTATTAAAATTAGCAGATGTGTATAGGTACCTTTTAGATGAAAAAGAAGGGAATTTAATTTCAGTAAAAAAAGAAATGAACTTTTTAGAGCAGTATATTTTTTTACAAGAAATTAGATTTAATAAGAGCTTAGAGGTAACAATTGTTAATAATTGTGATGATGGCATTTTAGTAAAAAAAATACCATTCCTATCTTTAGAAACGTTGGTAGAAAATGCGATAAAACATAATGAAATAACTAAAATAAATCCGTTGGTTATTACTATTATTATTGATGAAGATTTTATTACGGTTAAAAATAATTACACGCCAAGAAAGCGTAAAGCTAAAGATAGCCATCATATTGGGTTGACTTATTTAGAGAATACGTATCAGTTTTATCAGATAACTAGCTTTAAAACAGGTGTAATTGATGACGAATTTGTATGCATATTGCCATTTATTACTTAAAAATAGTATTTCACTCCGTTATTTATTGAGTTCACTCCATTTCGTTTTGTTAAGTTGTTAATAACAAGCAAATTTGATGTTTTAACAATATCATTTATGAAAACCCCCTCTTTAAAAGGTGCTTTATTGGTTCAGTATTTAATTGTTTCTATTTTGATGCTTACCAGCTTATCTGGTTTTTCTCAAGATAAAAAGGATATTTCTGACAAAGAAAATCAAGAAAAAAAAGATTCTATAAAGCCTACGGACAATAAAAAACTGACGTATCAGAAATTTTTAAAAGAAGGAAACGTTAAAAAAGGATTGTTTAATGTCTATTCTATAAAAGAAGATTACTATTTTGAAGTTCCAGATTCATTATTATCTAGAGATTTATTAATTGTAAATAAGGTGTCTAGCGTTCCTTATGCTTTAAACGGACATGGTTTAAACAAGGGAATGACTTTTGAAACCAAACTTGTTCGGTTTTACAGAGACACTATTTTAAACAAAGTTTGGGTTAAAACCATAAACCCCAGAGTTCAATCTCCAGAAAATGATGCAATTACTTTATCTGTAAAAGATAATTTTGGTGAGTCTATTATAGAAGAGTTTAATATAGAAACGAAAAATACAGATTCTACTTCTGTATTTATTAAGGTGAATAAAATTTTTAATGGTAAAGAGCAAAGTTTTAGTGATGTACTAACCAATATTGGTTTAGGAGGAAGTATAAAAACTAACTTGTCTATTTTAGAAAGCATAAAATCTTTTCCAGAAAACATTGTTGTAAAATCATTATTAACCACTTCTGTTAAAGAAGGAGCAAGCGCAGCATTGCCTTTAACTATTGGTGTTACTACAAATATTGTTTTATTGCCAACAGATGTAATGAAACCTCGTTTTTCAGACAAACGTGTTGGGTATTTTACAAAACCTATGGATTATTTTTCTGATGAGCAACAAGAAGTTGAATCTAGAGAGATGATTACTAGATGGAGATTAGAACCTAGAAAAGAAGACATCAAAAAATATCAACAAGGAGAATTGGTACAACCTAAAAAACAAATCATTTATTATTTAGATCCTGCTACTCCAAAACAATGGCGTCCTTTTATAGAACAAGGTGTCTATGATTGGAATGTGGCTTTTGAAGCAGCTGGTTTTAAAAATGTTTTAAAAGTAAAGTTTCCGTCTAAAGACGATAAAAATTTTGATGCAGATGATGTTCGGTATTCTGTAATTACCTATGCAGCATCAGAAAAACAAAATGCAATGGGACCTGCTATTGTAGATCCTAGAAGTGGCGAAATATTAGAATCAGATATTATTTGGTGGCATAACTTAATGAAAGGATTACATTCTTGGATTCGTGTGCAAACAGGACCTATCGATGCAAAAGCAAGACCAAACAAGTTTACAAATCAACATATGGGAGAAGCAATTCGTTTTGTTTCATCGCATGAAGTTGGGCATACCTTTGGATTAAAACACAACATGGGCGCATCATTTAGCTATCCAGTAGATTCTTTAAGATCTAAAACGTTTACCGCTAAAATGGGCGGAACAGCACCTTCTATTATGGATTATGCACGTTTTAATTATGTAGCGCAACCAGAAGACAATGTTACAGATATTACTCCCAAAATTGGTGTGTATGATACCTATGCAATTGATTGGGGATATAGATGGATGGATGAGACATCTGCGCATCAAGAAATTCCGATATTAAACCAATGGATTCGCAAACATGAAAATGATCCGTTATATTTTTATGGACCGCAACAAGCAGAAGTAATCGACCCAAGATCTCAAAGTGAAGATTTGGGTGATGATGCTGTAAAAGCAAGTGAATACGGATTGAAGAATTTAAAGAGAATATTGCCAAATATTTTAGATTGGACAGCTGCAGAAGGGCAAGATTATTACAAAGCATCTAAATTGTACAAAGCGGTTATAGATCAATGGGGAACTTACAACGGTCATGTAATGGCAAATATTGGTGGCGTTTATGTTAACAATACCGTTTATGGAGATGGTAAAAATACTTTTGAACCTGTATCTGTTAAAAGACAGAAAGAAGCATTGAATTATATTATAAAAAATGCTGTTTTACCTCAGAAATGGTTATTTATGCCGGAAACAATCAATAAAGTTTTTGCTGTAAGAGATGCTCCAGATGGAGAAAGATATTACGCTCCTGTTTCTATGTTACGCATTCATCAAACAAATGTTATTTATGCTTTGATAAAGACAGAAAGGTTGATGAGAATTACGGAAAACAAAGTTTTAGAAAGTGATGATACAGACGTTTTTACAGAAGAATATGTATTTGATCGTTTATTTGAAGCCATTTTTCAGAAAACTCAAAAAGGAGCATCCTTAGATATGTTTGATCGTATTACACAGAAAAACTATGTAGATGTTTTAACTGTAGATAGAAATAAGTTGTTAGAAAAAACAAAGGAAAATACAATTTCTGAAGACGCTAATAATTTTAAAAATGTACACTTTTCATACTTACCTAGAGTTGCAGATATAGGAACTAGTAAAAGAGCTGCATTAGAAAAAATATTAGTGCTTTTAAAAAGAAAGAAAAATAGAGGAAATAGAGCTACTAAAGCACATTATAGTGACTTAATGGCAAGAATTGAATATAATTTGAAAAATTAAATCATGAAGAAATTAATATACCTGTTGGTTTTTATTCCCAGTTTACTTTTTGCACAGCAAGAAAAAGTAATCAACGGAAAAGTTATTGACGCTGGCTTTAAAATGCCAATTGTTGGTGCATCTGTGTACGCATCGTCTGCAATTATAGGAAATACAACTAATACAGACGGAGTTATACAAGGCACAATGTTGGGAACTACCACAGATTTTGATGGTAATTTTTCTCTAAAAATAGGAGCAGACATTAAGTTTCTTTTGGTTTCTTATATGGGATATGAAACTGAAAAAATTGATGTTTCTAAAATTACTTCAAACATATCTATTACTTTAAAAGAGAGTTCAGAAAGTTTGGATGAAGTTGTTTTAACTGGATATCAAAAAATTGAAAAGCGCAAAATAACCTCTTCTTATGCAGAGGTAGAAATGACAGATATCAATCAAGCAGGTGTTGCTAGTGTAGATCAAATGTTGGTTGGGCAATTATCGGGTGTATCTATTCAGCCTATAAGTGGAGCTCCAGGTGCTCCTTCAAAAATATCTATTAGAGGAGCTGCAACTTTAAATGGTTCTTCAGATCCTTTATGGGTGTTAGACGGAATTCCGTTAGAAGGAAATGATATTCCGCAAGATTTTAGAGATAAAGACAATATCGATAATTTACAATCGTACCCAATTGCAGGTTTAAATCCAGAAGACATAGAAAGTATTACGGTTTTAAAAGATGCTTCTGCTACTTCTATTTATGGTGCAAGAGCAGCAAATGGAGTGATTGTGATCACTAGTAAAAATGGAAAAAAAGGAGCAATGCGCATAAATGTAAATGCGAATGTATTTGTAACTCAAAAACCAGATTTTAGTAAGTTGAATTTAATGAATTCTGCTCAAAAAGTAGATTTCGAATTACTTTTGGCAAGTAGATCCGATTTAAAATATCAGCAAGATAGAGGAGAGGTTGCTAGAATTTTAAATAATTACAGCGAGTATAACAATTTTAGAGATAATGGTTTTGCTAGTATTTCTAGTGATGCTCAAAATGATATCAATAACTTAAAAAACACCAATACTAATTGGGGTGACGAGTTGTATGAAATGTCTATAAACCAACAATATGGTGTTAGTCTTTCTGGAGGAACAGAAAATAATGATTACTATTTTTCTACAGGTATTTTTGATGAAAAAGGAACAACGAAAGGTACAGGTCAGAAACGATTTAATATTACGTTAAAAGATAATTTTAAGGTTAACGAAAAACTAAAAGTTGGTGTAGCGTTATTTGGTAGTCAAACAACAACATCTTCTTATATTACAGGAGCAGATGCATATACAAATCCTTCTAATTACTCAAGAAATGCCAATCCATATTTAAAAGTAAAGGACGCTGATGGTAATTATATGTATGATCCAGATTTGGTAGAAAGATCAGATTTAAATCTAGATTATAATATTTTAGAAGAAAGAGAAAATACGAATTATGAGTTAGTATCAAGCTCATTAAAAGCCATTTTTGATGTTGGTTATAAATTGAATAAAGATATTCACTTTAATACACAATTAGGTTTACAATTAGATTTTGATAAAACTGAAAAGTATAGTGCAGAAGACAGTTACTATACCCGTAAATATGAGCAAAGATCTGAATATGCATCATCTACAGGTACTTCTTATTATATGCCTAAAGGTGGAATTATTCAGAATTGGAATGCAGATGTTTTTCAATATAACTGGAAAACGACGGCTAATTACAACACTTCTTTTAATGATGTTCATGAACTAGATGTTATGTTGGGAACAGAATTTAGAAGAAACAAAAGAACACAAATTCATACCAAAGGTTTTGGTTACAATGCAAACACTTTAACTTCTGTTGCTATTACAGATGAGCGTTCATTAACCAATTCTTTATTTGATCCTTATCAAAAAACATTGAGCGAAAATGCATACGCTTCTTTCTTCGGAACAGCTTCTTATACATACGATAAAAAATATACAGCTTTTACAAGTTTAAGATATGATGGTTCTAACTTATTTGGGGTAAATCCTAAATATAGATACTTGCCGATTTGGTCTTTTGCCGGTTCTTGGAATGTATATAAAGAAGATTTTATGTATAATGTCGATTTTGTAACCGATTTAAAACTAAGAGCATCTTACGGTGTGCAAGGGAATATTGATAAGTCTACATCACCTTTTGTGGTTGGAGAATATTATACAGAATCGATTCTTCCGGGAGTTAGCGAGGAAACTATTAGAGCGTTAAACGCACCTAATGGAAATTTAAGATGGGAAAAAACAGTATCCTCAAACGTCGGTTTAGATGTAGGGTTATTAAATAATAAAATCTATATCTCAGGAGATTATTATGCAAGAAAAAGTACCGATTTAATAGGTTTAAGATCTGTACCATTAGAAAGTGGTTATAATTTTATCAATACCAATTGGGCTACTGTAAGCAATAAAGGATTTGAACTTGCTATAAATACTACCAATATTGATACTCCTAATTTTAAATGGACAAGTGGTTTAAATATCTCTCACAATAAAAGTATTGTCGATAATATTGAAATTAGAGAAGAAGACTTTAAACCTTCTTTAAAAGGATATAGTGTAAATGCCATTTTTGCTATTAAAACTGCAGGATTAGATAGCAACGGATTACCATTATTTTGGAAAGATGGTAAAAAAGTTTCTGCAGTAGATTTTTACAATTTAGAAGCAGGAACCAACGGAAGTCAATTAACAAGAGAAGAACATAGAAATTTATATTCTTATGTGGGCGATGGAACTCCGAAGTTTAGTGGTGGATTTAGAAATAGTTTTAAATACAAACAATTTGATTTACGTGTATTAACTAATTTTAATATAAAACAAACTGTAAAAGCAGCACCAAGTTATAACCTTGCCTTAGCACAACCCGGAAATAATTATAGTACAGATATTTTAAAAGCAGGAACAGGTAATTATCCAGCATTAATAGGAGCGACTTCTCCTGGTTTCGATACTGATTTGGTGTACACTTGGTTCAATTCTTCAGATGACGGACAGACATATAATGACTTAGATATTTGGGTAAAAGATATTTCTTATATCCGCGTAAGCAGTATTAAGTTGAGTTATGCAATACCTAGCAAAAAGTTAGAAAAGTTAAAAATATCAAGCTTAAACTTTAACCTAGAAGGACGTAATTTATTTGTGATCGGAACAGATTATGATGGCTTTTTTGATCCAGAAACGTATGGTAGTTTATATGCGCAACCTATTCCTAGAATTATTTCAGCAGGATTTAATCTTTCTTTTTAAAAAATAATTTATGAAAAAATTAATATATAGCATTTTTGTCACTTTAAGTTTTATCTCTTGTGATAAATACTTAGATATTGAACCAGTAGGGCAGGTAATCCCTAAATCTGTAGAAGAGTATAGAAGTTTTTTAACTTCAGCATATTCAATAGCCAAAAATCATAAGGTTTTAACAACGTACAGAACCGATGAATTATCTTTAAGTGCAGACGCAGCTGGAATAGAGTTTTATCAAGATCTTTTTATTTGGAATGATACAAACCCAAGTCCTTTAACAACTGTTTTTCCGTATGCTACTTTTTATAATACTATTTTTTACACCAATCATGTTATAAATAGTGAAGCTACTATAGAAGGAAATTTGTCAGAGAAAGAACAATTGGTGGGAGAAGCGTATGCTTTACGTGCAATGCAGTATTTCGAATTGATAAATCTATACGCAAAACCTTACAATAAAGCAACAGCAAATACAGATGCTGGTGTGCCGATTACTATAGAATATGATGCAGAAAAGGAATATGATGTACAAACAGTTGAAGAAGTTTATGCATTAATTTTAAGTGATCTTGCTAAAGCAGAAAGCTTATTAAACATTCAAAAACAAGAGGTAGGATATAATTATAGATTTTCTGTAGTTGCTATAAAAGCATTGAAGTCGCGTGTGTATTTATACCAACAAGAATGGCAAAAAGCAATAGACGTAGCAAATGAAGCACTTGCTATAAATGCTGAAATTCAAAATCTGAATGCAGATACTTCTATAATGCCATCAGAATACAACTCCGTAGAATCTATTTTGGCATTAGAAACCATTGCTTCTGTAGATTTGGTTAGCAATACAACTATTTCAGAAGCTTTAATTAATGCTTATGATCCATCTGAAGATTTACGTTTTCCACTTTATTTTAAGCAAAATACAGATGGAAGTTTTAGCTCTAAAAAAAGCGCTGAAACTAAGTTTAAGGTTTCTTACAGAACAGCCGAATTACATTTAACCATTGCAGAATGTTTAGCAGCTTTAAATGAAGATGTTTTGGCAAAAGAAAAGTTGATTGCCTTTGCAGAAAATAGATACACTACCGATGGTTTTAATACTTATAAAGCAAACGTAAATTTATTAAATAGTAACGACCTAAAAACAGAAATTTTAGAAGAACGTAGAAGAGAATTTGCTATTGAAGGACAAAGATGGAATGATTTAAGAAGAACTACGCAACCTAAATTAACTAAGATTTTTGACGGAGTAACCTACATTTTGGAAGAAAATGATGCTAGATATGTGATTCCTTTTCCTAATGATGCAACTATTAATAACCCTAATTTATAAATAAAAACAGTTGTAACCCTTTATTATCTTATAGGTTACAATTTTAATAATAAGATAAAAATAACCCAATTAAATATTTAAATTATGAAGAAAATTTTTTCGATTCTTACTGTTTTTTTTACCTTAGCTGTAACAACTGTTTCATGTTCAAGTGATAATGATGCTCCAATAGAATCATCTTTGGCAACTATTACCGATTTTTCAATTGCTATTGATGGTGTAAACGCAGATGATATTGTTTACGACCTTGGAACAGATATTATTGTTACAGTTCCTTTTGGAACAAACTTAACTGCCGTTGTTCCTACAATTACAGTTTCAGAAAACGCAACTGTTTCTCCAGTTTCTGGTGCAGCAATTTCTTTTGTAGATGGTGAAGCTAAAACTTTTACGGTAACTGCAGAAGATGAAGTTACTACTAAAGAGTATACTGTAACTATAAATGTTCGTGGTGAAGTTGGTAGTGGGTCTAAGTTAGAAACATATGTGCTAGCAGATTTGTTTGGTGAGAATTCAACAACAACATACACATACAATGAGGCTAATTTTGTAAGTGAATACACAGAAGAACAAGACGATTTTGACACTATTACAACAACGGTTTATACATTGGTTTATAATGATAAAAATCAAGTTGTAGAAAAAACAGCAGCAGATGAAAGTACTGTTTATACTTATGATAATGGTCAAATTGTAAAAGGTGAATATAAATCTGAGGATAAGTTAGTTTACACTTATGATTATGCATATAATGCAAATGGAGATTTAACATCAGAAAAACGTACAAACCATACAGATGAAGATGCTATAACTGAAGTTTTATTTACTATTGTAGATGGTAATGTTACATTAGAAACTAGATTTGGAGATGATTATACAGCTGCTTACGATGCTAGTAATAATCCTTTTAAAGGTCTTTATCCAGCTGCTTTTGCTGCAATTAATGTTGGTATTGCTACAGTAAATACAAACAATCCAATATCTGGTACTTTAGCTGATGATGTAGTTACTTATGAGTACAATACAGATAATTACCCAACAAAAGCTTCTTATACTTACTTCGGTGGTTTTGCTACTGTTGAAAAAACATTCACATATTTAGCAAATTAATAATACTTATTCCCCTTTTTTTTAATTACACAAACACTCTTATTTATAAGGGTGTTTGTCTTTATACAACCTATTTTAAAATGAAAAAATCCTTTTTATTCCTATTTCTTTTTTTAATGTTTGCTTGTAATACGAATTCTTCAAACGAAGAAGTATTTCCTCCTAATAAAGAAATTTCATTAACTAAAGAAGAAAGTATTATTAAAGTATATAATGAGTCTGTTTTGCCATTATTTAAAAACTATATGGATGTAGAAATACCTACCCAGTTTAAGGTAGATAAAGATGACTTAAGTATAAATGCAGGCGCAACTTTTGGCTATGTAGAAGTTAGTCAAGGTTTGGTAAACTTAACAAAAGAGCATATTCAATTATTTGCTTTAACGCATGAAGTAGCACATATTGTAACCATTTCACAATCTAGGATTTTTGGTTTGGAAGGAAGTATTCCTAAAGGAGCAATAACAAATGATTATAAAAAAGCAGAATATTTAGCAGATTTAATTGCAATTCATTTAATTAAAACAAAACTCAATAATGAGTTTCGTTTATTAAGTACTGACTTTCCTTTCTTAGAAAACTTGTTGGGAGGTAGTACTTTTACACATCCTTCAGGAAGTGATAGAATGAATGAGATACAAACGTATTTAGAAAATAGCCTCTCAACAAATAATGATGAAGCTTTTAAAATCAATTTCCTTAGAATATGGGAAATGGAGTAATTAGAAAGGTGAACAAACACTCTGTTCTATAATAATATTAAAGAACTAAAATGTGCTGTAATTGCAGCTCGTTCCTAGTTGGAGTATAAGGAAATGAAATAATTTTTGTCTCCTTCTGATTTATAGTTTCATAAATCTAATCAGTACATTTCACGAATAAAAGAACTTTGTAAAGAACATCTTTCTAAGTTTCGTATTTTAAAAAAACCGGACAATATTACTTTAGAAGAAAAAATGGATAGTTAATTCCTGAGTAGGTTTTAACGCTATTAAAATAAAGTTTTATAGCGTTAAAAAACTACTGTTACATACCGATTTATTTTTAACAGCTATTTTTTATTCTGTAATAGCATCTGCATTTTTATAGATTTCTTTTAACTGTTCTATAATTTCGTCAGACGGATTTTCCCACATTCCTCTCTGAATCGCTTCTAACATACGCTCAGACATGTCTTTTAAAGCCCAAGGATTGTGTTCTTCTATAAAAGCTTTATTCTGTTCATCAAACAAATAGGTTTCTGTAATTTGTTCGTACATAAAATCTTCTATTAAGTTGGTGGTGGCATCATAAGCAAACAAATAATCCATAGTGGCAGCCATTTCAAAAGCACCTTTATACCCATGTTCTTGCATCCCTTGCATCCATTTTGGATTTACAACTCTAGAGCGAAAAACTTTTAACAATTCTTCTTTTAAAGATTTTACCTTCGGATTATCAGGACGAGAATGATCGCCAAAATACGTTTCTGGTTGAGATCCTTTTATAGTATTTACGGCTGCCGTCATTCCTCCTTGAAACTGATAATAATCATCAGAATCTAAAATATCATGCTCTCTATTATCCTGATTTTGCATTACGACTTCAATATTAGACAATCGTTTTTTAAAGGTCTCGTGGGCGGATTTTCCACTATTGTCTTTTCCGTAATACGCATAACCACTCCAATTGATATATGCTTGTGCTAAATCATCAGAAGTTGTCCAGTTTTTTCCATCAATTAAACCTTGTAAACCTGCTCCATACGCACCAGGTTTCGAACCGAATACTCGATACAAAGCTCTTTCATTGGCTTGTTTTTCATCTAAACCTTCTTCTTGCCATTGCAGTTTTTCTTCATCAAAACGTTTCTTTATTGGGTTTTGTTCATCGGTTTCATCTAGCGTAGCAACTTTTTCTACAGCGGCATTAAAGAGCGAAATTAAATCAGGAAAAGCATCTCTAAAAAAACCAGAAATACGCAACATTACATCAACTCGTGGTCGTTTTAACTCTAAAGTAGAAAGTACTTTAAAATCTTTCACTCTTCGGTTGCTTCCTTGCCAAACAGGTTTTACGCCAATTAAAGCTAAAGCTTGTGCAATATCATCGCCACTGGTTCGCATTGTTGAGGTTCCCCAAACCGATAAACCGATAGAAGTAGGGTATTCTCCATTTTCTTGTAAATAGCGATCAATAATATTCTGAGCACTTTTTTTGCCTAATTGGTAAGCGGTTTCAGAGGGAACAGTACGCACATCAACAGAATAAAAATTTCGTCCGGTAGGTAAAATATCTAAACGTCCTCTTGTAGGAGCGCCAGAACCTCCAGCCGGAATGTATTGTCCGTTTAAGCCTTTAATTAAATGGCTGATTTCATTACTTGTTTTTTCTAAAACGGGTACTGTATGTTGTTGTATGTAGTTTAATATTTGATTGGTGTATTGTCCAATATTTTCTAGAACATCGTTGTTAAACAATTGGCTGACAAGATTCTTCGCTTTGTTTTCTAGTAATTCAACTGCTTGTCCGTAAGTTCTACAAGAAATACCGAAAATATCTTTTTCAAAAGAACTAGAGTATTCTACGTTTATAGGATCAAAATCGAGTTGTAAATCTTCAGCCAAACTCTGTGTAATTCCTTTTAAATCGCCTTGTGGCAAACGATGCAAGGCAACAATTAAATCGACTAATTTTTCTTCTCTTGGTAGTTTTCCTAAAATATGCAAGCCTCCTCTAATTTGCGATTCTTTTAGTTCACACAAATAACCATCAATAACTTCTAGTAGAGCATCAATATCTTTACCGTCTTCGTTTAAATCAGATTTAAGATGGGTTTCATTTACCAGCGTTTCAATTTTGGTTTTAATTAAAGAGGCTCTTCTTTTATCAACCAAAGCCGACTCATAAAACTCATCAATTAACAGTTCTAGTTTTAATAAATCGCCATAATTTTCTGCCCTTGTCATAGGCGGAATTAAATGGTCTAATATAATTGCTTGGTTTCTTCTTTTGGCTTGTGTGCCTTCTCCTGGATCATTAATAATAAACGGATAAAAATGCGGAATAGCGCCTAAAATAGCCGCAGGAAAACAGGTTTCTTTACTCAAAGCCACACTTTTTCCGGGCAACCATTCTAAGTTTCCGTGCTTGCCAATATGCACTAAGGCATCGGCTTTAAAACTATGTTGCAACCAAATATAATAGGCTAAATAGGCTGGAGGAGGAGGTAAGTCTGGCGAGTGATAACTGGCTTGTAAATCTAAATTATAACCTCTACTTGGCTGAATACTCACCAACACATTATCAGAAATAAAACCAGGAATTAAAAAAGAACCTTCTTTATAATTTGGCGAATCTTTTGGGTTTCCCCATTGTGCTTCTACTGTATCTTTAAGTGTTTTAGAAAGCTGATTGTAGTACTTATAAAAAATAGCTTCGTCTAATTTAATAGCGTGTCTTTCGTTTAATGTATTTATCGTTTCTAAATCGTTGGTAACAGAATTGGTTAACTTATGTATAAGTTCTTTGGTCGTTTTAGGATAATCGGCCGCAAGGGCATAATTTTCAGCTGCCAATTGCGCTAAAATTTGCAACGTACTTTGTGGCGTATCTAACCCAACACCATTTGCTAAACGACTATTGTTATTAGGATAGTTCGGTAAAACCAATGCAATTTTCTTATCAGCATTTTTTTTCTCTTGTAGGTTAATCCATGCTTTAGCCATTTGTGCAACAAACTCACAACCTTCTAAATTCGGAACGTAAGAAACCACTTCAGAATCTGTTAAAGCATCTTTTTCTACCGATTCTTTAAACGAAATTACTTTCGATATAATTTTTCCATCCACCTCTGGCAACGCAATATTCATAGCAATATCAGTAGGTGGTAAGCCAAAACTACCTTCTAGCCAACTTTCTCTATTGCAACTTCCCATAATCGCCTGTATAGCGGGGACATTAAAAACATCGAACAAGCTCTGTGTAGTATCATTAAATCCTTGCACGCTAAACCCTGTAGTATTAATAATAACTTGGGGTTTTTCTGTTTGATGCGCTTTTAGTAAATTAAAAATTTGTTGCTGAATATCATGTTCTCGATACCCAGCTGCCATTAATGCAATTGCAGAAATTCCTTGTTGCTCTAAAGCATCAATAATACTATGTATTGGTGCTAAATTATTAGATAAATAATAACTTCTATACCCAAAAATAATAGCTTGTTTTTTTTCTTTATTTTCTGTTGATGAAGTATAAATACCTTCTTTTGGGTGATATAAAAATAAATCGGGAATGGTTTTTATAGCATCCGGAATTACAACTGTATCTGTAATTCTGTTGCTAATTAATTGCAAAGATGCTTTACAATTTTCTAGTCCACCTGCCTGAATGTATTTCCAAATTAAATCGACATCCTTTAACGGAATGTTAGAAGATTGCATCAACTCTAAATCTGGTTTGTTATCACCAGGTAAAAATACTAGCTGAATATTGTTTTCTTCGCAACAATCTGTAATCGCTTCACAAAGATAATTGTAATAGGCTTTTCCGCCTAAAAGTTTAAGAACTACAATTTTTGCGGCAGAAATTACATCATCTACATACGTATCTATAGTTAATTCTTGCTTAAAATAACTAAGGTTTGCAAACCGAAAAGTAGGTGCATTGTCTACAGAATTATGTATTAATTTGTAGGCATTATTCATCATAAATAAATCGGAATCTGCCGAAGACAAAAAAACGATGTCTCCCGGAGATTGATCTATATAAAACACCCCTTCATCATTAGGGTTCCAGCCGCCTGGTATGGTAGAAATTAAATGCACGTTGTTATAATTTTATTAGATTACTTATTTTTTAATATACAGCAAACCACCAACTACTTATTGTTCGCCAATAAAGAAATCATTTCTTCATTGGGCGTTTTCCAACCTAATTGTTTAAAAGGAGTTCTGTTCAATTTTTGGGTCATTTCTCTAATTACAGAAGCATTAAAAACAGGATAGTCATATTTAAAATAGTTCAATTTCTCTATATTATAAGTAAGAACACCAATGGTTTTTCTGTTATTATTAGTGGAATGAAACGTTACTTCTCCAATTTTAGCAAGAATGTTTTTATAATCAACTGCTATTTTTTCAAATAACAATTGATTATAATAACTATCCAGAAATAACGCATCTAACTTGTCAATATCTTTCATTGAAAAACGAGGAATAACGACAGAAAAAAAAGTTTCAGAATTAACAAAAAGCAAACATTTTTTTTTCGCTACATAAAAAATATTTGCATTCCAATTTCCAAGAACATGCTCATCGATTAAATCGCTGTTTTCAATTTTCTTGTGTATAATCTTCTCCAGCTTTTTTGTAGTAAAAATGTGCGTCATCGTTTAATGAGAATGAGAATGAGAATGTCCGTGATCATGACTATGAGCATGCGTTATCACTTCATTATTTTTAGTCAATTCTATATTTTTACCAATAACCACTAAATTTGTTTTGCGAGCTTCATTTTCTCCCCAAGGTCTTTCAAAATAATAATCGAAACGAGCACCAACACCTTGTAAAACCATACGCATTGGCTTGTTAGGGATGTTTACAAAACCTTTAATTCTATAAATCTCGTTGTCTTCTACAAGCTTTTTTAAATCTTTCACTAAAACTTTAATATCCGCAGTTTCTGTATACTCTAATAAAACTGTTTTAATATCATCGTTGTGGTGGTGGTGGTTTCCAGACTTATGGTGCTCTTCGTGAATAGAATGACGGTTATCTACATCGTCCTCTGCAGAAGCTTCCACACCTAATAATAAATCATTATCCAATTCACCATTTACAACCGCAATAATTTTGGTATTAGGTCTTGCTTTGGCTGTAATTATTTTAGTAACCTCTTCAAACTTTTCATCATCAATTAAATCTCTTTTGCTCACTAAAACCAAATCTGCACAACCTAACTGATCTAAAAATAACTCTTCAATAGGTGTTTCGTGGTCTAAAGAATCATCTGCCAAACGTTGCGCTTGCACACGTTCTCTATCGCAAATTTCTCCAGTAGCAATTCCTACAGCATCTACCACCGTAATTACAGCATCAATAGTAATATGGGGCTTTAAATCTGGCCAGTTCACTGCTTTTACCAAAGGTTTAGGCATCGATAAACCAGACGTTTCAATCACAATATGGTCAATTTCATGTTTGCGCTCTAATAATTGCAACATAGAAGGCAAAAACTCTTCTTGCACCGTACAGCAGATACAACCGTTTGGTAACTGAATTAAATTACAACCCTCATCATCACATTCCGATGAAGCAATTAATTGTCCGTCTACATCTACCTCTCCAAATTCATTTACCAAAACAGCAATACGCTTTCCGTTGGCATTTTTTAGCATATTATGCACTAAAGTAGTTTTTCCTACACCTAAAAATCCGGTAACTATGGTAATTGGTATTTTCTTGTTCATGTCTTTAAAATTTAGATTCTTACTATTTTATAATAATGTTCTTTATTCCTTTTTGGGCGTTTCCCTCTGGGTCGGGCTATTCGCTATATCTTTTTTATCCAAAAAGGAATAAAAAAGGATGCCGCTACTATCCCTAACGCAAAACTTACTATCCATTTTAAAAAGATACAGTAAGTATTGCTGTTTTATAATAAGCTATTTACATATCTGCAAACCTTCTTTTATACCAAATGAATTTTAAAATGATTGATGATAAATTTAAATTATTTTTTCTTAATAAGAGATAGAAAATGGAATCATAGCCATAGCTACGGTGCTATTTTATATTGAATTAGTAAGGAAAAAGAAATGAATTTAATCAGTCATTTTGATGTTTATTTGGTATTATACAATTTGTTATTAAATATTTCGCATGTCAGTTCGAGTGATTTTTATGAAGCGGTAGCGTAATAAAAATTGTATCGAGAACTCTTTATGAACTTGAAATTCATTTACACGAAATAATTATTTGTAAACCGTATTAATTTGAATATGCAAAGCAATTCACTTTAACTTTTTTTCTTCTTTCTCTTGTATAAAAACAAGTTCCATTTTTCTTCTGCAACACCATGTTTGTCCATTTCTGCTCTTGCCATGGTAAAAAATAAATCAGACATACGGTTTACATAACTCATAATATAGTCGTGTACACACTCTGGATCTTCTTGCATTAAGGTAACCAATTGTCTTTCTCCTCTTCTCATTTGTGTTCTACAAACGTGGCAAAGTGCCGATATTTCATTTCCACCAGGCAATAAAAAATAATCTGATGGAGAGCTAATATTTGCTTCCATTTCGTCCATCCAAACTTCACAAAAATCTGCGCCATCTTTCGGTTCCGGATTCGGATTTTCTTTTTTAGAATCAGAAGGTCTAGCCAAGTGAGACATCATATTCATCATATCTTTCTGAATGCGATGTAAATTTGGTTGCCATTCGTGTTCGTTTCCTAGTTTAGAACGCATTAAACCAATGGTAGAATTTACTTCATCTAAAGTTCCAATACATTCAATTCTTGCAGAGTTTTTAAATTCTCTTTTCCCTCCAAAAACTCCGGTAGTACCTTTGTCTCCTTTTCTTGTATAAATTTTCATGTGCTAATCGTTTATTTCGTTAATCAATTGTAACAGTTTTTCTGATGTACCAAAATAGTGATGTACATAAGAACCCATTACCCGTTGTTTTTTATAAATTTTAGTGTTTGTATCACCATTTCTTGCATTTGTAATTGTGGCATTTATGGTGGTTTCAGTATCGTTTACTAAACTAGAATAATGAAACTCGTGCCCTTTAAAAATATGTTTATTTATGGCAGAAGTACGATACCCCAAATGCAATTTTTTATCCGCTATTGAAGCTTCAAAATCAAAATAATCAACCATTGTAAAAGCCTCGTTATTTTCAGAGATAATCGCTTTTCCTAAATACATCATTCCGCCACATTCGGCATAAATAGTACCGTTATTTTCTGCGAATTCTTTCATGCTTTTCAGCATTTCTGTATTGTTAGACAATTCTTTTAAATACATTTCCGGATATCCGCCAGGTAAATAGATAAAATCGCAATCAGGAATTTTCACATCAGCTATCGGACTAAAAAACACTACTTCTCCTAATGCTTCCATGGCAGCAATATTCTGCGGATATATAAAATTAAAAGCAGCATCTTTAGCCACTGCAAATTTTATTTTTTTGGATGCTGTTGTTTTTTCTGTTGATAAAAGAGCACTTGGTTCAATCTCTTTAGAAGCTTCTAAAATAGCTTGCCAATCTACCGTTTTGTTTAGTTCGTTTGCAATTTTATCAATAACAATATCAAACTTTTCTATTTCTTGTATGTTTAATCCTAAATGTCTCGACGGAATTTCAATGTCTTTTAAATTCGATAAATAGCCAAAACAACGTACATTAATATCATCACAAGCTTCTTTAAGCATATCGTAATGTCTCTCGGAACCTACGCGGTTAAAGACAACGCCCATTATTTCTACTTCTTTATCAAAATTCACAAAACCCTGAATAAGCGGTGCAACAGAATACGCAACAGCTTTAGCATCAATCACCAGTAAAACAGGTGTTTTTAGCTTTTTAGCCATTTCTGCCGTACTACCTTGGTCTTTTTTTGCGCCATCAAACAAGCCCATTACACCTTCTATGCAATTAATTTTAGCCTCTTTGCCATAGAAGTTTAAACAGGTGTTTATCTCTTCTTGAGACATCATAAATAAATCTAAATTGACACCCACTTTTTTACAAGCCAATTGATGAAATTTAGGGTCTATATAATCTGGACCAACCTTAAAAGGTTGTATCGCTATCTTTTTATTTTTGAATAAACGCAGCAATCCTAAAGTAAGCGTAGTTTTACCAGCATTACTACTTGGTGCAGAAATTATCAGTTGTTTTATCATCCTTTGGTGTGTATTGGAATTCCGGATACCATAAAATCTACTTTGGTCGCCTTTTTGGCAATATATTGATTCACTTTTCCTTGTAAATCTACAAATTGTCGTGTTGCTTTTTCCATAGGGATTACGCCCAAACCAATCTCATTACTAATAGCAATAATGATATTATTTTTCTCGCAAAGTAAATTCCATTCTTCAACAATAAAATGATAACTTAAGTCAGTATCATATTTAAAATGATCCATTACGTTGGTTATCCAAAGCGTTATGCAATCTACAAATAGTACTTTATTTACAGCAGTTATTTTACTTAAATGAAGCGTTTCTTCTATGGTGGTCCAATTATTAGTTCGTCTATTTTGATGAATTTCTATACGTTTTCTAAATTCAGCATCCCAATATTTAGAAGTTGCTAAATAAGTTGGCGAATCGTCTAAACTTAAGGCAACTTCTTCTCCGTATTCACTTTTACCAGAACGTTGTCCGCCAGTAATAATATGTATTATTTTAGCGCTCATTTTCTGTAATTAAAGGTTCGTAATTGGCATGAATACGATTGGCAAAATCTGCAGCAACACCAATTTTTACCATGCCTTTTTCTGCATCAATAACTTGGGTGTTATGTACGCCTTTACAATACGTTTGAAAAGCCAATACGGTTGCTTCTAAATTACTATCTGCATTTAACTTTCCGTCTGTTATAATATGTAAATTGTGTTTAAAATCAACATCAACACAAATACTTTTTATTTGTTTAAAACCGGCAGTTAAGTTTGTTTTTCCACCTGTTTTAAGTGAGGTTAATGCAATTTCAATATCTTTTAAAACAGCAGTTCTATGTAAAATATGTTGCGCTTCTCCATCAAACAAAGAAACAATAGAAAACTGTGTGTTCTGGTTTTTAGATTGTGTTGCAATTTTATCTACCGTTCCTTTTGCATACGCTATAATTTGATTTTTTAACATAGAGCCACTAGAATCTATTAAAAAGATATGGTGTTCTTTTAAAAGTGATTTTTTGTGTTTCGTCTTTATTTCAAACTTATCGGTTGCTACATATTGACTTACCGTTTTTTTTGTGTCTGTAGTAGAAACATTTCCTTGATTATAGTGAATTGCTTTAGAGCCATTTTCTATCTTGTCTGTAAACGTATTTTTTTGTTTCTGAAAATCGTTTTTAGGACTTAAAAAATGGATATTTTCTTCTTTAGACGCATTTCCTTCAGATGGAGCTTCTTTGGGTTGCTCGTTTTCGTTTTGATTCGGGTTTTGCTGATTTGGAGACTTATTTAAACTTCTGTGGTTTAACACAAAATCTGCTATTTTATCAACATCTCCTTTAGTAACTTCTGTCGCGTTTTGATACGCCGCAAAAGCCCTTGCTGTTTTCAATAATAAAATGTCTGCACGCAAACCTTCTACTTGATGCTGAATGGCTAATTCGCTACAGTATTCTATAATAGCATCGTTTATAAGAACCGTTTTTAACTTGTTTTTAGCGGTTTCAATTTGCGTTGCAATACGTTGGTCTTTACTTTTATAATTAGCAACAAAATCCGCAGGGTTATCATCAAACTGAAAACGTTGCTTAATAATTTGCTGACGTACTTTAGCATCTGTAGTTGTGGTAATGTTTACACTTAAACCAAAACGGTCTTTTAGTTGTGGTCTTAAACTTCCTTCTTCAGGATTCATAGAACCTACTAAACAAAAGCGACTTTTAAAATAACGAGAAATTCCCTCTCTTTCTAAGTAATAATTTCCCGAAGCAGCGGCATCTAATAAAATATCTGTAAGATAATCTTGTAATAAATTTACCTCATCTACATATAAAACACCTTGGTGAGCTTGCGCCATTAACCCAAGGTTAATCACTTCTTTTTTCGCATTAATCAACTCTTCTAAATTGATGCTTCCAATAAGTCGGTCTTCAGAAACACCAATGGGTAAATTTATAAAAGGATATTTTTCTTGATCAGTCATTAGATTTGTTAACGATCTAATTAATGTAGTTTTTCCTGTTCCTTTATCACCAATAGCCAAAACACCACCAATAAGCGGGTCTACCAAGTTTAAAATAAGAGCTAACTTAAAATTATCTTGACCAACAATGGCAGAAAAAGGAAAGTTGATTTGTTTTTTATCAGCAATCATAAGGTAGAAAGTGTATTATAAGTCCATATAATTCCGATAATTGCAGATGCTGCACCGGCAATACCATTCATCCATTTAAAAATGGATAAATTTCGCTCTAAAAAACGACTCATTACCGTAATTAAAACATAACTATAAGCACCCATTGCTACAATGATACCTAGAGATTCTACGGCAAGAATAAGAAGAGCATCGGTTACAGTATCACTACTTAAAACGAGTGCAGAAGTTAAAGCGCCACCTGTACCAGCTAATCCGTGTAACATGCCAATCCAAAAAGATTTATTCATTGGGTTTACCGCAATTTCTTCTCCTTTGGTACCGTGTAAATGTATTGGGTTAGCTAGTTGATGCTCGTGCGCTTCAATCTTTTTATGCTCTTTAACCATTTCATTAATCGCATGGTTTCTTTTAATTGCAACAACACCTAACCAGATCATAATAGGACCAACCGCTAGTTCTGCATAAAAAGAAATATTATGTACAAATAAAGTAGCCATACTTTTAAAAAGTAAAGCCACGCCACCAAAAAGTAATAAGGTTGCAGAATGCCCAAACGCCCACTGAGATGCTTTAAAGACAGTCTTAAAATCTACCTTTTTTTTACTGATAGCATTTTCGGTTGCCAATACAGAAACTGCTGTAACGTGGTCTGGTTCAAAAGAATGTAAAATCCCTGCCATTAAAGGCCTAATTAAAGAAGTTATTGTCATTATTTAATGTATTTAATAAGTGTTCCGTTTTTATGAATAAGGTAAATATCTAGGGCTACCTGTTTCATTTTTGTATGCGTGTGTTTATAGCAATGTTCTAATAGTAATTGAAAGAAAGGCGAATTTTGTTCAAACTCGAATAACTCAATTAAACGACCTGCCATATTTAATTCTTTAATTTTATCTCCGTCTTCAAAGCCAATTTGTTGTGCTAAATCCACTACAAAATCTTTATTCCAACTAGACACACAACTGTGCGTATCTGTTATTCCACCTGCTAATTTTACTGCTTTACCAAGCATAATACCAATGCTTACTTTTTTAATAGGGCATTGATTAATTTTAGTAAGGGTTTCTCCAATCCAATTTCCATAATGGATAAAAGCATATGCTGGCAAATGATTAAATTTTTCTGATAAAAATTTTTCACTTCTTGCTCCGGAATTAATCACCAATTCTGTAATATTATTAGCCACAGCAACATCAATACCTTGTTCTATACTGGCTATATACGAAGATGAAGAGTATGGTTTTACAATACCAGTTGTACCTAGTATAGAAATGCCATTCATAATGCCAACACGTTCATTAAGTGTCCGTTTTGCTAATTTTTTTCCGTTGGTTACAAAAACGGTCACTGATACACCACATTCTAAATCATAATCGTGCAATAATTTCTGAAGTGCACTGGTTATCATTTTTCTAGGAACAGGATTAATTGCAGGTTCTCCAATAGCCAATTCTAAACCTTTAAGAGTAACGGTACCAACGCCTTCTCCGGCAATAAACTGAATGTCTTTTTCTTGTGTTAATTTTAAAATACAACCTATTTCTGCTCCATTGGTAACATCAGGATCATCTCCGGCATCTTTTATTACAGAACATGTAGCTGTACTTTCTGTAAACTCACAAGAATGAATCTTAATTTCTAATATTTTATCAATAGGTAAATGTACGTTTACAGTGCTGTTTTTCTTCTGATGGATAATCGCCATCAATCCTGCTTTTGCAGCAGCAGTAGCGCAAGTGCCTGTTGTAAAACCTTCTCTTAAAGGTCCTTTTGGTACTTCTCTTAATCCCATAATTGCGAAGTATTGGTTAGCAATGTTGGAGTAGGAGTATCTGTTAAAATACGTTGTAAATCAATTTTATGAAACACAAGCGTAAAGTAACTAGGTATTTTAGGCTGATTGATGATAATAATTTTTGCGTTCGTTTTTAAGGCTGCTTCAATCTTGGTACTTAAAAACCCACTGTTACCAGTTTCTTTGGTAAGAATTACATCAATATGATGTGTTTTAATCAGCTCAATTTCTTTTTCTAAACTGTCAGACGGTAAGCCTAAAATTAATTGCTTTTCAGGGAAATTACTTTCTTTAGCAATGGCTAAAGATTCTGGTCTGTTTAGTATTCTAAAATACGTTGTATTTTTTTGCCACCACGGATGCAATTTTTTAATAGATTGTACACCAGTTAAGGCTAATAAAGTCTGTTTTTCTTTTAACAACGCAAAAGCAGCATCATATGAATTCACATATTTTACTAAAGGATGAATGGTTTTAGAAAGTAATTCTCGTCCGAATTTTAGTACAGGGATTTGTAGCTTTTCTGCCACTTTAGCAATGGTTTTATGCAATATTTCTGCAAACGGATGAGAAGCGTTAATAATGGTTTGTATATTGTTTTCTAGTAAATAACTTTCTAGTTCTTTTTCATCTAATGCACCGTAACGGTAACGCGCAATTTTAGTGATATCAAAAGAGATATTTGTTTTTGTAGAATACACAAAAGGCATTGCCATACTTTCTAATAAAGCAGCTGTTTTTTTACCTTCTGTTGTTCCTCCAAAGACTAATATCATGCTATATGTTTTATCAATAAGTTTATAAAAATCTCACAGGTTTTTAAAACCTATGAGATCTAAATACGAAATGGTTTTATTCTGTTACTACAAATTTCTTATTCGTTCTAAAAATGTGTTTCACATCTGGACTGTATAATTGAGACCTGTTTTTACGAGCACCAATTGCATGACCAACGATAATTAATACTGTTCTTGTTTTTTTACTGTCCTTTACAATTTTTGCTAGATTTTCTAATTTACCTTGATAAATTTCTTCATCTTTCCAAGAGATTCTGTACATCACTGCTACAGGCGTATCAGCATCAAAATGTTCTAATAATTGCGCTTCTACTTTTTTAGCAATTCCTACACTTAAAAAGATACACATGGTAGCATTTGTAGCTGCAAAAGCAGCAATACTTTCTTTTGATGGCATTGGTGTTTTACCTTCTCCACGTGTTAAAACAATAGACTGTACTACTTCCGGAATCGTAAATTCAGATTTTAAAACGGCAGCTGCGGCACTAAAAGCTGAAATTCCTGGTACAATAAAGTACTCCATTTCTAATTCATCAAAAATGGTCATTTGCTCTTGGATAGCGCCATACAAAGAAGGATCTCCACATTGTAAACGTACAATAGCATTACCTTTTTTGTAATGTTCTTGCATTACCGCTATTTGCTCTTCTAAAGTCATCATTGCAGAGTTTCTAACCACAGCACCTGGTTTACACCAATTGGTCATTTCTTCAGGAATTAAACTACCTGCGTACAATACACAATCTGCGTTTTCTAAATAGGCTTTTCCTTTTACGGTAATTAATTCTTCATCACCAGGTCCTGCACCAATAATTGCGATAGCGGTTCTACGTTCTGCCTTAACATCTAAAGCAATAGAAAAAGTGAATTTCTCACCATTTTCTAAATGAATTTTTTGTTTTTCAATTAGTACATTTTTGCTTCCAGAAAGTAGCATTGCAGTAGATTCGGAAACACCATCAACACCAATTTTAGATTGCACCATTTCACTTGGGTTTGGTACGGTAATGGTGTCTATTTCGTCTGAAGTAAAAGTGCTAAACGGAATGTTATTTTTTGTACTAAAATCTAAATACGCTTGTTGTTGTGCCTTAATATCTATAGATCCAACGTTTTTAATCGCTGAAAAGTGAATGTTTCTATTTTTCAATTCTTCTTTTAAAGTAGTTTCAAAAAGAACTGAATCTAATTGTTTAGAGCAACCAGAACCAACAGAAAGTACTTTTGGTATAAAGAATACACTAGCAATTGTACTTGTATACACTTTATAACTTACGGCAATAAATAACTCAAATTGTGTGTAATCAATCTCCGCTTCATCGTAAAAAACAGTAACAAAATTAGGTACTGTTTTTTCTAAATGCTGAGTACCTTTATCTTTAATATCTAACAATAGGGCAGTAGGTTTATTATTTACAAACAACGCCATTGTTTTGTTCATTGATAAAGAAGTGGCTACTTGCCAATCATATTGATTTGCTAACGTATCTAACGCCCAAATATTTTGTACATCACTAGACGTAGATATAATTGGGTTGGCTCCTAAAACGGAAGCAACTTTTAAAGCAAAATCATTTGCGCCACCTTTATGTCCGCTTAAAACAGCTTGCACATTTAGACCTAAATCATCCACAGAAATTACTGCAGGATCTGTGTTTTTATCTTGAATATAAGGTGCAATTAATCGCACACAAATACCTAAAGCAGTCACAAAACAAATACCGTCTAATTTTAAGAAATTATCAGTTAAATAGTTTGATATTGAGCTAATAGTTGATACGTTTTTATCCGAAGAATTTAACGTTGTAATTACCAAAGATTTTGGAAATTCTTTCTGAATAATAAGGGCTTTTTCTAACCCTTTTTCAGTAACTGCTATAATGGCTATTTTTTTCATTTATTGTTTTTCTGCGGTGTGAATGCTAATTTTGTTATGCTCGTTTACTTGAATGCTATTTGTACTAATTGTATAATTTAATTTGGTAAGTTCTTCTGTAAAAACCTCGCTACTATTTTTTCTTACAGCATTGGTAACCAGTTTTAAATATGGGTTTATTTGATGTAAAAGTTTAATTAGTTCTTTTAACCTTCCTCCGTGTCCGCCAATGAATACAACATCCGGAATTGGGTAGTCTTTTAGGTTGAGGTTAAAGAAATCATCAATAATAATTTCGATGCCAGGAGTTGCCAAACGTTCGGTGTTTTGCTGAATAATAGCAGCGCATTCTGTACGTTTTTCAAAAGCTATAATTTTTAAATTCGGATAGTGTTGTTTGGCTTCAATAGCGACAGATCCGGTACAAGAACCTATGTCCCAAAAAACAGCTTTATTTTGCAACTCTAATGCCTGAATTGTACTTAAACGAATGGGCATTTTTGTAATCATATTCGCTCTATTCTTTAACGGAATAAAAGCAGTATCGGGTATGCCAAAGTGTTTCTTTTTTGGTGCTATTTGTTTTAATAAAACACAGTTTAAATGTTGATGAGTTTTAAGAGTACACGACAATAAATCGAGTTGCTCAATATGTTCTGTATCTCCATCCAAAGCCTCTCCAATAGTTATCGAATAATTATCGAAACCATATTGTAACAAACGCTTTGCAATTTCTGCCGGTGTTTTTTTGTTATCAGTTAATACTCCAATTAATTCGGTTCTATTGATTAATGCTTCGTCTAAAGCCGACCAATCTCTACCGTGAACCGATATCGATTTTAAGTTGTTATAATTGGTTTGCGTTTTATGACATAGTAACTGAATGCTATTAAAATAAGGAACTGAATTTAGTTTAGCATTCGGTATTAAACGTTGTAAGGTATTTCCGAATCCGTAGAAAAAAGGATCACCAGAAGCAAAAACAACAATAGACTTATCAAAAGTATTGTATTGCTGAATTAAAGCGTCCATTTTCCCTGAAATCTCTATCCAAGTATGGTTTTCTGGTAAATAAGATTTTACCAGTTGATAATGACGTTTTCCGCCAGAAAAAACAGTAGATTGTTGTATGAACTCTAAAGCATCATCATTTAACTTGGGCGTACGATGATTGCCTATTCCAATTAAATAAAAATCGATATGTGTCTTTTTTTGCTTCATTTCTTAATAAGAATCCTTAATAACAACATCATTTATATTCTTACGTTTTTCCCATTGTAAACGTTCTAATTCTGGGTTTTCGTAGAATTTATCTACATGCCCTAAACACAAATAACCAATTAGTTGTCTGTCTTTAGGAGCATTTAATATGGTCTTCACCTTATCAGGATTTAAAATACTAACCCAACCTAAACCAACATTTAACGCTCTTGCCATTAACCACATATTTTGTATGGCACAAACCACAGAATAAACACCTGCTTCTTTCATGGTAGTTTGTCCTAAAACAGGATGCTCACTAGGTTTGTAGAATACCGCAATATTTAGTGCAGATTCTACAATACCTTCCAATTTTAATTGGGTATATGCATTTGCTTTTTTTCCTTCAAAAAGGGATTTAGCTTTCTCGTTTTCTTCAAAAAAACTATCCTTTATTTTATTTCTGATGTCTAAATCTTTAATCACAACAAACTCCCAAGGCTGTGAAAAACCAACGGAAGGTGCATTTACTCCAGCAAATAGAATTTTATCTAAATCTGCTTGAACAACAGGTTCGTCTGTAAATCGATTCCCTCTTACATCTCTACGAGCAAGAATAATCTGTTCTAACGTTTCTATATTTTCTGAAGTAAATTTGTTCATCTTTTAAGATTTAAAATAGGTGGATGCTTCTGGTAACGTAAAAGCGGCATTTACAATAGCTGCCGCAACATTGCTGCCACCTCTGTTGCCTTCTATAATTACCCAATCTGTTGTTGTAATTTGTGATAATTGTTCTTTCGATTCTAATACATTTACAAAACCAACCGGAACACCAACAACACCAACAGGTTTAAAGGCTTTATTATCTCTTAATTGGTCTACAATTTCAAATAAAGCAGTAGGAGCATTCCCAACAACATATAATGCATTTGGGTATTTTTCAATCGCTTTTCTAATTCCTGCTTGAGAACGGGTAATATTTTCTGATTTTGCTAATTCTTGTGCCTCCTCATCATTTAACAAACAGTGAATTTGGTTGCCGTATTCCTTTGTAAAAGCTTTTGTAATTCCTGCTTGTACCATGGTAACATCAGTCACAATTTCACCTCCGTTTTTAAGATGGTTGTGCCAATTTTCAATCGCTTCTGGTGTTGCCGAATAATGATTAAAATCTTCTAAAATTCCAGTGGTATGAATCACTCTCGTTATTGCCCATTTATCAGCGATAGCAAAAGGCAAATCTTTAATATGTTCGGTAACGATTCTAAAGCTTTCTTGCTGAATTTCTTTACCTGTATGTGGTTTTCTATTTAAGTACCCTCTAGGAGTCACTAAATAGTCTTTAAAACGATAGGTTTGCGAGTTTCCAATCATCACCAAGCAAAACATATCTACATCATCAGGATTAAATTCACCCAATGTCGTTATTTTAAGTTCTTCTTCTGGTCTTGTTACGTGTCTTATAATGGCAACCGGAGTAGAAGGTGAGCGTTCTGCTAAAAATATTTTTTGCAATCGGCCTAATTGCCAATGTCTCTTTTTACTTTTTGGGTTGTACAAACTCGTTACAAAATCGCCCATTGCGGCAGCTTTAATTCGTTGCTCAATTTTATTCCAAGGAGTCATTAAATCAGAAAGAGAAATACAACAAAAATCGTGACCTAATGGCGCACCCAATTTACTTCCTGCAGCTAAAAATGCCGAAACTCCTGGTAAGGTTTCTAATTCAATATCAGTATGATTTTCTTTTGAAACTACCTCGTAAACTATCGCCGCCATGGCATAAATACTGGCATCACCAGAGCCAATAACCACTACATATTTGTCTTCTTTTGCTTTTTCAATAGCTTTATGAGCTCTTGCTTCTTCCATCCCTAATGGCATAGAAATTAGTTCTGCATCTTCTTTAAATAAAGAGGCTCCAAACTGAAAATAATAGTCGTAACCAATAACTACATCTGCTTTTTGTAAAGCATTTTTAACTACGGGTAACATATAATCGATATCTCCAGGACCTAAGCCTGCTACAGTTATTTTCATTTGTTTATTTTTTTAATGATGATAAGAGAAAAATAAGGGGTTTCTCTTTGTGTTGCAATTGCCCAATCGGTTGTTATAAATTGTTGATCGGTGCCTAAGCGTTCTGCATAGGTAATGCTATGTTTTTTGTGATCTATTACATCGGTAATAATGTCTACAACCGATATAATTTTCATTAATACTACGGTGTCAAAATGTGCAATTGCTTCTTCTAACTCTTCCTGTGTTTGTATACGCGGAATAACAACTACTTTTTCGTTTTGTAAACACAAAGGCATTTTACTTTCTGCTGCTAAATGCAAATAAGAACTAATACCCGGAATTAAATGAATAGTTAATTGATGCGCTTGTATTTTTTCTAATAGATAAGAAAAAGAACTAAACGTACTAATATCGCCTTCGCTTACAATGGCGATTGATAATCCTTTTTTATAATCAGCTAAAATTTGCTGAAAGGTAGTTTCGTAAATTTCTTTGGCTTGCGCTCTTTCTAAATCCATCTTTAGATGAAAACCGACTAATTTAGCAGCATCTAAGTTATAATTATCTAAGATAGAAAGCGAATAACTTGCCTTTCTTCCGTCTTTAAATAAAGAACCCGGATAATATATTTTATCAGCTTGCTGTAATGCTTTTAAGCCTTTTAGCGTAATTAAATCGGCATCGCCAGGACCTAATGAAACGCCGTAAATTTTACCTGCTATCATATGCCTAACATTTTTTTAATTTTACTTGTAAAACCGTTTTCTTCTTCATTTGGTTTTTCATCTTCTTCAAATAAAATTCCTTTTACATTAAGATGATGACCAATTTGCTCTTTCCCTTTGTCTTCTTCAAAACCAATGACTTGTTTTCTGTATTTACATAACTGACAATTCATGTTTGCTATTCCGTTTTTAGCTTCATGTAAACGCTCATCAAAAGCCTGTAAAATTAATTCATCGGCACCAAAAGGATCTGTGTACACATATTCTAAATTAGAACTCGCATCCATTTCCGAAACGCTTTTATAAATTCGCTCTAATAAAATACCTGTAAAAAAGAAAAAAGGAATCACAATAGTACGTTTAAAACCTAATTTTTCGACTAATTGTAAACCTTCGTCTACATTAGGAAACGCTGTTCCGCTATATACTGTGGTGGCAAAACCAAAGCCCATTCCGTCCCAAAGCATACTGGTTAATTTAGCAACATCGCTATTGGCATCTGGGTCTGTAGTTCCTCTACCAACTACTACCAAACAGGTTTCTTTTCTATCAATTTTAGGTAATTTTTTCTCTGTTTCTTCAATCCGTTTTAACGATAAATCAAGTAAAAAAGAACTTACACCAATATGTTTTCCCATAGAAATGGTTAAATCATCGTGATAACCTTGTAAGGTATTTAACTCAAACGGAATGTCATTCTTGGCATGTGAACCCGCAAATAAAATAACAGGCAACGCATATATTTTTCGAATACCTTGCGCATACATGCGTTCTACGGCAGCTTCATACGTAGGATGATTAAATTCTAAAAACCCATAATCTACTTCATATTCATCTTGGTAGCGTTCTTTAAGAATGCTCACCAATCGTTTAAACGATTTTACGCCAGCTTCTCTTCTTGTACCGTGTCCGCATAATAAAATTCCTTCTTTCATCTTCTTAATTTATTGGGTTTGCACCTATTAAAAATACTACGGGCATTGGTAGTTTTTGTGTAATGATATCTTCTTCAATATTTTCTAATGTTGATGTTAGTAAGATTTCATTATCTCTAGAAACATTAGAAATAGCATTAATCGGGATGTTTGGATTGTTGCAAACGGCTATTAATTTCGGAATGATTTTATCTAAACTTTTAGAGCCCATATAAAGCGCCAAAGTATTACCAGCATTCAACATTTCTGCAATACCCTTTAATTGCGTTGTAGAATAATCTGCAGTGTGTGCTGTACAAATTAAAAAAGCATTAGAAAAACCTCTTTCTGTAACAGGTATACTCATTGCACTTGCCGCTGCTAAAGCTGCGGATATACCAGGGATAACTGTAAAAGGAAGTTGATGTTTCTTTAAAAAACGTACCTCTTCTGCAGCGCGACCGTAAATATATGGATCACCAGATTTTAGACGAATTACTTTGTTCCCCATTTCGCAATGTGTTTTTAGCAATTCGTTTATTTTATGCTGACGAGCTTGTGGATCTTCTTTATCGCCAAATTTTCTACCTACATAAATACGTGCTGCAGTTGTATTGATATCCATTATTTCTTCTGATATTAAATTATCATGTAAAATAACTTCAGCATTTTGTATGGCTTCAAAAGCTTTTAACGTTAATAAATTTTTATTACCAGGTCCTGCACCTACAATGCTTATTTCTGGCAATTTGTCTTTTGCAAAAATCAATTCTGGATTTGCAAACTGATATTCGAAATTTAAGATTGATTTCGATTTAGAATTATCAACAATTTTAAAATCTTGTGCAGTATCTTCTCCAAAAATAGGAGCAGGCAAGTTTAATTGTATGGCAGCGTTTTTATAATATTCCTTTCTTTTAGGATGCACATCTGCACAACCATTTATAATTTCGCCAAAACAATCTTGTTCTAAAATAGTTTCAATTAAACCAATACTATCTTTTAAATGAATGAGGTTTACCGGAACGTTTGGGTTTTTTAATTGCTTTTTGTTGGCAAGAAATCTTCCGGGATGACGTTTTGGACCAATTAATCCTGCCAAACGTAAAATAGTTAGGTTGCTTCCAAAATGTTGTTTTAATAATTCTTCTGCTTTTATCAACCCAATACCAGATGCTTTTTCTGGCACACAATGTATTGTTTCGTCTATAAGGCTATTTGTATTTTGATACACAGAAGTAGAACTTACAAAAATTACCTTTGTAGTTGCGGCAGTATTTTTTATAATTTGCGCTATCTGAAGCGGATGTATGGTCTCAATATTATCAATCCGCTTTGGCGGAAAATTGATGATTAAAGTTGAGGTTTCATGGATAAAAGATGCCCAATCACCAATAATTTTATCAGCTTCAACTTTTATTCTATCTGATTGAAACGCATATTTAGACAATGGTTTTAAACGACCAAGTGTTGTGGTACTACCATTTACGGAGTAGCCACTTTTTTGAAGTTGTAAAGCCAATGGTAATCCCAACCAACCTAAACCTAATATAGAGATGTTCTTATTCATAGTGATATTAAATCTTGACTCGCGTTTTGTAACTGAATTTTAGTACAATATTTCCAAGCCAAATTATCTATAGAATCAAAGTTAATGATTCCTATAACTTCTCCAAACTTATTTTTAAAACGGATACCTGTTTGGTTTATTTTTTTTTGATAAAAATACTCTGTACTAGAAATTTTTGATTTTTGTAATTCCTTATCTTCTTTTGGTACACCAGCAATGGTTAGTGGTATACAATCGGTTGCTGTTTCTAATTCTAACGTGTATGTTTTAGCATAATTTGCGGCAGTTATTTCTGTAAACGGCATTGCTTTTAGATGTGCCATTTTAAGTGTTACACCTTTGGGGTTTTCTAATAAGTATAAGAATAAAGGATACAAATATTGATCGGAGCTAAAGCCTTTTGTTATAAAACATTCCCCTAATTCTTTGTCGTCTTTTAATTCGAAAGGTTTGGGTTTAAATGGCGCTATTTCTCTATTAGATTTTAGCGCATCCCATTCCTTTTTATATAATAAATTAGCTTCAACGGGTAAGTTTTTATCAATATGACTTTTTACAATAGGAATAATTTTATCAGCAGTTAGTTCTTTGTACCAATATTCACCTGGATTTACAATACAAGTAGGTGCGTCTTCACATCTTCCATTACATCTGGTTTTAATAGTATGTACAGTATCCCAAAGATCATTATTACGTAAATAAGCTCTTGCAGCTCTTACTACTTTTTCTGATCCTGCTTTTTGGCAAGAGCCTCCGTCGCAGAATAAAAAAGTATGTGTTGTATTGGCTATATTTTTACCCATAATTTAAAAGAAATAAGTTAGATTTAATTTAGCTAAAAACGGAGTTCCTGGTGTAAAATGAATATCATCTACAGGCGCTAATTCTCCTTGTAATTGTGACGAGTCGTAAAAAACAGCTTCTCTCCAACTAGTGTCAAATAAGTTTTCAATAGAAATTCCTATTGTATATTTAGAAGTTGTATAATTAACAACAGCATCTACAATAAAATAATCTTGTGCTATTATAGATGCGTCTTCGGTTAAAGGACGTTCTCCTAAGTAGCGATAACGTAGCGATGCTTTAATTCCGTTTTGTAAACGTAAAGTAGCACCACCAGTAGTGGTAAAACGAGGCGCACTCGGAATTTTATTATCCCCTTTAGGGGCATCTAATAAAGTACCGTAACTATAATTTAAATCTGTATCTAGCCAAAAGTAGGGCAGCGGTTGGTATCTAAAAGAAGCCTCACTACCTAAACGTTTAGATCTTCCTTTGTTTTCGAACTCGAAACCATCAGACACAAATACAAATTCGGCATCACTTTGTAAATAATATGAAGTTAAATTACCTATAAAATTATCACCTATTTTAAATTCAGTCCCTAAGTCATACCCAATTGCTTTTGGCAAAGGATTTATACTCTTGTTTTTTACTGCGGCATTTGCATAATTAGAATGAAAACCAGTGCTTGCTTTTGCATAAAATTGAAGATCTTCTGTAGCGTCGTAAAACAGACTTAGTTTAGGGCTTAGTTTAAAAGCGGTTGTACTTCCTTGTTGCGGAGTTGGTATAATTTCTGTTACATTAAAGTCGAAATAATCTGCTCTTAACCCCGCTAAAACCGTTAATTTATTAGTAATTTGTATTCTTTCTTTAATAAATGCAGCGTAATTGGTTTCTTTAATTTTAAACCTATTTACATTTTCTAATAATTCTCTGCCAATAGTATGATTTAAACCAATGTAATTGTGATTATGTTTTGCAGACCAACCAAAGGTTGTGGTACTATTAGGTATTTCTAAAATGTTGTTTATGGCTATATTTCCTTTATAAGCAAAGACATCTCTGTTTTCTTGTTGATGAATCATATCTCCATGAACAGGATCGTTTTGAAAGAATGAAAAATTAGAAAACAAATTGTAGGTATTAGATACATAATACAACTGATTAATAAGCGTTGTATTGTTAGATAATGTAGAATTTAACTGTGCATTTACGTGTATTCTTTTAGTATCGCCACCTTCTTTATCATCAATAGCACCATATTTAGTTATAAGCCCGCTTTTTACAGCACGTAAAGGAATTTGTCCAGAAGCATTCCAATCACTATGAAAAGTAGAAAGAGAGGTTTTTAATTGATGTTTATCCGATAGGGAAATACTATATTTAGTAAAAGTATTTAAACGCCTAAGTTTTTGATTACTTTCAAAAAAACTGTTATTGTAAGTCCCTTCAATTGCTATATAAGCACTTTCATCATTTTTAGTTAAAAAATTCTTTTGATCTATAAGAGAAACCATTGCCAGAGCTCTTGTAAAATCATATTGACCATATTCTAGTTTTACAAAATTGCGATGTAGTTTGTCTTTGGTTGTAAATTTTGCAGCACCAGAAACAGCAAAGTTACCTAAAGAAGTTTCATGTGGTCCTTTGTAGTAATCTGCATTCTGAACCGTTTCTGGAATTAAAAAATGTAAATCGGCATACCCTTGTCCGTGTGCATGCGAACTTAAATTAATTCCAATATCATCTACCAAAACAGCAAAGTCAGTTCCATGATCATTATCAAAACCTCTAAGAAAAATTTGTTCTGCTTTTCCGCCACCTGCATGTTGGGCTATAAATAAACCAGGAACCGTTTTTAGAAAATCTTGCGAACTACTAATAGGTATTAATTGCAATGATATTTTAGAAACCTTATGAACACCTAGTTTTTTTTCGTCTTTAGAACTGATAATAATTTCAGAAAGTTCTGTAGTTTCTCTATCTAAAACAATAGCTAAATTGTTGGTTCCTTTTTTTAAGGTAATTGTCTTTTCTATATAGCCTTCTAACAAAAATGTTAGATTTATAGGTGCTTTTACAGCCGTAATAGAAAAGTTTCCTCTTTCATCAGTTGTTGTTAATACTGTTTTTCCGCTTGTTAAAATACGAACTTGAGAGATTGCTAACTGTGTTTCTGCATCAGTTATTTTACCTTTAATGGCCTTTTTTTGTGAGAATATGGGCAATGAAAAACACATAGCCCATACGCTGCATAAAATCAATTTTTTGTACATTTAAAAATGATGTTAAGCAGGTAAGGAAAGAAAATATGAAATAAACATAATTTTCTAACTCTTTACCCGAGAGTTAATATTATAAATTATTATCATAGTGGCAGGTCTCCTGACTCAACTTTATATTCATTTACCTTCCCATAGTCTTACTACAGTGGTTTACTTAATGAGTACTTTATAAGTTTTACAGTTGCGGGAACAGTCTTGGATTTACACCAAATTCCCTTTTAATCTTTACGAAAACGTAAAAAACCATTTGATGCAGCGAAGGTAGTACTTTTTAAATGAGTTAACTAATAGTAAAAACGGATTAATTAACGATTTTTTTGATAAAATCTAAACGTTTAGAAATAGTTGTTTTAGGTAGACTTTTAATTGAAAACCCTAAATTAGTATAAGTTTCTACCAATAAATTATGTAGCTTTTTAGCATCTTCGAAAGATTGAAGACGTTGTGGATCTTCGGTATAAATTTCTTGCCAAGGCGGAAGCATAAAAACAGTAATGTGATAATGTTTTTTATAATTAAAATTTAAAAATTTAGAACAAATAGGATGTTTTTTTAATTTTAAATAAGCAATATTATCTGCTAAACCACGATCTACAAAAGTAATTTTATTGCTTTTTATATTTAATTCTGCTGTTATTTTTTGATAGACTAAATTGGTAAACCCAACAACATCTTGCCAAGGAGTCTTGTTTCCTTTTTGCTCTTGCTGAGAAGTAATTAATTTTCTAGAAACTTCTTCAAAGCAATTAAAGCCATCTGTACGAAGGCTATCTATCAAGGTCGTTTTTCCAGTACCAGGAGCACCTGTAATAATATATTTTTTTTGAAGCTTAGACATTTTAAAACAGTAATAAAATTGCAATACTTAAAAGACAAAATAAGATACTTACAGCATAATTAATTCGACTAGCAATTTTAATTTCTTCGTGTTTAATTATACGGTTGTTACTACCAATAAAAGGTTTTTTAAGTAATTTTCCGTGATAATAATTAGGCCCTCCAAACTGACAATCTAAAATATAAGCTAATGCAGCTTCTGGGTAACCAGCATTCGGACTACTATGTTTTTTACCTTCTTTAAAAACAAAAGAAATTCCGTTTACTTTTAATTGAACAAGTAACATTAATATAGCTGTAATTCTAGCCGGAATATAATTGGCAACATCATCTAATTTAGCCGCAAACTTACCAAAAGAGATATAACGATCGTTTTTATAACCAATCATAGAATCTAAAGTGTTTATCATTTTATAAGCCATTACCCCAGGAATCCCCAAAATTAAAAAGTAAAAAAGAGGTGCAATCACTCCGTCACTTAAGTTTTCTGACATGGTTTCTAAAGTAGCAACTCTAATTTGTTGTTCGCTTAAATTATTAGTTTCTCTACCTACAATCCAAGATAAACGTTTTCGTCCGGCTTCTAAACCTTCATTTTTGAGCGTATTAAAAACGGCATATCCTTCTTTTATCAATGTTTTGTTGGCAAGACAATAAAACAACATTATTATTGAAAACAAAATAGAAAGAATAGGGAAGTTGTACGCATTTAATAAACGAATAGTTAGGTAAGGAAATACAAAAGAAATACCAACCAATAGAATAGTTAATAGCGCACCTTTAAAGACTTTAGAAGCGCCTTTGTTTAATTTTTTTTCACCAAAAGAAATACTATTTCCGTAACCAACAATAAGGTGCGGTAATTTTTTAGGATCTCCAAAAATAGCATCTAAAGCAAAGGCAATTATTAAAATGTATATTGAGGTTACATCCATTTTTTTAAAGCTTCAATTAATATATTATTCGCTTTTTTGCTTTGAGTAGAAAGTCGAATATATTCTCCTTCTAAACCATTAAAATTAGTAGCATCTCTAATTAGAATTTGATGTTCTGTACTTAAATATTCTTTAAGTTTTTTTGCTGATGTATGCAGTAATTCAACTAAAAAATAAGAAGTAGTACTATCGCAAACTTTTACGCCTTCTATTGCGGTAAGTTGCTTTTTAAATAAGGCTGTTTCTTCTAATAACTCTGTACTATTAAATTGAAGCGTTTTGTAATTGTTAAAAATATATTCCCCTGCTTTTATTGCTAATAAATTTACACTCCAAGGCATTTTTAAAGCTAAGAGTTGTGTAATGTTTTCCGCATTAGAAACTACGTAACCAAGACGTAAACCAGGAATTGTAAATGTTTTGGTTAAAGAACGAACTACTATTAAATTGATGTATTTCTCTGTTAATGAAACAATAGATTCAACACTGTTTG
Source organism: Polaribacter sp. 11A2H (assembly GCF_011379025.1). NCBI lineage: Bacteria > Pseudomonadati > Bacteroidota > Flavobacteriia > Flavobacteriales > Flavobacteriaceae > Polaribacter > Polaribacter sp. 11A2H. The sequence goes on from NZ_WTLD01000001.1 coordinate 490,742, forward strand.
TAAACTCAATATATGCTTCATCAATAATAAAAGTAGTATTTGGTTTTTGTTGAAAAAGAAGTTCTAATTCGCTTTTAGAAAAAATAGCTCCCGTAGGATTGTTTGGGTTGCATATAAAAATTAAGTCGGCATTTGTTTTATGTATTTCTGTTCTAGAAATTAACTCGTATTTTAATTTAAATATTTTACAAGCATCTTCATATTCAGAAAAAGTTGGTGCAATAATTGCTGCCTTTTTATCAGAAAAAAACTGAGCGATAAGATAAAAAGCTTCGGTTGCTCCGTTGGTAAATAAAAACTGTTCGTTTTTAAGGTTGAACTTTTTAGCAGCAAGAATATTCAATTCGTTTGCAGCAGGAGAAGGATAACTTTGTATTAAAGGAACGTGCTTTGAAACTTCATTAAGTAGCATTTCTGGACACCCTTTATAATATACGTTTGAGCTAAAATTATGTTTAATTTCTCCATCAATTAAATGAAGATCATCTCCGTGGCCGTTTAACATTCTTGTGCACTATTTTTTAGAATTGCTTCCATATCTAAGTTTTCATCAATCCAATCTGCTAATTTATCAAATTGTTGGGCTTTAAACTCCTTGTAGTTTATGGCTGTTGCGTCAGGGAATTTTAAATGTAGTAATTCGGTAACAACGTTTTGATTATCAAAAATACCATGAAGGTATGTCCCCCAACTTTTATTGCCATCAAAATAGCCTTCTTCTTTACCGTTTATAATATTTAAATGGTTGTTTTTTGGAACGGTAGTTTCTCCCATATGAATCTCATAACCAATACAAACCTCTTTAAAATCTTTAAACTGAAACTTACGTTGTACGGTTTGTTTTGTTTTGGAAAGAGTTGTATCAATTTGAAACAAACCTAAACCTTCTTCTGATTTTACATTACTTTCTACGGAAAAAGGATCTTTAACCGTTTTACCTAACATTTGATATCCACCACAAATTCCGATAACAGGAATGTGTTTGTATTGTTCTTTAATAATAGTATCTAAACCGTCTTTTTTTAAGGCGATTAAATCTTCAATCGTATTTTTTGTCCCCGGAATAATAATAATATCTGCTTTATTAATTTCCGAAGAATTTCTAGTAAAATAAAGGTTGATTAATGGTTCTTGTTCTAAAACCTGAAAATCTGTATAATTAGACATGTAATGAAGTCTAACAACCGCTATATTAAGTTTGTTTTCTTTTGCAGTTGTTGCTCTTCTATTTAAAGCAACAGAATCTTCTTCTTCTATAATAATATCTGTTGCGTAGGGTAAAACCCCTAAAATAGGAATACCTGTTAGTTCTTCTAGTTTCTTTTTTCCATCAACAAATAAAGAAGGATCGCCTCTAAATTTATTAATGATAATTCCTTTTACTAATTTACGTTCCCAATCTTCAAGTAGTTCAATAGTCCCATAAACACTACCAAACACACCGCCTTTGTCAATATCCGCTATTAAATAAACGCACGCATTTGCGGCGGCGGCCATTCGCATGTTTACAATATCTCTATGTTTTAAATTAAGCTCGCTAATGCTGCCTGCACCTTCCATTACAATTGGGTTGTGTTTAGAAGCTAATTGTTTAAACGATTTTTTAGCTTCTTCAAAAAGGTGTTTTTTATCATCTCCTAAAAAATATTCTTTAGCGGTTTGGTTACCAACTGGTTTTCCGTGTAAAATAATCTGAGATTTATTTACCGAAGATGGTTTTAATAAAATAGGATTCATTTCTACTGTTGGCGGAATTCCGCATGCTTCTGCTTGTACAGCTTGGGCTCTACCTATTTCTAAATTATCTGGTGTAGAAAAACTATTTAAAGACATGTTTTGCGCTTTAAATGGTGCGGGGTTATATCCTTTTTGTTTCAACCATCTGCAAATTCCAGTTGTTATCCAGCTTTTACCAACATCAGAGCCTGTGCCAACTAACATGATAGGTTGTAATTTTTGCATTCTAATTTTGTTTATTGTAGAAAACAAAAATATATAAATAATATAGACTTCGTATAGGGTTACCGATAAAGTTATTGCTAGAATTTTTTAATAATGTTGTTGTCTAGAGACAATTATAAAAATAATGATATAATTAGTCGTTTTTTATATTTATTGTATGAAAGTATAATCTGTAATATTTCTTTTTTTAGAAGTAATTTAGATTGAGTAGTGGTGTCGTATTTTGTCTTTTTTATAAAGCATCTTTATAGACCCAATGCTTATTTTCTTTTACAAAAAATGAATTTTCATGAATTACATTTAAAGAGTTGTTTTCGTAAAAAAAAGCTTTAAACTCAACCGTGTTTTCTGTGGATTTTAAAACATCTAGTTTTATCCATTCTATGGACTTTGTCCAAATTAATGTTTCTTTTTTTTCAGAATTTGATGGTCTAGTTGCACTATGATGACTTTTTTGTAGATAATCTATATTCCCCATCACAAAAGCACTATATCTAGAACGCATTAATTCTTCTGATGTAGTTACAGAATGTATATTCTGGTGTGCTTTTTTACAGCAATTAGTATATAGTTTAGAAGGATTGCAAGGACATTTCATTGTTTTATTATTTATTAATACAATATATAATAATCCTTTTACATATCGATTTTATGTTCGTTTAAATAGTCTAAAAAAACCATCTATATAAAAATATGAAATGTAGATTATTAAATTCATTAAATCTTAATATAAAATTTTTTACTCTAGAATAATTTGAAGGCATTATATATTTGATGTCATAAAGTTTTTAAAGAACGCTATTTCTTTTTTAATTCTGTGATATTATAAATACACCTTCATCTAAAAAGTTAAAACTTTACAAAAAAATATCACTAAATACAGTGAGTAAAAAAAGTTGAAGTACTTTTATCTTGCCATTAATTATAATTCCTTTTTTTTGATAAGGTTTATAATCAGTATTTATAATTGATTTTAAGAATTAAGATATATGATTCCAGTAGAAGACGCTAAAAAATATATAGAAAAATATAAAAAACCAGAAATAGATCGGTTTGACTTTCGTGCATTTTCTGAACCTTATAGAGTTTTAGCAAAAATTTTAGGAGGCTTTGATAAAGGCGAAAGAAGAACCTATTATAATGTAAGTGATTTTGTTGCCGTTTTTGACGATGCAATTACGGTAAATCCATGGAGAACCGAAGAAGGAATGCGTTTGGCAATTCAGTTATATGGTATTGTTCAAACTCCGTATTTAGCCGATATGTGGGATTTTATGGATACGTTACCTTATCAAAGAGGATACGACAGAAAAGCTTTTAGGTCTGTAAAAACGCAAGATACATTACGTAATAAATTACAGTTTTTTACCCATTTTTTACGATTAAGTAGAAGTGGGTTTGGCGGCTTAACATTACAAGAACAGTTTCAATATAGCACGTATTTTCCAGGATCGAGTAGTTATTTCTTAGCAACCTTACTGCATAATGGAGAAGGAGTGTTTGATGAGTTATTAGACGATATTATTCAGGGAGAAGATGAAATTGGTGGAATTAGTATAGATATTATAAAAGCATTATTACTATCTGAAGACGAAAAGCATTGGGAAATGGTTGGTAAATTATTACTTGCTGCCCAACGTCAAGAAGGATTAAGACAAACTATTCTAGAATCTTTAGATGAAGCTGGTCTTGGCGCTTTAAAATACATGATCAATATTGTTTTAGAAAACGACCTTACTCGTTTTAGTAGTGTTACAAGAGCAGTAAGTACTTGGTTTGGTTTAAATTGGGACACACCTAAAAAATCGGTAATCAATAGAGTTTTAGAATTGGCACAATCTTTAATTTTAAATTTAAAAGAAGTAGACACACTTCTTAAAAGTAAAGATAATTTAGAGGTTTTAGTTGCTTTATGGTCTATCGCTATTTTAGATGTAGACAAAGCAAATGCCAAAGCGTTAGATCTTGTTTTTACATCAGAAGATAGAAATAAAAAGATTTTAGCCTTATATTTTATATCTAAAACAGACAGAACAAACGATTCTTTAGTAGCGTATTTTAAAAATGAAATTGGTAAAGATTATGCTTTAGATCATTGGATGGCAGTAAATTTACCATCCAATATTTCGTTAGATAATGAAACATTTCAAAAATTATTTGACGTAGCAAAAACAGCAGAAGAAAAAGGAAAAACTTTCGAGAGTAAAATATTCTCTTGGTGGAGTTTTACACCTAACTCTTATTATTTTTATCAGTTTCTTTTACATGAAGCTACAGAGCAGCAGTTAGAATTAATGGCAAACGATTTAGAAACGTTGCCAACGGAATTTAGAGAAAGTTATATTCGTAAAGTTTTCCCTATAGATTACAGTTATTCTTTTTACAATTATCAAAAAGATTCAGAGAAAAAAGAACCTTTAAATTTTGATAAAAATTCGTGGAAAAGAGCTTTAGCAAGAAAAGCAATTTATAACAGAAACGAATTGTTAATGGCTACCGGACTTAATTTGTTTAGTAGAATGCATCTTTATGATGAAGATTTAGAAATTGCAGAAGATTTATTAAGAAGAAAACATAAAGAATTACGTACTTCTTTAATTCAGTTATTGGTAAAATTACCAGCAGATCGTTTAAGAAATAGTGCTACAAATTTGGTAACAGCAAAAAGTATAGATCAACGTTTAGGTGGTTTAGAAATGTTAACGCTTTTACACGACGAAAATAGACAGTCTAACTTTGTAGAAGATCAAATTCGTATGTATAACGAACGACCTAAAATTACCAAAAACGAACAAGTTTATTTAGATAAATTTTCTGACAATGCAGAAGAGTTTAATTATGGTAATGGTTTTGGAGCTATAGATTATGATAACTTAACACCATTATATATACCTCAATCTCGTTTTGAAAAAAAGACCAGTTTCTTTGATAAATTAGGCATTACAACATCAGAATCTGCAGGATTTAAATTTAAAGAATTTATAGATGCTAATAAGATTATAAAAGAGGTAAATAAGTTAATAGCAATTGTTACAAAAAATAAACATTTCGAATATCAAACGGAAGTATATCAAGGAGAAATACAAACTACATATATAGAAAAAGGGATTCGTAATATAAAAAAATTAGGTGATGATGCTACTGCAGAAGATCATTTACAGAACCTTCCTTTAGCAAAAGTATGGATTGCTTGGTACGAGCAAAGTACGCTAAATGATTTTGAAATGCATGCTGCAATCCGTTACCTTAATAATCATAATAATCCGTTTGGAGATTACAAAGAATTAGGCACTTTTGCGAGACAATATTATCCAGATTTAAGCGGATTAAATTTAGATAAAGAAGACAGTTACAACTCAAAATCTGAAGCTTATAATGAAATTTTACAACGTCTATATAAAGTGTATGTAGAAGAAAAAACAATAGCTAATTTTAAGCTAGATGTTATGGAAGATATGATTGCTAATTTCCCTGACAAGCTGAAGTTAGTACAATATCAAACGTCTAATTACCGCTATAATAAAAAAACGTACAATTGGGCAAACATCATTTTACCACTTGTACCAAGTTTAAGTATTAATCACTTGGAACTTCTTACAGAAGCACAAGTGCATAAATATTGGAGCTTTTATATGTATTTAGTTGCACAAGATATAGAATATCCTAATGCAACTGCAGATGTAAGCGTAATTACAAAACAATTTAGTAGACCCGGAATTGTTCCATTTCCTAGTATTGCTGTTACATTAAGATTGTACAAAAAAGGATTAATTAATGATGATGATTTATGTTTACAAGCCTTACATTCTCGTGAATTAATGGTCATTATGGACGGTGGTTTTAATTACAGAATGAATTATAAATGGATAGAAAGAGACTGTGTACCTAAACATGTTTTTGCAGCTTTAAAAACCAATTTATTAGAAACAGAATTAGAACGTGGTGATTTAGAAACCACCGCTACAGGTTACATGAATGGTATTTATCGTGTAGAAGGTGTAGATTATGTATTTAGAATTTTAGAACGTTTAGGAAAAGATAATTTTGAACGTGGTTATAGTTATTACGGAGAGAGTAAAAAAACTATTTTTAGTTCTATGCTTAAAAAATCTCTTTTTAAAGATACCGAAAGTTATGCCGATTTTGCTGCACGTGCAGATGCTTCTAAAGTGACTAAAAAACGTTTGATAGAACTTGCCTGTTATGCAACACAATGGACAGGTGTTATTGGAGAATATTTAGGTTTAGAAAAATTAGAAGATGCCGTTTGGTGGTTTCAAGCACACGCTTCAGATCGTATGAATAGCGAACAAGAAACCATTATTTCTCGTTATTCTAACATTCCGAAAAGTGATTTTGCTCTTGGTGCCATAGATGTAGATTGGTTTAATAGAGTGTATAAAACCATCGGAAAAGCCAATTGGAAATTATTACATGACGCAGCCAAATATATTTCTGACGGAAATGGACATAGACAAGTAAAATTATATTCTAGCGTAATGTTAGGTGAAGTAAAAATTACTGAAACCTTAAAGAAAATTAAAGACAAGCGAGACAAAGATTATGTGCGTGCTTTAGGTTTAATTCCGTTAAGTAAAACCATACCAGAAAAAGATTTATTAAAGCGTTACAATCTGTTGCAAGATTTCTTAAAAGAGAGCAAGCAATTTGGAGCACAGCGTCAAGAAAGTGAAGCGATTGCTGTAGAAATTGGTTTAGATAATTTATCGCGTAACGCAGGTTATCAAGATCGTGTACGTTTTAGTTGGGCAATGGAAGCAAAGGCGACTCAAAAAATCATGGAGAATGCTAAAATTTCCATAGAAGAAACAGAAATAGAATTAGTAATTAATAATCTTGGTAAAACAGATATTAAGGTTACCAAAGCAGGTAAATCGTTAAAAAATATTCCTGCAAAATTACGTAAGGATAAGGAAGTAATCGCTTTAAAAGAGAACAAAACATACCTTTCTAGACAATACAGCAGAACCCGTTTATCATTAGAAAATGCAATGGTAAATGAAGATGAATTTACAGCGCTAGAAATTCATAATATGATGCAACATCCTATTGTAAGAGTGATGTTGAGTAAATTAGTAATGTACGTTCCAGAAAAAGAAATTTCTGGTTTTTACAATGAAAGTGTTTTAACAGATGCTACCGGTAAAACGCATCAATTAGAAGAAAACGACCTTTTAGTTATTGCGCACGCATCTCATTTATACAAAGCAGTAGAATGGGATATGTATCAGAAATACTTATTTGCAGAACGCTTAACGCAACCTTTTAAACAAGTATTTAGAGAGTTGTATTTAGTTACAGATGATGAACGTGAACACAGCAATCGTTCCGAACGTTACCAAGGACACCAAATTCAGCCTAAAAAAACCATAGCACTTTTAAGAAGTAGAGGTTGGACGGTAAGTATGGAAGAAGGTTTGCAAAAAGTATATCATAAAAAAGGTTTTATAGCAACAATGTATGCTATGGCAGATTGGTATTCGCCCTCAGAAGCAGAAGCACCAACCATAGAAGATATCTGTTTTCATTCTGTAGATACGTATCAAAGAATTCCGCTTACCGAGATTCCGACTGTAATTTTTAGTGAAATTATGCGAGATATAGATCTTGTGGTAAGTGTTGCTCATGTTGGTGGTGTAGATCCAGAAGCAAGTCATAGTACCATGCAAATGCGTGCTGCTTTGGCAGAAGAATCAGCAAGATTATTCAAGCTTAAAAACATTACCGTTAAAGAGCGTTTTGTGTTTATTAAAGGAACCTTTGGCGAATATAGTATTCATTTAGGAAGTGGTCAGGTTAGCAAAAACGGATTAGCATTGTCTATAATTCCGGTGCATAGTCAACATAGAGGTCGTATGTTTTTACCATTTGTAGACGACGATCCAAAATCGGCAGAAATTATTTCTAAAATGAAATTACTTTCAGAAGACAATAAAATTCAAGATCCAACAATTTTAGCACAGATTAATAGCTAATTTAAAAATAATACCAAATGAATTTTAAAGTTATTGATGATAAATTTGAATTATTTTTTATTAATATGAAATAGAAAATCTAATCAGAGCCTTAGTTATGGTTCTATTTTATATTAAAATATTAAGGAAAAAGAAACGAATTTAATCGATCATTTTGATGTTTATTTGGTATAACAAGGGCGTTACCTCGCTTAGGCGAGGTCGGGCTTTTGTTGCAAGTCCTCGTGCTAACGCACTGTGGGCTTTCCACGACAATCCCTAACGCAAAAAACATTTAGCATATTATGGAATTAACGTTACAACTAAAAAGACTAGGCAAGAAGAAGGTTAAAAAAGTGCCTTTTACTTTAGAAGAAAATCCTAAAAATTTAGAAGAATTATTAATTGGTTGTGTAAAAAATCAAGTAGAAGCTTTTAATAAAAAACGAACAGAAGTTAATGTAATTGGGTTTTTAAGTCCTGCAGAAATACAAGAAAAAGCAGAAAGTGGTAAAGTAGAATTTGGTGAGTTAGCCAATACAGATTTAGCAAATTTGCAACAAGCAATAGACAATGTTTTACTTTCTTTTAAAGACGGTTTGTTTGTCGTTTTTGTAGATGAAGACGAAATTACCGATTTAAAAGCACCTTTAGAATTAACGTCAGAAAGTGTCATTGCATTTATAAGAATGACGTTTTTAGTAGGTACGTATTGGTAGTATTTTAAATTTAGTAAATATGGATATTGAAAACATACAAAACCAATTAGCAGCACAAATTGTTAATCATCATAAAACTTGGAGCAATTTATTAGTGAACCTAGAATTCGGCAATGAAGCTTCCAGTTATTGGGATGTTACCTTAGAACCAACTAACGTTTCTGTTGAGGTTAATACTAATTCTTTCACTTTTGATAATGCCAAATTTATATTTGATGTAAATGTAGGAGTTTCTTACGGAGATGATGTTCAAATTTTCACCAAACAAATTTCGGGTAAAGGAGTTTGTCAACTTGTTGAAAATAAGACAATTAATCTTACAGAGTTAAAAATAGAGGAGTAGCGTTTAAAAAACAAATCTTAATAAAAAATGCTATTCAATATTAATAAAAAAAAAGGATGAAGTTTAAAAAATAGCAAGAAAATTAATGGAAAAACAATTTAAAACTAAAACAGGATTTTGTCATATTTTACCAGATAAAATTATTTTAACAAGAGATGGAATCATTGGGAATGTGGCAAAAGTGGCTGTTGGAAAAAGCATCACTCGAGTTTTAATAATTTATGGAGGAATTTCTATTTTCTTACTTTATTCAGCATTTGATAGTTTTCAAACAGGTCAAATTCCAATGTCTATATTTTATTTAATAATTGGTTTATTTCTAATGTATGGAATATTTGCAAGCTTTAATAACTCTGCAACACCAATAATAGAAAGAAAAGACATTACGAGTATTAAATTAAAAAAAGCAATATTCGGAATAACGCGTTCTCGTTTTGAAGTTCTTTTTAAAGATGAAAACGGAAAAATTAAGAAGCGTATCATAATGTTACCAGGTTCATTAGATAATGGAAAAAATGAAACCGAAATAGCAAAAAAAATAATGAAAGAAGAGAAGTTATTAGATGAATAAACATAAAGAAATACTAAATGTTATGAAAAATAATAGGTTTAAAGCTAACCTTTTCTTTGTCCGAGATTGTTATATTTATTTAAGTTGCTTTATTGTTTTTGTAATGCTTGGTATTGTTTTAATTCCGAATTTCTATTTTAGAGTTTATTAACCAAATATGTTTTTTAACATGGCATTTGTGTATATATGATACTAAAACAATTTAAGATAAAAAGTTAGATTTTCAGAAGAAATAAAGGTGTAATTTTATCGAAAATTAGTACATAAAATAGCAGCGAAAACGAATAATAATGGTTGAAATTATAAAAGCAAACACAACTCATTCCGAATTAATTGTAGAAATAGGAAAACAGGCTTTTCTTGAATCTCATGGACATAGTGCTTCTAAAGAAGATATAGCACTTTATATTTCTAAAGCATATAATAAAGAAGCGATTCTTACAGAGTTAGAAAACAAAAAAGTACAGTATCATCTTATTTATACTGATACTGTTATTGCTGGTTTTTCTAAAATAGAATTAGATACTACCAACAAAAATATAAATGATGTAACTATTACAAAGCTAGATAGAATATATCTTTTAGAACGTTTTCATGGCCAAAAATTAGGTGCTCAATTATTTGATTTTAATATAGAATTATCAAAGAAAAATAACCAGAATGGTATTTGGTTAGCCGTTTGGACAGAGAACCAAAAGGCCGTGAAATTTTATAAAAAAAGGGGCTTTAATATTGCTGGAGCATTCGATTTTAAAATATCAGAGACACATACCAATCCAAATCATATAATGTATTTAAAATACTAAAAATTAAAATTTAACGATAGATTCAACAAGGTGTTCTTATACTAAAGAATGCCTTTTTTTGTACATTATATTTTTAAAAAAAGTATAGAAGAGATAAACCGTTATATTTTGAAATAGCTGAATACAGTGATAAAAATTTTTAGATGCTTCTCTAGTTTTGTAGTAAATAATAAAAACAAAACATGATGAGCAATACAGTTAACGGAAACGAAAATTCAAAAGAAATAGAAAAAATAATTGAACAAACTGAAAATAGTGATAAAAAAATATATCCTATTTTAAAACCAGGAAATTGGGTTGGTTTAAAAGCAGGTGCTTTAAGTAATACTTTAATTCCTGCTGAAAATGGAGCAGAAGTGGTAATTGCATATGGAATGGATACACCAGATAACTTTGTGTTTTTAACTCAAAAGCATTTAGAAACTATGGATGGGAAACAAATTACAAGTGAAGCTTTTGAAAACTTAGGAAACTATGAAGCAGAATTAGAATTTGTTGGATCATTAGATAATAAAGCGGTTGCTACTAACGGAAAAGATTTTTCTAGTGAAATAATTCTTTCTAAAGCACATATGTTAAAAGCACATGCTATGTTAGATGCAGAAGAATTATTGGTATCTATACCTAGAAGAACGTGTATGACCATTATTTCTAGAGATGTAGATGAAGAAACAATGAATAAATTTGCATACCTACACAACTTTACTTGGAATGATGATAGTTTTGGAAATGCGCCTATTACCAATTCTCTTTTTATTGTAAAAGAAGGAACTATTGTAGGACATATTCCATTATAATTCAATTTAAATAATTACAAAAAAGGCATTCTTATTTTTAAGAATGCCTTTTTTTATGGAGTTAATTCTATTTTAATAAATAAATTACTAAATATTAAAATAGCTGAATACAGTGATAAAAAAACGTATGTGCTTCTTTAATTTTGTCGTAAATCTATGAGATGTAGCTTTATAAGTATAGCAAATTACATCGACTTATATATCGTCTTTTCGTTAGTTGTAAATAATTAGCGATACATATTAAAAAACAACTTTTAAAAATTATAAATTGAAAAATCTAGCCCCTGGTATTAACGATAGTGTACAAAATTTAATGGTAGATGTCTTTGAATCTATTAGCGCTTCTGATAAAGGAACAATAGAGATTAGGGAACTTTTAGATACCAGAAGTATTTTTGAACTCGTTTTTGAAATTGTTAAAGAGAGTGGTTTTTACAGTCAGGATGAAAATTTTAATCTTATAAAAGCTTTAAATATAGATACGGATGAAGATAGTTTAGAAGACGCTTTATGTGCTTCTTGGGTAACTATGGGCACAAATTTAAACACCGCAAAAACACAAGAAGAATTTAATGCTAAATTTGCCTTATTTGTACCCATCATTCTTAAAAAGATGGAGGCTATTAAGCGTATAGCAGGTTAAAAGAACCCTCAAGATTTATCATTTTACTATTCAAAACAAAACTTATGAAAATAGAAAAATTAATAAAAACTCGTGAGCCTTATCAGGAAATGTTATTTGACAGTTTCTTAATAGAAGACATAAAGTCGTACGAGGAACTTATAGATGTTTATAAAACCTATAAACAAAATAATCCAGACAAAACCATAATATTAACCCTTGATGATTTAGGTCAAGCTGAATATACCAGTGGTCACGCTTGTGATTGGAATTCTCTTCTGGATACAGAAGGATATGATTTATCTGGACTTGACAAAGCATGCTATGATGAAGATAACGAGCACTTGGGGCATCTTTCTACACCATCTGAATATTTTATTATAAGAGAAAACTTTTTAAAACAAACAAAAGGCATTGATTTTAAAAAAGTTTGTGAAAGAAACATAAACAATTCTGAAGATGATGTTTTAGATTTAGAAAACATGAATGAATCTCCATTAGCATTTTTAGACAAACAGGTGATTCTTAAAATTCTTCCCGTAGAAAAGCCATACGAAGGACTTACCGGATTTCCGAATGGATACTTTAGTGCAGATTTAAGTCCTTTTGAAAATTACGCTTTATCAAAACATTTATTTGAAAAATACAATTTTGAACTTTTTGGGATAGGTGCTTCATTTTTAGGGTTTATTAAAAATGAAAAATTAGCAGAAAATAAAGTAAAAGAATTAATTGCTGATTTGGCTAAACTGTATAATACAACAGAATCCGAATTTGAAAAATTAGCAAAAATAATTAAAGATAAAAATCATTTGTTTTTAAGATACACTGAATAATTTTAGCATTAATAAACATAGAAAAGCCCAATTATAAGTTTATAACTGGGCTTTTTATATAAGGAACATTCTATAAATTAAAATTTATTCTGAATAGGCTTTAATCAATTTGTATAAAGTCATTTTTGTTTTAAACAAACCACCATCATCATGACGAAAAATATAAAGTGTTTTACCATCGTGCCTGTCAATAAACAACAAATCACCTTCTGTATTTTTACCAATACTAATGCTTGCTGATAACATTAACATTGACCACTTCTTTCCTTTTTGATCATAAGTTGTAGATCCCATAATATCATTTAATGTAGTGGCATAAGCTCTTAAGGCACGAGCTTCGCTCACTTCCATACCATCAATATTTGTTAATGAAATCATCTTTTCAAAACTATATAGTTTAAAATCTTCATCTTCTACAGTAACTGTTCTCGGTTTTTCTGAAATAAAATCTCTATAATTTTTTCTAAACAAGTTTTTAGCAAGGTCAATGCTTTCTATAATAAAATCTGTACTCATAATTATATTTTTTAAATATTAGTTTTTAGTATTTTCTTTGGTTTTAGTATCTACAATCTGTAGTAACGTTGGCATTCGGTATTTACCGTGCATTCGTTCTATGGCGTGGCAAATCTCCTCTTTATCAACTCCAATAGTGGTCACATACAATGGCTTTTTACTTTCGCCACGAATCACTTCTTTAAATACAGATGTTTTAGACACAAACTCAGATTTAGCAATACCAACAACCGGAATTTTGGCTTCTAAATATTGGTACAAATAGCCACCTAAACCCAAATGTTTTTCTTCTAGAATAACGTAACCATCAACGATAATTAAGTCTACTTCTTCTAAATTCACTTGTTTAAGCAGACTTAAAATACACGGTAATTCGCGTTTGTAAAAAGATCCTGGTTCATACGGTTCTACACCTTCAATAATATCTGTGTAAATTTGTGTAGGTACTTCATCTTCCCAATTGTTAAAGCTTACAGCAATTGTTTTCGCCTTTCCGTCGTAATAATAAGTGTCAAAAGCAAGTTTCATAATTGTTGTTTTTATCCTTTTTCAGTTTGATGTTCGTAATAACTCAATGCTTCAGCTCTCACTAAATCGGTATAATTCTTATTCTCAGAAATCGATTTTAATAAATCGATATGTTTTTTACGTTCCTGTTCTTTTAAACCATTGATAAATCGATTCAACAAAAGGGTAGTAGTAATCGTTCCGTTTTCTGTATTAAATTTCAGCAATTCAGCATTATAAATATTGTAATCTGGTTGATCTATAGCTTCTATTAAATGAATGAAAGAAAAATCTTCTTCTAACTCTGGATCTTGCCGTTTTAGAAAATCAAAAAGTACCTGAATCAATTGTTGCTTTTGAGAACTTGTAAACGTTTTTACATCCCTTAATTCGTTTCCAATAGCATCAAAGAATTCACTAATTTCATAATCTTCCATATCATCATTGACGTCGAAGTTTTGAATTTTTATGATGGCATTTTCTAAATCCATATTGTTATTTTACTATTCGAATTATTACTTGTAATAAGAGTCTACTTAAACTTCTTATTTAAATACGTTTATTCTCCCTTTTTGTAAAAGCTAAAATTATTCAAATCAATTTCGTAGTTTAAAGCTTTTACATCATTAACAGCCGGTTGATGAATACTGACTGTGTTGTTTTTCTCATTCCATTTAAAATTTGTAATTCTAGCATAAAATTTTAGTGGAATATAGAATGATGCCTTCGGATTGTTTTTCTGTAATTTTGATGGAAATGTCCCTTCTTCCTTTAAATTAGGATACACTTTTGTATCAAAAAGGAAAATTTTGCAATAAGCATGATCATCAACATTTACAGATTCCATATATACCACTAAACTACCATCTAAAGACTGAGAAACATGACTTTCATCTTCTTGAAATCCTGCTCTATTTGTATAATTAAGAATGGAATATGTTGCTAAACAAACAAGAAATACGGTAAGTAATAGTACTGTTTTTTTCATCTAATTGAAATTTTGAAGTTGTGGAATGATATTTTTTTAATTACTTATTAAATTATAAACACTGTCATCGTTCACTTCTGAAATAGGTATTAATAGTTTGTCTAAATTACTAGTTTTGTTTCCATCAATTGTAGATATTCTCTTTCCAGAAATAAAATTGGTACTTGTATTTCCGGCGCCAACATGTGCAGCATTTCCATAATTATTATATTCAGCACCAATTAGCATATAGTCTTTATAGCTGTTTTGATATCTGAATTTTAATTCATAATCATGTCGCATAGATTGATGTTTTATACTAATTATATTTGTGTCTGTGACTTTAACTCTAACATCCGGATTTGTATAAATAAAAGAATAGGTTAGGTTACCTGTTTCATTTTTCAAGATAAAAGAACCGTCTTTCTGTCTTTCAAATATGCCAAGTTTTACGCTCGTTGCATTTGAATATTTTTCTTTCTTAGTTCCGTTTGCTATTAATATTACATAATCGAGAATGCCATCTGTATTTAAATCTGCCTTTATTTTATTAGACTCATTTCCAGAAAAAACAACTTCATATCCATCAGGAATAAAGTTGTCTACATCATTTTCTTTGACAATAATATTTTCTTTAGGCGCTATTTCTTGCTTTGAAGTCTTAGTCGATTTTTTAGTGTTATTACAAGAAAAGAAGACAATTGAAATGATTAGTACGTATAATTTATGCATTGAATAGGTTTAGATGTTTTAATTACAAATTAGGCTTATTTTATCTTTTGTAAAAGTTTTATTCGATTGAATCTTCTGTAATAAAATGAAATTTATTATCTATTAGCATTTGTAAATACGCATCAAAACTATCTGCAATTACTTCAAACTCATTCGGGTCATGAAGAAACCTCACCACTTGACCTATTTTTCCTTTTTCAGAAGGACTATAATCTATGTAAAGTTGAGACGTTCCGCCGTTATTTGTACAATCTGAAAAATGAAGCCAGTTAAGATCTTTTGCATTTTTTAAGATTTTTTCATCGATGTCTACGATATCATATTCTCCATATAAATAATCTTGAAAATTATATGGTGCATCACCTTGATTATCTAAAATTTGCTGAGACGATAATAAGTAATATCGACATTTAGATAAATCAGAACCCAATAAAGTAAAAGCAATATCTTCGTCACCATAGGTTCTCCAATACGTGCCATCTACATACTGTAATAAATAAATTAACGCCTTAGGAATAGCAGGACAATCTGCTTTCAATTCATTTAAATTTTCTTGAGAGGCACCGTGTTTTATATTTTCAAAATGACCCCAAATTTCTTTTCCTTTAGCATTATAATAGGCGTTTTTAAGTCCTGAAATGTATGTATCTACTATGTTGTCCATTTTAAATTTTCTTTTAATTTTTCACTAACTTTCATTAAAAAATGATGACGACTAATTTTATTTTAAAATTGGTATAAGGTGAGACCAATTTAGCGCTGTAGCAAAATCGAATGCTGTTTTTCCTGTTTTAGTTTTAGCATTTTTATCTGCACCTAATTCTAATAAAATCCCTACAGCTATTTTGTTTCCAGCAATGGTTTCTGTGTGTAATCTTGTCATACCATTTTCACCTACAGCAGCTACTACGTCTAAGTTTTCTGTAAAGAAATCTCTAGCAGGTTTTTCCATTGCTTTACTCATTGGGTGCTCAATAAGGTTTTCTTCTTTTTCTTCTTGTTGATGAGCTATTAGAATATTATTATAATCCCCAAAGTTTAATCCCCAAGCATTATCATGGTTTTCTCTAGCTTTATCTGTCATATCAGAGCGTAGTGCCTGAATGGTATATCCGCCATAAGTTTTACGATCTATAGACAACATCCAATCTGATATTTCTGATACTTTTCTGGTTACGGTATCGCCTTCAGCAACATTTGTCAATTTATTTGGTGCGTTTTGTAAAATACCTGTAATAAATTCTCCATCAAAATCAATTTCACTAATCCACATGTGTTCTACTAAAGGTTGTTCTTTTCCTTCAATTTTTTGTTGAAAAGGAATTTTTACTAATGCTAAATCGTGAGCAGGAACAACTCTTTTAGCTTCCCAATAAATTTCACGCCAAAAGTAATTAAAGGTTGACTGTGCTTTAAGATAAGCAGCTTTCATTTTTGCGTTTTGTTCGGTGTAGATTACATTATTTTCTTGACTCATAATTTCTTTGTTTTTAATTATTTATTTTTATTCAATACTAAAAATTGGATGATTTTGTAAATAGGAAACAACCTTTCAATTACCAACTTTATTTTTGCCAGTTATATTCTTTAGGTTGTTTTAAAGCGTACGTCTTCATTTTAGAATAACTTATTTTATTAGTAATCTTAAAGTTCTTTTTATAAAGGTATTGTGTCATTATTGGGTAATTATTTTTTTCATTAGCATTGGTGAGTCCCAATTCTGTAAATTCATAAATGTTAAATGTCCAATAATTGTTATTTTCATAATTATCAAGTTTCATTGTAATCGTTTCAAAGATTCCATCTTTATTAAAATCTCTTTCTTCACGATTTCCGTCCATCATATCATCATATGAAATTTTTGAAAACTTATTGTTTTTACTTTGAATAAGGTATATAACACGAACATTTAAAGCTGCGATTCCATTGCCCATATACGGAATTAAAATTTTTATGTCTTTTAAATTATCAGCATTAAAATCAGTTATTCTAATTGGTTCAAAAATATTTAATGTACTAAAAAACATATCCTCAGAAAGCTTCTGAACTTGAGTTTTTCCTCTAAATATACTTATGGAAGAAGCTTGATCTTCATCTCCTGTATAAGATGTTAATTGAATGGTTAGCGCTTCTGTTTCAAAAAAATCATTAATAGTAATTGTATAATCTGCTTGTTGTTTTGTTTCTGTTAAATCGTATAATTTCCAATCGTTGAATTCCTCATAAACAGGTTTAGGAGATTCTTCAAAAGGATATTGGCAATACCCAGTTAAATAGATTAAATTGAATATAATTAGTACTAATTGTTTCATGTTACGGGTACTTCTGTATAAACAGATCAATTAAATATTTTGAATAGAAATGAATTGCTTTTATTTCTTTATACGAACAAAGATGAAGCTTTGTACGTGTTTTTATGTAACGGTTTTCAGTGATATTAAAATATAAAGAAAAGTGTTTTGTTATTTTCTTGTTCCTACAGAATTACCATTTCATAATAGATTCTTCTTTCCAAAAAATAAACCTGAATTCTTCATAATGATTTCCATTTCCAATGGTGTGGTTATCTCTAAGACCTTTATCTAACTGTAATTTATGAAGCATTCCTGATGCAGAACCAATCCATAATGTGTTTTCATCGTCAGAAATAGTAATGCTTGTAATGGTAGAACCTAAAAAGTATTTCCAAATGCAATTTCCGTTAGTATCAATGGCTTTAATATAACCAAAAGCATCACCTAAAATGTAATATTTAGAAGTTGCTACACCACAATAAACTCTCATTCCGTCATCTATAACTGTATAATCTTCGCTTTCTTCATAAGCTGTTATGTTGATGTTTTTTAAGTCTGTAGCATCTACACCAATAGTTACTCCATTATAAAAATGACAAGAATTTGTAATTAATTGATGGTCATTTTTAGAGAAAATACAAAAATCTGGATAAGAAGATTGCGGACCAACTTCTCCAATTTCTACGCCATTATTATCTAAAACTCTATGGTCGCTGCATTGATCGCCAACAACAATGTAATTATTATCATTAGAAATTGTTGCGTTTTCCATGTCCATATCAGACACCCATTCATCGTCTTCTAAATCCGGAACTGGGTGAATCATGTTTTCTGCATCTTTAGAAATAATATAAATTCCTTCGGATGTTGTTAGTAGAATTTTATGTCCGTCGTTAAAAGGAGTTAATTCTGTAATTCCTAAGTCCTTCGTTTTTTTTAAATTAAAAGTTGCAATAATTTCTCCTTGCCAACCTTGTGTTGTTACTATTTTATTATTAGAAACAATTGCAAAAACGTTATTCTTTTTAGATTTTCCTATAGCACTAATAGCGTCATCAAGTTCTGTAATTGTATCATTTTTAAGAAGATATGCTTGCCTTTTTTGATAGGCTGTACCTACTAAAAACACAACCTTCTGCTCATTTATAAAATGTAATTGTTCTATACTTTGCCCTTTATCTTGCAAAAATTTGATGAAAGGCGTGTGCGCAGGCGGAAAATCATTTCTAAATTGAGTAACCGTATTATTTTTATTAGCTTCTTTTAAAAGCTGATAAATAGCATCTGCTAAATGATCCCTTTCGTCTTTAGGTTCTTCTCCTTTCCAATTTTCCCATCCGTTCGTTTCACCAAACTTCACCATTTCATTTACATCAGAAGCATATTTGCTTCCTAATAAATTCCATTCTTGTTTGATATTTTCTTTACTCTTGTCTGTGAATTTCATTTGTACTATTTTTTTCTTTTTTGGAGAGAACCTAAAGTTAAAAGAGGTTACTATTTAATTAAAAACAATTGCTGTTTTATTATTGATACTAAATTTAGCTGCATCTAAAAGAGTAGTACAAACCAATGTTTCAATCCAAAAATCACCTTCGTTTTTAATTTTTTCATTCAATTCTGGTAAATTAGATATAATATCATTTTCATTTAAAGTGATACCTAAATGCTTTGTAAGACTTTTTAATTCTCTTAAAAGATCGTAAGAAGAACCAATCATTGCACCAGGAACAGGAGCCTCATCTGTATCGTAAAGAACTTCTGGCAATTCTACAGGAATATAAAAACCTTCTGAATCTGAATGTGTTAAAAGGTGACTAGATAAATAAGAATATTGATCTTCTAAAACTGCATCACCTTGTGGTTCTTCTTCCGGAGAAAAAGGTGTTGGTACCCAATTTTCATCAAATTCATTTTCCCAAACATGAGCAGCAAAACGTCTTAAATGATGTAAAAAACCATAAGAAAATCCGCCAGTAGATAAAGTCTTTCCTTCTAGAGTATCTGGTTCTGTGTAAGGTGCTACACCATTTTTAACTAATATGGTATTTATATTCTCAAAAATGACTTTATAAGCCTCGTAACCTTCTGGTTCATTTTCTTTAAAATCTGCTAATATTCCACTTGAAATCGTTAATCCCATAACTTTTTTTATTTTTTATATTGTTAGACAAAATTAGAGGGAATGTGCTTTTTGTTTATCACTGAAATTAATGATATTTAAAAATAGTAGATTTTAGTTTAGAGTTTTTAGCGTACTAAAAGGCAAAAAAAAAGTACATCAATTAAGTGTACTTTTTTTTAATTCTTGGCATTCCAATTATAAAGACTCTGCTTCAATACCCATTTTTTCAAATTCGTCATAAACACAATCTTTAGCGTAACATAAAGTTGCTTTTTTAAGGTTAGGAAATTGTTTTGCATCAACAGCAGTTTCCATATCCCAATCATCTTCACCACCACCAGAAAAAGGGGAGAGGTTCATATAAATATCGTTTCCGCCATCTTGATAAATGTCTGTAATTTCTGTAGCCAAACGTTTCGGAATTGGTAAATCTTTAAAATATTGTACAACCTCAACAATAGGTTCGTAACCTTCTTCATCAATATCTATTTTACGATCTCTATACCAATCTGCAAATTCATAAATGTCGAATTTAGGTTCTAGTAAGCCTTTCATATACATTAATTCTTCTATAATAGACAGTTTAAAACCAAAGTCTACAAAAGTAATTTCTTCTTCCTCTAAAGGTTTAATACTATATTTATCATCCGGAATACCTTGCCAACGCACATAAGGTTTGTATGTACTTATTTCAATCGCTTTTATCGTTTCTTCTTCATCAACATTAAACCAAGCACAAATATCATTTAGTGCCAAAGCACCAGAATCATCACCTTTAAAAAGTGCTACACGTTCTTCTTTATGTGTTTTATAATAATTGGTAATCTCTTGATCATTAAAGTAGCATTTTCCAGAGAATTTGTTTTTAGAAGAGAAATCGTACGTCTCTGGTTCTAATTCTAAAGAGAGTGATTCAATGAGTTCACCATTTTTAGAATAACCTAAAAGTCCTAAGGCATCCCAAGTAAAAAAAGTATTTCTTTTTCCTTTAGTTATTCTGTAATTATCATCTAAACATTTTTTTAAAGTGTTTATAGAAATAGGAAACTCTATAGAAACTGAATTAATTTTTAAATCAGTTGAAGTTAAATGTATGGTTGTCATCAGTAGTTTTTTTAATCATCAAAGGTAATTACTCGATTAAAAATTTTACTGCCTGATTTCAGTGATTTTATATATCTATTAAAAATAGATTTCTTTTAAATAAAAAATAAATCACCCTTTTCGGGGATAAAAAAATGAAGAGTTACCTATAATTTTGATGAAAATATATTTGATGGAAGATAAAATTAAAAGTGCAGCTTTTTTAGATTCATTAAAGCGCAACAACGAAAAAATAAGAGACGATCGTGCAAGTGCCATTGCAGAAGATGCGCAATTAATGTACAAACGTGAAACGGAAGATTTAGCCTTGTCATTAAAACGCTTAAAGCGAGAGCAAGAAAACATGTTAGACATGAGTCCGACAGACGCAAATAGTTTGGTTTTAGCTTCAGATTTTGATGCAAAAGATTATGTAGCCAAAGACTTAGAAATGTCTGTAAAGATTAGAAATTTAGAAATTAAATTAGAATTAGCTAAAAAGCGATACACGCATTTATTTGGCGGAATCATAAATGAACTATAATTATGGGAGGAGGAAGATTTAGTAACGACGCTTATAAAAAATTAAGAAAAACAAAAGGCTATAGTAACAAGTCTAGAGAAGAGATATTTACGTCTAGAAATATAGATGCAGAAATGGACCCTACAAAAGCACTTGTTAGAGAATCTAGAGATTCTGAAGAGCATCCAGAAACGGTTTCTATTATTGTAGCATTAGACGTTACTGGGAGTATGGGCTTTGTGCCAGAACATATTGTAAAAGAAGCATTGCCAGATCTTATTGGTTCTTTAATGGAAGCAGGAATTGAAGATCCACAAGTATTATTTTTAGGGATTGGAGATTTTATTTATGATGCTGCTCCTTTACAAGTTGGTCAGTTTGAATCTTCTGCAGAATTGTTAGACCGTTGGTTAACGCGTGTGTATTTAGAAGGTGGCGGTGGCGGAAACAATCAAGAAGGGTATAATTTGGCGCATTTATTTGCAGCACGTCATACTTCGATTGATTGTTGGGAAAAAAGAAAGCAAAAAGGTTTTTTATTCACCATTGGTGATGAACCTGTTTTTCCTACAATTCCGGCAGAAATTATTAAAAGATACACCTGCGCAGAAGAAGCAGAAACTGTTACTACGGAAAGCATTATTAAGGAGGCTCAAGAAAAATACAATGTATTTCATATGCATTTAGAGCATAATGAATGGGCTAAAACAGAACACCGAAAAGGTAATTGGAAAGCGCTTTTAGGAGAAAACTTTATAGAAATCCCTGATTTTAAAACCGTAGCAAAACGTATTGCAGATGTGGTGATTCAAAATCATAAACCATTTAGTGCAACCACAAATACCAATACTTCTTCTGATGATATAGAAGTAGAAAATATGTTATAAATGACAAAATGTAGTATTGTTATAGATTTAGGTTTTGGTGATGCTGGAAAAGGTTTAACTACCGATTTTTTAGCATCACAAAATCCTAAAGAAAGTTTAGTGGTTCGGTTTTCTGGAGGACATCAAATTGGGCATACCGTAAGTACAGATGCACTTACACATACGTTTAGTAATTTTGGTTCAGGAACATTATTGGGTGTTCCGACGTATTATTCAGAACATACTACACTTTTTCCACCGGCTATTTTAGACGAAGGTAGTTTCTTGAAAAAATATCAACCAAAACTGTATTTTCATCCGCTTGCGATGATTACCACTTTTTATGATATTGCTTTTAATAGAGCCATAGAAAAGCAACAAAATCATGGTTCTTGTGGTTTGGGTTTCGGTACAACCATTGCTAGAAATAAAGAAGAAGTGTATTTATATGCCAACGATTTGCAGTTTAATTGGGTTTTAAAACAACGCTTAATTAGTATCAAAAATTACTACGAAACGAAGTTAGAAAGTCAGTCAAAAAGCGTTCAAGAATATTACAAAAACGAACTAAAGGATTATAACGAAGCGTATTTTATAGAAAGTTGTTTTTCTATTCAGAAATTTTATAATTTAAAATCTCTTTCAGAATTAAAAACAACATTCGAACATTTTATTTTTGAAGGTAGCCAAGGAATTTTATTAGATACACAACATGGTTTTCATCCGCATACAACTTGGAGTTATACCACCTCTAAAAATGCGATTCAGCTTATAAAAACGCATTTAGAAGAAGATGCAGAAATAGCTATTTTTTACGTTACACGTTGTTATCAAACAAGACACGGAAACGGACCAATGTCTAAAACAGCGTCTGTAACACTGCAGAATAATGAAAATGAAGCAAATGTTACAAACGAATTTCAGGGGGAATTTAGAACGCAAGCTTTAGATGTTGAATTATTAAATTATGCTTTCAATTCTGATGCAATTCATCATCAAGATTTAAAAATTGAGAAAAATTTAATGATTACTTGTATCGATCAATTGCCTAGTTTTTCTTACGAGAATTTACTTCAAAAATTAGCTATAAAATTTAATACTGTTTATGGAAGTTACGGTCCAAAACGAGCATGTATTAGCCAATTTTTATCAAAATAATTTATTTGTATTGATACCTAAAAGTATTCCGTAGTTTTTAAAATCATTAGTTTCAGTGATAAAAATTTCATAGCTCTAAAGTATCTTAGCAGTATCAAAAAAAATAAGAGAAAATGAACAATAGTATCCAATATTCTGAAGACTTTAAATTGTTGAAATGGAACGATTTTAATTTTGAACCTATAGAAATAAACACACTTTCTATTCTTGAAGATCCAAAACATTACAAGAATTCTTTTACATTCAGAGATGCAATTATAGATGCTATTGAAACTCGCTCCGGTAAAAAAATATTCAAACTCTCACTTGTTACACCTGATTATAAATCTAGTAAAAAATTCTACGGTATTGGGTTTTTAGAAGACAGAACTGTTGAAACTTTTGAAATAGAAAATACGCCAATATTTGAAGAATGGTTTATAAATATTCAGCGTTTTAGAAGTGATGACGTAACTAAAAAATTTGTTCCATCTATTTACAATTTTAGTACGAGTTTGTATAGCTCTCAACCTGTTTCTAATATAAAGAATATCACTTTTCAAGAAAATACAGGTGCTTTTATTGATCAATTTATTCCGGATCAATTTATAGCAGAAAAATTAGACAAAGAAAAAGTAGATTTTTTAACACCATTTATTCAGTTAGAAGCTAAAATTAATTTAGAAGAAGTAAAAGAATCTTTTAATGCTTTAATTGCAGAAAAAGGTTTAACAATACATCCACCAAAGAACAATGATGGCATTTATGCTCAATTTGAAAAAGAAGCTGGTTTTCCTTTTCCTGCAATAATAAAGGAATACTTAACGTTGCATAATGGGATTGATAGATGTGCCATAATGGGCGCAGAAGATATTTATAAGGAATGGAAACAGTGGAAAGATGTTTATGATGATTGGACGCAAGAAGACTTGTTCGATACCTATTCTACAAACCAAGGAAAAGCCTTGTTAATGTATACCATACCTTATTGGATTCCGTTTTTTGATTTAGAAAACGGTAATTTTTTAGCCTTTGATTTCGCACCAAATACAAAAGGAAAAGCCGGACAAATTATTCGTTTTGGAGCCGATCAAGAAATTGCATATATAGAAGCCGAAGATTTAAATACTTTTCTGAAAAGTTTAATGGGTAACGAAGGCGAAATTGAAGAAAATGAATGGTTTTTCGTTGAATAAAATCTTCCCAAAAAAATAAAATTGATTACAATATAATTTGAATAACACCCAGCAAATGTCTGCGATTTTTAAAGATAAAATAGTTCCGAAATTAGAGTTGTCATCTTTAGAGGCTTCTGAAGTAAAAGCTATACTTCAAGTTTTAGAATTAATGAACATTACTGATACTGATGTTTATCAAAATACAAAAAACAATTATAATACAGAAGATGTAAAAGCTGATTTTACAGAAAAAGTAGCAGAACTTATTTATTTTCATCCTGTTGTTTTTGCAAATGAAAAAGAAGGGTTATCGCTTATTGCATCTTGGATTCCATTGTTAGAAAAAGGATTTTATCCGGATGAAAAAAGCACTAATAAGCTCCTAGAGTTTTTATATTTCAGTCTTAGTTATTTACAAACCGATGCTGTTTCTGAAGATTTGAAAACGCAAATTTTTAAGGTTTTAAAAATGTTGGTACAAAGTGAATCTAAGGCTTCACTTTCTGTGGCTCGTTTTTTAGTTCACAGAATTTTTGATATTCGAGATGTGCTGAGTTCAGACTTTTTAATTCAGTATTGCATTCGATATCAAATTTTAAACGAAACATATTCGGTTGTCAATTCAGATAAAACCATAGCTACTTTTCCGTTTAAGATAGACAATGCTTTTGTAGAACATTTTTTTGATAATAATTGGTATAAATTTATTTCAGAATTTCATAGAATATTACCTGTAGGGCGTGTGTATGTTAAAGGTGCATACGATTTAATGTTGCCTTGGTTTAGCACAGAATTAGCTGCTTTTTATTACAATGATTTACAACTTATTTACGAAGCACATAAAGCGATAAAAGAGCGCATTATTTACTTAGAAGTAAATAGTTTAGAATTGTTAAACCTAAAAACTACCGAAGGTTTTCATCCATTAATTGCCGCATTAGGACCTAGAATGTTATGGGATTCTGGCGATGTTTTATTATTTAATAATCGTGATAAAAATATTCCACAAGAACAATTAGATGTTTGTTATTTAAGATTTGTAGATTGGTTAAACGCCGATGGCGGAAGTAATTTTTATACAGAAGCTTTTAAAGATTACGGGAAGTTAATTCTTACAGAAAATAGGGTAGAAGCACTTCCGTTACAATTCATTCCGTTTTGGTTTGATAGATGTCATCCTAAAACAGGTGTTAAAAATCAGACAGAAACCTTCAATACCATATTTTCAGATTTATTGATTAAAGACAGAAAAGGACAATTTCCTGTAATGCGTTATGATCACAAAGATTTTCAAATGACGGGTTCATTTTTAATTCAAAACGTTTATCAGAATAAAGACAACTTAAAAGGTTTTCTTAAAGACTTTATAAAAGAAGGCATTAAAATTCCATTAAATCAGTTTTTAATTCTCACTTTTTATGATGCTCGCGAAGAATTATTAATTTTATACAACGCAGAACAACAAGAAGTTTTACAATTATACTTGTTAGAAATCGCTTATTCAACAAGAGATGTTAGTGATGAAATCAGAAAAGAAAACTTACCTTTTATTGTAGAAACATTAGCTAATTTATGTGTAGAACCAGGTAATTTTACGCGTGTAAACGAAATTTGGGCACTAAAAGATATTGATGCTTGCGTTACAGATCTTTGTAACAATTTTGCAAAAGGACATTACGTTAATGAAGAGCGTCCTTTAAACTTAAATATTATTCAAGCTTGGTTTAATTATTTAGGCGATTTTTATTATAGTTCTAGACAAGAAGCTGTTTGGATTTCAGATGTTTTAGACACGCAAGGTATTCGTACAGCAAACTATTTTAATGCTAGAGAAGACGATGTGAGTTACTTTTTAGATAGAGCTATAAATAGAATTATTACTTTTCATAGAAAAGGCAAACTCAAAGAAAAAGACAACGGCATGTTAGGTTACATTTCGATGCAAATTGACACGTATTTAACCGATTTTCTAAAGACATTAAATAAAGAAAAATTAAATACAAATACGGTAAAATACCTTACTGATTACAGCAGAAGTGTTATATCGTGTTTTACGTATCAAGAAGAATTATTAGCGGCTATTGATGGTTTTTATCATTTTCATTTTAAAGGAGAACCTCAAACAGAAATTGAAAGTATTGCTGCAGAGTTGCAAACTATTAATGTTGAAATGGAAGTTAAAGAAATTAACCAAAAATATGTGGATGCTGTACTTTATAATCTAGAAAATTATAAGGAAAACGGAAGTTGCGACACTAAATTTTTAGAGCCTTTAGATGAAAAAATAGAAGAATTTAAAGTTTGGTTAGCTGATGATAAAACAGGAATTGAAGCTAAGTTTATTCAGGCTCTTTATATGACTTTACTTGATACAAATTTAGCACCAAAAACGGAACAAGAAACGTACGGAACACTTTGTAGAAGTTTATTTGTGCACTTGGTAAAAGGAACTAAAATGGCACCTTCATACGGAATGGGATTAAAATCGAGGGCAAAATCTGGAGCCTATTCAGAAGATTTAGCAAAGGCTTTATTAGAAGTAGTTGACCATTTAAAAGCTTAGATAATGACACAAGAAATAACACCAAAAATACAAGACCAATTAAATTTATCGGCCTTGATTTTGAAGAAAAATTATAAAAGTGCCAACTTAACAAGTTGGTCTGGTTTCGATTTAGAAAACCAAATGCATGTGAAGCAAGCCAAACGACTTTTAAGTTTATATGGCATAAAATCTGGTTTGCATTTGCGTAATAGTTTACAGCGTTATGAAAACGGAGAAATGGTTTCTAATGCGTTCGAAAAACTAGCAATAGAATTCCGAATGAGCACCACAAGAGATTTTGATGTAAAATACAATGCCGAAGAAAACCCAAAAACGAAAGGCATTTATAAAATGGTTTGGAAATACCGTTTTAGTCTAAAAAAGCAAAAATTAATTGGGTACGAAATGGCGTACTATATTTTTCAAATACGCTTAGGGCACGTATTAGGTTTTATGGATACAAGAGAAATGGTTTTACGTTTAGAAGAAGCGAACGACACTATAAAATCAACTTTTTCTAGTTGGGGAGAATTTCATAGAAATGTATGTTTAGGAGATGAATATGTTTTAGGAGCAACAGAACAAGATGTTAGTAAATTTCCTGGTATGGAAACACTTTGGGAATGCTACCAACGCTTATATATAGAACATGCCGATTGGTTTAAAACATGGAAAAAATGAGTTTAACAAGACAAGAAGTTATCACACAAATAGCGCGTGCAGAAGAACTTTATAAAGCGAATCTTTATGTTCCTTTGCAACCTATTATGGCCAATATTCAAGAAAATATTGAAATATTAGGAGAGCGTTATCCTGCAGATACTGCCAGATATTATCGCATGTATATGCTTTATATTGGTGTTTTTGAAGAACTAAATATGCCCGTTTTAGAGTCTTATTTACAAGCTTTAATTAGTATTGGCAAAGAGCTTCCTTCAGATTTTGAATATATCTGTAGTTATTACAAACAGTGTAGCGAATGGATTTACACTACGGCATTAATGAGCAATCCATATAACGAAACCCTGCATTTATTTTATGCTTTAAAGTTGCAAGAAGAACAGCGATTTGAGGAAGCAATTATCACACTAAAATATATTTTAGAATGTTATCCTGCCTTAACAGAAGCACGTTTTTTACTTTGGGAAATTGAATTTGCTCGAATAGAACAAATACGCAATTCTAATGAAGCAGAAGATGCTTATGAATTATTAAATTTAGCATCAGATACACATCGTAAAGAAATTTTAACACCCTTACAATTTGATGATAACTTAGACCAAGCAAATCAAAATTTAGCGCGTATTCAATTGACTTTATGGAGCAATAAATCTATCGATAATAAAAAACAATGGATTGCAGAATGGCGCCATTTAGAATTGACGGATACCACTCGCTTTTTATTAGCGGATTATGCCAAATCTTTTATGATGTATGATATGGTTTCTCAAATTTTAGCTGCACCAAAAGAGCCTGTATTTCCAGAAGAAAACTATACCAATTTTAGCGAGTATGAGAATTATATGATAGCATTGGCTAATTCGGGTTGGCAATTAGCACAACATCAATATATGTTAATAGGAAATTCATCATACTATTATTCAAAAAATAAAAAAACAATAGAGATTTGTGTAGAACGAGGTTTGGCTTTAAACCCTAAAAACCCTTTACTGCTGGTCTTAAAAGCGAAGTCTTTTTTCTTTGTAAAAGATTACAACGTTACTGGAGCAGCTTATCACGAAGCCTTTAAAAACGGACTTAGAATGAGTGAATACTTGTTTTATTTACTAGAAGTGAATAGTAGAATAGAAAGTTGGCAAGGTATTTTAGATATTGTAGTACAATTTCATCGAAGAAAAACACCAACGCTTAAAACACTATTTTTTCAATCACGTGCGCTCGTTAAATTAAACAGATTTGATGAAGCTCTTGAGGTTATAAATGAAGCCCTTTCAGGTTTTCCTTTGCCAGCACATTCATATGCACCTTGGTTGTATAATTTACGTATGATTATTCATCAAAAAAATCATAATTACACAGCCTTTTTTGAAGATATGCAAGAAGAAATCAATTTTTATAAAACAGGAGATGATGAT